>CAYLHS010000023.1:0-28417 GCA_964383535.1 uncultured Acidimicrobiia bacterium
CGACCTGTTTCGGGTCGAGACTCCACGCGCAGTCGTATCGGGCGGCCAGTTCCTCGCCCCGTTCAGCCCTTCGAACACCAAGCGAGAGGTCAGCCGGCTCCCAGCCCCCCCGCAGGAGGCCGGCGACGAGCGCCTCGCCCATCGCTCCCACGCCGATGACTGCGACCGTTGGATGCGCCATCAGGCGATTATACGAGTCCGGGCAGCGCGCCCGGCAGGTGCGGAGGTTCCCCGTTCAACCGCTGGCGGACCAGCCCGAGCACTGCCGCAACGGCACCCTTGTTGTAGCCCTCGGGAATGATCAGATCGGCATACAGCTTGGACGGCTCAACGAACCGAAGGTGCATGGGGCGCACGGTTGTGAGGTACTGCTGGATGACGGAATCCATCGTCCGTCCACGCTCGGTGGTATCCCGCTGAAGACGCCTCAGCACCCTCAGGTCCGCGTCGGTGTCGACGAACACCTTGAGGTCGAGCAGCGCTCGCAGCTGAGGGTCGGCGAGCACGAGAATGCCGTCGATGATGATCACCGGACTCGGATCGATCCTGACGGTCTCCGGAGATCGAAGATGCTGGGTGAAATCGTACACGGGACGCTCGATCGATCTCCCGTCGACAAGCGTCTCTAGGTGGTGTACCAGCAGCTCGGTTTCGAGCGAGTCCGGATGGTCGTAGTTGATCTTCGACCGCTCCTCGAACGTCAGCCCGTCGAGATGCCGGTAGTAGGAGTCGTGCTCCAGCACCGAGACTTGCGCACCACCGACTTCGGCTACGACAGCCGACGAGATAGTCGTCTTTCCAGAGCCCGAACCGCCCGCGATCCCGATGACGAGCGGCCGCTCGGACAACGCGCTCTCCACGCTCGTCAGGGTAGTCGGCGGTGCTCCATCTGATGGCGCCGGCGATGGTCACCGCGAGTCTCGCCCATGGCGGGGACGCAGGGCGCAGGCACGCGGTGTCATCCGGGCGTTGCGAACGCGCCAGACGTTGCAGGGTCAGAGCGCTACCCGCACCCGCCTGCGGTTGGGCCGGTCTGCTCTGCGAGCTTCACCTTCGTCGTGTACTCCAGGTCGTACTCCTCGGGATCCGGATTCGAGGCCGAGTACCCGGACCCGATCGCGGTCGGGAACACGAATCGTGCCTGATCGCCCGCAACCGGATACGTGACCGGATGGATATCGGAACCCGCGAAGATGTCGAGCCATCCATTGAGACCCCCGGCGAGGATGTAGACATTCGGGACGTCTTGCGCCACGAGCACCTTCCATGCCTCGGTGGCCTCTTCCTCGCCGTTGCCCATCGCGACGATTGCGGTCTTCCCGGGGTTGTCGAGCAACTCGGGGACCAATGCGTCAACCGCTTCGGCCGTCGGATCGACCTGACGGGCCCAGGCGAGATGGAACATGTTGAACTCGGCTTCAGGCCGTACGTCGAGCATGACGAGCTTGATCTTGTTGTTGTTCATCAGTTCGAGAAGCTCGCCGGGTTCGATCTGCACCTCGCGATTCGCCAGCACCTCGTTCTTCTGTGTCGCGACGCGGTCCCACCTCTGCTCCCAACCCGGCTGTCCGATGAACATCACCAGGAGTCCCACGACGAGAAATGCGCCGGCTCCGACATACCGGGCTTTCGGCAACGCCTTCGGATCGACGCCCCCGTACTTCTTCTCGAACCACTCGGCTGCCCAGAAGAACACGAACGCGAACAGGATGACGAGCACGACCGTCGTACCGGTCGAGACGTGGAGCCACTCCGGAAGCGTGAATCTGCCCATCGACCACCCGTACCAGAACGTGGCGAACGAGTCGACGGTCTCTCCGAAGACGAAAATGCCCGTGAAGATCCCCCCTAGGTAGAACAGTGCGTCGATGCTTCCGGTAGCTGCCGCCGTCGCCGACGTACCGGGGCAGAATCCGCCGATCGTGAAACCGACACCCATGATGATTCCGCCGACGATGCCGGGCCACAGGTACGTCGGATCCACGAAGAGCTTCGTGTAGTCGAGAATGCCGATGCCCGACGACAGGAAGATGAGTGTCATGGCGGTGATGATGGCCGTGAACATGACCTTGAGAACGCGCATGTCCTTCAGGTAGAACTGCGCAGCGAGGTTCGGCGAGTAAGCGAACCCTGCCTGTTCGAGTGCCGTGCCGAACAGGATCCCGATGATGAGATAGAGGCCATACGCGAGCCACTTGCCGAGATCCGCTTCGATAGGAAACGGGGCGATGGCGAGTGTCAGGAACATCTCCATCACGTCCACAGCTTTCGAACGAACCACGCGACGGCGTAGCCGCCGGCGAACATGGCGAACATGAACGCCCAGCTCCCCACCGACAGCACGGCACCGCCTGACAATGCTTGACCTGAGGTGCATCCCCGAGCGAATCTGGCGCCGAACCCCATGATCGTGCCGCCCACGAATGCGGCCGCCCATCGAGTCCTCACGGAGATGTTCGGGCCCTTGCCGGTTCTGACCTTGAACCGACCACTGAACCACGATGACAGGAACCCCCCGACCGGGACACCGATCAGGAGCGGCACGATCCACAGATCGAGCGGGTTCTTGTCGCCTCCCGCATATGCCGCCAGATAGCCCGTTCGATCGACATGGCCCGATGCCACGACGTCCTCGAGCCATGCCCAGATCCGCTGGAATCCGCCCGAGGCGCCCAAACCGTTGCCGGTGATGAAGAACGCGGCGAACAGCACGAGCCCCAACAGCACCCCGCCGAGGTAGGGGTTGATCCACGGCTTCTCGGGTCGTGTCATGTCGCAACCTCCTCATGAAGTTCGATGGCTTCCCAGCCGGAGATCATCGCCTTGATCGCAGCGAGCGGTGTCGCCCCGGTCGTCGTCAAGTACACGTGCAGGATCACGAACGAGGCGAACAGCCATGCGATCAGCGAATGGAATGGCAGGAGGAACCCGAGCCCGCCGAGGGAAGCGGTCACCGATGGCCAGTGCTCGGCGCCCCAGATCATGATCCCGGTGATCATCTGAAGGGGCAGCAGTACGTTGAGGATGACCACGTAGGTCATCTGCTGGAGCGGGTTCATCTTGTGGCGGGCATCCTTCTCAAACGGATGCGGTTCCCCCTGGAAGATGCCCTTGATGTAGAACATCATCTGTTCGACGGCCTGATCGAAGAACCCTCTCGGCCGTGGGATGTAGTTGCGGATCGCGCCGCTCGCAACATGCCAGATGATCGAGAGCAGAGCGTTCGCGACGAGGATTGCTGCGACGACATTGTGGGTGATCACGAGCCTGGTGAAGCTCGCCGTGCCCACCCATCCCGGCCAGTGGACGATCGCCCCCGTGATGATCAGGATGATGATTGCAACCGCCTGAAGCCAGTGCCAGAACCTCTCGTACGGTTCGTAGATATGGACCAGCTCGGTCACCGGTCGCGCCTTGCGGAGCCTGCGAGTGAACAGATACCTGAGCGACCCGTGGACGGCGATTCCGATGAACGTCATCGCCAGGAGGAACCAACCGAGCCAGTCGATCCATCCTCCCACCCTGCTTCCGAGGATGGCGATCGAAGTCCCTGATGTCGACGGCCGGTACCACAGCGAGCCGTCGGCGTCCGTCTCGACCGAGCCCGTTGCCTCGGTGTTGGTGCCGTCGACGAAGTGTGGAATCACCCCGCCCGGCACGTAAGACGCAAGTTGCATCGGAGCGGTGATGCGCGAGTCCTTCGTGTGACACGTCGTGCAGTCTCTCGTCGCAAAGTCGCCGCCGGTCACGCCGTGGCTGATCGAGTACGGCTGGATCTCGGCATCGATGCGGGGGTCGTCCAACCCAAGCGACTCGAGCCTTGCCACGACCGTCGTCTGCTTGGCTTCGGTGTCGATGGCAAGTTCTCCATCGGAGATGATGCCGTTCCCGTCGGTGTCGAACGCGGTCATGATCTCCGGCCGGTACGAATCCCTCTCGAGGAATGCATGCTCGAGGTCGAGGAGACGAACCGGGCGAGCGGGATTGCCATAGACCCAGAACCATGACGACACGAGGTTGTACGGTGCGAGCTGCGTCGACCCTTCTCGTCCCACGCGTTCCAGCACGACGGGCTCGTAGCCGGTGATGAGCGACGCCACGTCGTCGGTCGGGCCATCGATGCCTCGCGGTATCTCGATCGGGCTGCCGTCGAGATGGATGACCGTCCAGTCGTACTGGGCGGCGGCCGGTTCATACACCGCCGGCACATGGCAGGTTTCGCACGCGAGCTGCTCCATGTGGCGATCCGAGTACGGAAGCCAGGCATGTGCCTTCTCGGTCTCATGGCACGAATCGCACGATCGCATCGTGTAGTCGAGCTCCGGGGCCAGCGTTCCCTGTGCGCTCCGGCCCTTCGCGAGGTTGTGGTTGGGACGATTCAGGTAGTCGGAGAAGTCGGCTCTGCGCACGTCCACGCTCAGGTAGCTGGTGAGCTTCGTCTCGAGGTAGATCGGGTTGTTGAGCGAGTGATGACAATCCGTGCAGCTGACGAGGCGTTCCGCGTGGATGTCCCAGGATCGGTTCAGCTCCTGCTTGCCGGCCAGATTCAGCGCCGAGTCCGAAATGCGCTGCCCCGAGAACACCAGGCCAGTGGTGAGGGTCTCCCACCCGCCGAACTCGGACCCCACATCTGCGAGCGGCGCATCGGAGGTGTGCACGATTCCGTGGCAGATACCACAGTTGTCGCTGGTTGGTGCCTGAATCTGAACGTGCTGGGCGGACAGCTTGCCGTCGGCATCGAACGCTCCCGGATTCCACGTCCATGTCCCGTCGATCGCTTTGGAGACGATGCCGGTTCCGTACAACGTCGCTGTGTCGGCCCATGCGAACTGCCCCGCCTCGAGGGTCTCCACGCGAGCCTCCTGATCGGGATGTGGCGCATGACAGAGGAAGCAGTTCGGCTCTTCGACGCCAGAAGCACTCCAATCCCACGCGACCTCTTCACCGGTGGCCATGTCGAGCACATGGGTCTCGGGATCGTGTGCGACCACAGGCACGCCCTCCAACGCACCGCCCTGCCGAGAGGTCATTGCCGGACCACCACCCGACTGTCGGAATCCGAGAGTCTCGATCCAGATTGCGGTTCCGAGGTCGAGGAGCGAGTCTCCCTGAGGGCTGAGGTACCGGTAGGTGATCGGGTTCCACTCCCCGAACCAGCCGGTGCTCGTGTCCCACGGCCGACCCGACTCCGTCTCACCCGGTGCTGTCATCGACGACAACCCGGAGTCGGCGTGGTAGCTGTGCGACTCGATGAACTCGGTATCGTGACACTGCCCACAGGTCTGCATCGTCGACACCGGCTCGCCGCTGTCGAGTACGTTGCTCCCGTCAGAATCGAGCATCTCGAACTGAGGGTGAGACGTGGCGATGTCTGCGGAGGCGGGTCCGCCGACAACGACCGCCGCGGCAGCCAGAAACGCAACAACGGCTCCCCCCACCAGACGCCCGACCTTCCTCACTGTCCACCCCCGACCAGGCCCAGCTCCGCCCTTCCGCCAGAGAACAGTGGATCGTTCGGGTAGCCGAGCGCCTCCCAGTCCATCCGGCCACCGTCGCCATGGCAGTCGTCGCACTGAAGGGCCTCTTGCGCCGGTTGCACCATGTGGGTGATCGGCCACCACATGTCGGTCCTGGTGAAGCCGTACTCGCCACTGAACCCCGTGCCGGTGATCTCTCCGCCGAGTTCGAGCGCCAGAGACCAGTCGAAGTCCACCCAGTAGCCGCCATCACCGGCCAGTTTCGGCTGAAGGAGGATATTGAGCTCGGTGTCGTACGGCTGCTTCGCTCTGTGCACCTTGAACGGCCAGATCTTCGATCCCGTGTCCGTGATGTCCCCGTTTGGAGCATTCAGAGCTGTCGGCCCATCCGTCGAGATCGGATCTCCGAGCAGATACCTGTCCGACGTACCGTCGTTCCAGAAGTACTCGGGTACGACGTTCGTGTCGTACACGAAGCTGCCTTTGATCTTCAAGTACGTGTAGTGGTCATCGGGGATGTTGTCGTTACCGGTCGTCGACCAATCCCACCACAGCTTCGTCGGGTCCTTGAGCGCATACTCGGGGATGTGGCATGTCTGGCAGGCGATCGCATCGGTGTGCCCGTTCAGCCGCTCGTCGGTGTGAGGCTTCGCATCGTGACAGTTCGTGCAGAAGATCTCGTTGCGAGCGTCGAGTGCCACCGACGTGGACGTCCCCATGATCTGGTGGTCGATGGCGGTGTGGCAGTCGGTGCAAACGAAGTCGTATTCGCCCATGTGCACGTCGATGGTCTCGTCGGGGTAGATGAGCGAGTCGTCCAGATCACCGTGCTTCACACCATTGCCGCCACCGCCATCGAAGTGGCACTGTCCGCAGTTCCACCGAGAGGGGTTGGCGACACTCTGTGCGGCGGCGACCAGATCGGAACCCTCGGCCGGGTTCCCCGAGTCACCCTTCGCATACGCGTCGGATTGGTTGTGGCAGACGAGGCAGTCGATATTCGCCGGGTCGTTGAAATCGAACGTCTCGTCAGACCAGCCGTAGCCGGCATGACACGAGGTGCACTTCGGCCAGTTCCCCTGCACGCCCAGGCAGAAGTTGTTCAGCGCGTTGGCCTTGCCAAACGCGATCTCCTCGCCGTCCACGTTCACGGGGGGGTTGAGCCACGTGAAGTGCTCGGAGTGCAACATGTCGTCCCCTGCATCCGGATGGCACTCGAGGCACGCCTTGGTCACGTCTTGACCCGTCTCGTAGGGACCCGGCATCAGGGCTGTGTGGTCCACGTGCCCGAGATCCTCGGGGACTCCGTTCCACGGATCGCCCGGAGTCGCCGGGCTTCGAAGCGGCACGAAGATGACGAGTGGGATGAGGATGACGGCGAGGATCGCTACGAGCCCGATGAGGAGATCACGCCGCGCCGGTCGCTGTTCCCTACCCATAACCTATTCCCTTGCTCGGATCACCCATCCAAAGGTCTACGTTATTACTCTAGTACCCCCTGGGGTACCCAGATCCACACCGGGATCCGGCGATGGTCATGCCGAGAAAAAGCCCGTTGCAGATGGGGAGAGGTGTGCCAGACTGGCCTCACCAGAGAAAGGAGGTGGTCCGACTTGGTAGAAGGTTATTGCAGGACTCTGGAGGTGGCCGGCCGCTGAAGCGACCGTCTTGTCGCTTCTGAGGGGCACCGCCCCGGGGTGGCGACTACAACCGGACCACCGAGACCTGGAGATCCGCATGCTGGTCCTCATGCGGCGACGTCAGTCGAAGTATCTCCGGGTCTTCACGCGACCGGGATCTCGAACCCGACGACCGCTCCGTCCCTGTTGAACGCGAAGACGTCACCCCCGTGCTGCGTGACGACCTCTTTGACGATCGACAGCCCGAGCCCTGAACCGGGCAGTGTGCGAGCCTTCGTTGCGCGGTAGAAACGATCAAAGACGTGGCCGAGGTCCTCCTCGGCGAAACCGGGGCCATGGTCGGCCACCTCGACACGCCCCGGCGACAGCGTCACATCGATGGCGCCACCAGGAGGACTCCACTTGTCTGCATTGTCGATCAGGTTCGAGATCGCCCTCTGGAGCGAAGTGGGTCTGCCCTCGATGCGACCGGCGTCACCTGCGATCGTGATGGCCCTCCCCGTACGACGACGTGCACGCATGACCACTTCTTCGACGGTTTCGGTGAGATCGACGCCCTCGAGCGGCTCGTCACCAGACTTGGCGCTCGTCGCCAGCTCCACCATCTCAGAAACGAGGCTGCTGAGCTCCCGCATCTCGAACGAAACGTCGTCCATGAGCGCCGCGCGGTCGTCCTCCTGCATCCCCTCGGCCCGTGCGAGGAACTCGAAGTTGGTTCGCAAGCTGGTGAGTGGCGTCCTCAGCTCGTGTGAGGCGTCGGCGACGAGCCGTCGCTGTTGGATGCGCGAGGTGTCCAATGCCTCGAGCATGGTGTTGAACGCGGCAGCCAGACCTCCGATCTCGTCGTCGCGCTCGATATCGATCCGGGATTCGAGGTCCTGGGTATGGGCGACGTGCTTGACGGCCGCAGAGAGTGAGCTGAGCGGCGCGAGGCTGCTATGCGACACCGCCAAACCCAGTCCGGCCGCCAGGGCGACGCCCCCGAGCCCAACGAGGCCGAGCACGAGGGCGAGGCGAGCAAGAGTCTGGTCGACCTCTGTCAATGGTCGGGCGAGCTGGATCGCCTGGCCCTGGTCATCCGCAGAGGCAGTCACCATCCGCAGGTGTATGTCGTCGACGGTGATGTCGCGAAACGCCGTTCCTGATTCCCCGGCGGCGACGGCAATGTCAGCTTTGGTGACCGGAAGGACAAGGCGCTGGCTTGCCGGATGAACCACTACCCCGCTGTCGAAGACAACCTGTGCGAACTGATCGATTCGGATCATTCCCCCGTTTGCGAAGAGCAGCTGCTCGAGCTGGTCCATGGCCCCACTCGGACCCCCCTCTTCGCTCCGGACTTCGTCGACGCGTTCCAGCAAAGACCGATCCATCACCGTTCGCATCTGCGCCCTTGCGAGGACGAACGCAGCCGCCGACACCATGATCACGGCCATGGCAACGGCTCCGGTGACCAGAAGTGTCAGCCTTGTTCGGAGCTTCATGGCGTGCGGATCACGTAGCCGACGCCGCGCACCGTATCGATGAGCCGGGGCTCGCCGCTCTCCTCGGTCTTCCTTCGCAGGTAGCCGATATATACATCGAGGGAGTTCGAGGTGGTCCCGAAGTCGTAGCCCCAGATCCGCTCGTAGATCGTGTCCCTCGTCAACACGACCCCCACATTGAGCATCAGCAGCTCGAGGAGATCGAACTCAGTCTTCGTGAGGTCCAGTTCCCTGTCTCCTCTGGTCACCTTGCGAGTCCGGGGATCGAGCGTCAGATCGCCCACCGTCAAGGTCGATGCATCGTCGTCGGGGACGTTCCGTCGCAAGAGTGCGCGAATTCGGGCCAGGAGCTCTTCGAGGGCGAACGGCTTGACCAGGTAGTCGTCGGCGCCCGCGTCCAGGCCGGCGACGCGGTCACGAACCTCGTGGCGCGCAGTGAGCATGAGCACAGGCAGCGAGTTTCCAGACGCGCGCAGCCGGCGGCATACCGTCAGACCATCGATGTGCGGCATCATGACATCGAGGAGCACCAGATCCGGTTCCCTCGCGGCCAGAGCTTCCAGCGCCTCCGAGCCGTCGTTGGCAACCGCAACGTCGTACCCCTCGAATCTCAGAGCACGCTCCAGTGACTGACGCACCCCGCGGTCGTCCTCAGCGATGAGAATTCGGGAACCCATAGAGCATCTGATTGTACAAACACGGCATAGGAAGGGAGTGAAAGCAGCATGAGAAACCGATGAGAAGGCCGCCTACCATTGCCGTCTTGAACCGGCTCATCGAAACCATCCGATCATCCGTCGTCGGCGCGGACACCGTGGTCGACGGCCCGTTCGGGCCACGGCGCCTCACATACGCCGACTACACCGCCTCGGGCAAACCACTCCGATTCATCGAGGAGTACGTGCAACGGGTCGTCCTTCCCCTCTACGCAAACACCCACTCGGAGACGTCGTACACCGGCGCGCAGACCTCGCATTTGCGCGAGGAGGCGCGAGCGCTCATCAAGCGATCCCTCGGCGGCACCGAACAGGAACACGCCGTCATCTTCAGCGGGACAGGGTCAACCGGAGCGATCGACAAACTCATCGCGATCCTCGGCCTGCGCATCCCCTCCGAACTCGACGACCGCTACCACCTGTCCGCATCGATTCCCGAGCGACCCGTCGTGCTCGTAGGCCCCTACGAGCATCACTCCAACGAGCTGCCATGGCTCGAGTCCATCGTTGAGGTCGTGGTGATCCCCGAAGATGACGACGGGCACATCGACACCAACCATCTCGAGTCGGAGCTCCGGCGTCGCGGCGACCGATTCACAATCGGCTCGTTCTCCGCGGCATCGAACGTCACAGGAATCGTCAGCGACGTCCACAGGATCTCGGCACTTCTCCACCGGTACGGAGCACTGTCATTCTGGGACTATGCCGCCGCGGCTCCCTACACGAGGGTCGATCTCGGATCCAAGGCCGGCGGCGAGGGCTACCTCGACGCCGTGTTCGTCTCACCGCACAAGTTCATCGGAGGGCCCCAGACGCCGGGCGTGCTCGCCGTACGCCGGGAGCTTCTGCACAACAGGATTCCGTCCGTGCCCGGAGGCGGAACGGTCAGCTACGTCAGCTCGTTCGACCACCACTACCTGACAGATCAGGAGCACAGGGAGGAAGGTGGAACACCAGCCATCATCGAGTCCATCCGGGCCGGGCTGGTGTTCCAGCTGAAGGAAGCGATCGGTGCGGACGAGATCCACCGAAGGGAGTCCGCGTTCATCAGTCGGGCGATCGAGTCGTGGCGACGTGATCCGAACATCCGGATCCTCGGCAATCCCGACGCCGAGCGATTGTCGATCGTGTCGTTCAACGTACAGGCGCCGGATCACCGGCTCCTGCACCACGGGTTCGTGGTCGCGCTCCTCAACGATCTCTTCGGCATCCAGGCGCGCGGAGGATGTGCATGTGCGGGGCCGTACGGTCACCGGCTCCTCGGCATCGATGAGGACACCAGCCGTGCCGTGGACGTCGAGGTCGAGAAGGGCTTCGAGATCATCAAGCCCGGCTGGGCACGGGTGAACTTCAACTATTTCATCTCGGACGAGGAGTTCAACTACATCGTGCAGGCGGTGCACCTCATCGCCACCCACGGATGGCGTCTCCTGCCTCGCTACACCTTCGACATCCGCACCGGGGTGTGGCGCCACAGGGAGACGCCGCCCGACCTCATGTCGCTGTCGGACATCTCGTACGAGGATGCGACTATGACCTACCCGACCATCGATCGGCCGGAAGCGCCCAAGCCGTTGTCCACCTACCTCGACGAAGCACGAGCCATCTTCGCAGCGCCGATGCCCGGCGCCGATCTCGTCGAACTCCCCCTGTCGGCCGAGGCGCTTCGCTGGTTCCCACTCCCGCACGAGGTAGGAAACCGCTGACCGGGCTGCGCCCAAGTCTGCCTACCTTTGGTGGGAACGACCTCGTCCGGCGTCAGGCATCAGACACCACCTCCCCCAACACTCCGCCTGCCGGCCCGGGGAGGAAACAGGCCATTCGGATCGGCGATCCGGACAGCCCGCTACACCTCGCGTGTCGCGTGACCCCGTACGGCGAGGACCAGGAACACTCCCGTCGCGACGGCAGTCACGATGGCCGCATTCACGAAACCTCCGGCCTTCGCGTCGCCTGCGAGGGACGCCAGTGCAGTGATGAGCGAACTGGGCAGCCATGGGCTCACTCCCTTGATCAACCCGAGCAGGGGCAGCAGCAGCAGCCCAACGATCGAGATCAGGACCGTGGCAAGAGTCGACTTGGCGCGAGCCGAAACGGCGGCGACGAGGGCGACGACGAACAGCAGTGAGAGGATCCCGTACCCTATCCCCACGATCATGTTCACTGTGGGGAGACCGCCGATCAGCACGACTGTCTCGTACCACGCGGCGGCTGTCCCGGCCAGGAACGCAGCCGTTGCAGCCCCGACAGCCACCAGGTACTTCGGGACCAAGAGTCTGAGCGTGCTCTCGGTGCGCGTCCTGAGGAACGTTGCGATCTCCGGGCTCATGAAGAACGCGCCGGCAGCCACGACCACGACGACCAAGATTCCCAGCTGGCCGGCGTTGCTCACGTACTGGGCGATCCCGTCGTGCGGTGTAGGAGGTGGCGCATCGAAGACGAAGCCCTGTTGCTGTGCCGCCGCCCTGGCAAGGATCTCGTTCAGGTAGCGGGCAGTGATCGGTCCGAGGAAGCCGAAGAACAGATAGACCCCGAACAACGCGATCCATCGCTTCGTCCGCAACAACCGGAGCCATTCCAGTTTCCAGACGTTCACTTCGTCACCTCCAGGAACACCTGCTCGAGGGTCGCAGCCTCGGGTGCGATCGATATGACCCTGGCATCCACCCCTGCCAGGACCGCCGGCAGATGTCGTTCAGCACTCTCCAATGTCGTAACTGACACCTCGAGGGCCCCGTTGCCGGCGTCCACGACCTTCTGAACCCACGGCTGGGCACCGAGAGCGGCAACCGCCCCATCGAACGGAGGACGGAGCCGCACCTTGTAGATGGGCACGGCGTGATCGCTCAGCAGCTCGTCGAGGGTTCCCTCGAATCGCAGGGAACCATGGTCGAGGATGCCGACCGTGTCGCACACCTCCTGGACGTCGGAGAGAGCGTGACTCGAGAACACAACGGTTGCCTCACCCCGCATCCTCGCCACCAGATCGAGGACTTCCCGCCGTCCGGCGGGATCCAGAGCCGATGACGGCTCATCGAGCAGCAGCAGCTTCGGTCGAGCCACGACTGTTGCGGCAATGCCGAGGCGCTGGAGCATGCCTCTCGAGTATCCGCCAACCTTCTGGTGTGCCGCCTCTTTGAGTCCAGCCTGCTCCAGGACCTCATCCACTCTGGACGTGTCAACGGTGGGATCGACCATGGTCCGGGCGAGGTCGACGACTTCCCGGGCGGTCAGCCACTTGTCGAATTGCGGCGTGTCGGGGAGGGTGGCTCGTTCGTTCTTCGGTACGCCTATCTCCATGGATCCGCTGGTCGGCGCCCTCAGTCCTGAAAGGATGCCGAGCAGGGTGGTCTTGCCGGCACCATTGCGCCCGACCATTCCGTAGACGGACCCACGCTCCACGTGGAGGTCCACGCCTCCGAGCGCCGTCGTGGTGCCGTAGGTTTTGACGAGCTGGTGTGTGGCAACGATCACGATCCGCTCTCCTCACGTCCAACGAGCAGATAGACGATGCCGCCGAGCGGCACGGAGATGATGCAGATGATCGCCCACGCCCACTTCGGCAGGTATTTCACACGCGTCCTCGCGATGTCGATCCAGCAGTAGATGACGAACACCGCCGCGACCACCAAGATCGGAACCAGCGCGGCCAGAGGTATCGATGACATTTCGCCCTTTCGTCAACTGCGGAAGCATAGACACGCTCGCTGCGCTTGCTGTCATGAGTCATGGGCCATGAGGTGTGAGTACGAACGCGACCGAACACGCAACAGGGCGACAGAGCGGTCTCCTACCCAGAACTCAGAACTCACCTGTGTCCAGCGAGTCTTGATTTGCTGGACACAGATGGACCAGCACATCGACGACCTGGGGAAACGCACGCACGATACTGTCAACCACTGCCGCGCTGATCCGGTGTCCGTCCTCGACGGTGGTTCCCGGATCGACCTCGGCGTGGAGATCCACGAACACCTCCGATGTAGTACCTCTCGTCCGCACGGAGTGACATCCCTCAACCCCATCGACTTCGCGAACGACCGCGCATACCTCCGAGACATCGAGTCGTGCCCTATCCGAAAGCGCGGCCTCGGCTCGTGCGAGGACCGCGATTGCGGTGCGGACGATCACTATGGCAATGATGAGCGCGATGATCGAATCAGCGGTGGGAACGCCCAGCTTGACAGCGATGAGGCTACCGATCACGCCGAGACTCACGAAGATGTCCGACGCCGTGTGACTCGCGTCGGCGAGGAGCAGGTCGCTCCCGACTCGCCTGCCGACACGCCGCTCGTACAGGGTGACACCGATGTTCACGCCAAGCGTCACGAGCATGACGATGAACGACACGGCCGTCACCTCCGGAGACCTGGCTCCGCCCAGCAACTCATCGATCGCGCGCTTGCCAACCTCCCATGCGGCCAGGACGAGCATCCCCCCGATGGCCGCCGATGCATACGTCTCGTACTTCGCGTGCCCATAGGGATGGCGCTCGTCAGGCGGCCGAGCCGCCAGCGCCATGGCGAGAAGCCCGACAACGTTCGAGGAGCCATCGAGCACCGAGTGAAACCCATCCGCCGTCATTGCCACCGACCCCGTGGACAACCCATACCCGAGCTTCGCCCCGGCAACCACGAGATTCAGTCCGAGCACGATCCACAAGGTTCTGCGGATGGTTCGCACGCGCTCGGATCTGACGATCACGGTGGAGAGACTACCGGCGGCCTTTCACAAGAGCCCGAACAGCGGATGGAGCGACTGGTACTCGTACTCAGGCGCGACCTGGCCGACCTCGAGCCCCTCCGGTTGTGCTACAGCACGTCCATCCTCACCCGCGATGCACCATGTCCGACCTAGACCCTGCCACGAACAGCACCTCACCGGCCGGCAGGTCCAGCGTGGCCAGGGCCTCCTCGTATGGGCGACGGTCCGGCTTGTAGTTGGTCACCACGGCGACCGGCACTCTCGAGGTGACGGCCAATACCACACCGTTTGTCTCAGGCCATGCAGCTCGTCCCACCGCTCGATGAGGGCTGACGCGGTTCCGAGCCCCGTGTCGACTGCCCGTTCCACCAGCTGCGTATAGGGCACATACCGGCCCGCGCCGTAACGTCAAATACCGATTCGTCCAGGCGAGCCCGCCACCGGGTGCGATCTCCTCTCACACGCTCCACGAGTCGCGAGGAGGGCGGTCAGAAGATCGAAGGCGACCGCACGGTAGGTCATCGATCCGATCCACCAGGATCCTGCGACCAGCCGGCGTCAAACGCGCATTACGGTGAGACCGAGAGCCTCCCTCTCGGTATGGAGCTATGCACCCCACACCGAAGCCGGAAGGCTCTGTCAACAACCTCTAGAAGAAGGACAGCTAGCCCGCACCCCAAGGGATCTCTATCCCGGCTCGTCGGACCAGAGACGCCTGAGTTCTTCGCTCGTCTCCAACAGCTCCTCGAGCGTTCCGCTGGCCGCAACCCGCCCGTCTTCGAGCACGATGATCTGGTCGGCTCGCCGCAGCGCGGCCCGACGGTGGGAAACGACGAGGCTCGTTGCGGATGCGCGTTCCCTGAACATCTGCTCCCACAACGTCCGTTCGGTTTCCACGTCGAGTGCACTCGACAAGTCGTCAAACACGTACAACTCTGGCTCCCGAAGAAACATCCGAGCGGCGGCGGTCCGCTGCACCTGCCCTCCCGACAAACGGACTCCAAGGGGCCCGACCTCGGTGTCGAGTCCTTTCGGCATCGTCGAGACGTCGGGTTCGAGCACGGCGGAGTGGACAGCGCTCATGATGGTGCCGTCGTCCACGTTGGCGCCGAGTGCCAGGTTGTCGCGAAGCGTCATCGAGAACAACAGCGGGATCTGGGGGGTATAGGCGCTTTGCGGAGGCACGAAGAACGTCGCTGGATCATCGACAATCGTGCCGTTCCAGCGGATCTCCCCGGCGGAGGCTTCGTACAGACCCAGAAGAGTCCGCAACAGTGCCGTCTTGCCGGCACCGATCCTGCCGGTGATCACGGTGAACGATCCACGATCCAGGACGAGATCGATGGCGTCGATCCCCTTGTCGGATCCTGGGTAGTGGTAGGTGAGGCCCTTGATCTCGAGGCGGTCGAGTGGCTCACGTCCAGGTGGGGCGGGAAGCGGCGGCACCGGGCCGGTCAGGTGAATCGACTTGGGTTCGACGAGCCGATCGGCAGACGTGCCCTGCATCAGCTCGTACATCCGGTCGAAGGCGACAGACGACTGGCGCAGCCTCGCAATGAACAACCCGACAAAGTGGACCATGTCGGTCGCAAAGGTCAGGAAGTACACGAAGAGCGCGAAGTCACCGACGCTGAACTCCCCACCGGGTCCCATCGCCCCCGCGGCAAGGATGAGGATGATCCCGGTGCCGATGTTGACCGTGTTCCAGAAGATCGACTCCAGGATCGCGGTGAACACCCTGTCTCTGACCGCGACGACTCGGCGCTCGTCGTTCAAGCCGCGTAGGTGCCCCACCATGCCGTCTTCTGCCCCGGCAACCTTGATGGCCTGCACCGATCCGAACATCTCGCCGATCGCCTCGGTCACACGACCTGTTGCCTCGCGCGCGGCCGTTCGGTAGGCGCGGATACGCGTCCCGGCGCGCTCGGCCAGCACCACGACCAACACCAACGGGATGAACACGATGACTGTGATACGAGCGCTGATCGACGACAGGATCCCGATTGCGACAATTGCGAATGTGATGGTCCCGACCATGTCGGTCGTCCAGGAGATCGTCTCGGCCACGTGATCGACGTCGTCTCGGAATCGGCTGATCGCCTCACCGGGGGAATCGGGTACGGCCCTCGCACCCGGCAGCTCGAGGATGCGGTCCAGCATGTTGCGACGGAGCAAGACCGATCCTCTGAACCGGAAGTTCTCATCGTTGTACATGCCGAACTGGACGATCGCGACGCGAGCGACCGCATAGGCGCCCAAGAACGCGATCAGTGTCCCGACCGTGAACCCTGCGCTCGCACTACTTGTGAGCCGATCGAAGAACGCTTTCGTGATCAGGCCGGGGATGACGGGCATCACCCACACGCTCGCCCACGCAAGCACGTCGAGGACGTACCGGCCCGGTTGGTACTTGATGAGCCCCCACATGAGGTGCAGTGTCATGCGATCGCGCTTCACGACAGCACCTCTTCCATCCCGACACGCAAGAAGTACGCAAACCGCGATTCCGGATCGTCCGCGAGTGCCTGCCGCGGACCGTACTCGACGATCTCGCCCCCATCGAGGATCAGGATGTCGTCGGCACGCGTGACTGTCGCCAGCCGGTGGGCGATCACGATTCCCGTCCGATCGGACATCAGACGATCCACGGCATGTTCGATGAGCTGTTCGGTTGCGGGGTCGAGTCGGGAGGAGGCCTCGTCCAGGATCACGAGGCCAGGGTCGCGAAGGAAGATGCGCGTGAACGCGAGAAGTTGCGCCTCGCCGGCCGAGAGGCCTCCGCCTCCTGCCTCCAACATGGTGTCGAGACCGTGAGGCAGACCTTCGACCCAGTCGGTCAGTCCGAGTTCCTCCAAGACGGCATGAATCTGGCGGTCATCGATGCGCGCATCGAAGAACGTGAGGTTGTCGCGTACGCTTGCCCGGAACAGCTGCACGTCCTGGGTGACCATCCCCACGCGGTGTCGCAGGTGCTTCGAGTCGGTCTGGTCGAGACGAACGTCGCCGACGAGCACTGCGCCCCCGATCGGGTCGTAGAGACGCGTGAGGAGTCTTGCGAGCGTCGTCTTGCCGCTTCCCGTGCGGCCGAGCACCCCGAGCACCCTGCCCGCTGCGAGGTGCAGGTGCAGCCCATCGAGAACGATCTCGCCCTTGTCGTCGTCGCCGTCCTGGTACGCGAACGACACACCATCGAACGCGACCGAGAGGGCGCCGGCAGGCAGGTGATGTGTCCCGTCCGACGAGAGCCTGGAGCCGAGTGCGAGGAGAGACTCCACTCTGGTCAATGCGGCAGCCGCCTTCTGGAGGTCCTGCATCTGGGTTCGGATACGATCCATCGGTTGGCGCATCAACTCGCTGTACGAGAACACCAGGTAGACGGACCCAATCGTCAGAACCCCGTCGCCGAAGAACCTCGACCCGAGCCAGTACACGAGTGATGTCAGCGCCGAGAACAACACGATGTTGGTGGACCACAGGTGCGCCCACCCCATGAAGCCCCGCACCGATGCGGGCAACCACTCCCGGACATGATCGGTGAACTTGGACACGACGAACGGAACGCCACCGTTGGCGCGCACGTCCTCGGTTCCACCGAGCTGCTCGCCCAGGAACCCGTAGAACTCTGCGCTCTTCTGGCGAACACGCTTCCACCACGGCATGGCGATCGACTGGATACCCATCATCCCCACGAGGGCAGCAATCGCGAACAACGAAATGCCGGATCCGATCCAGAAGTTCTCGACGAGCAGGAGAACGAGGATTCCGACGAGCAACACCAGATTGGCCACCACATGGATGACGAACTGGGAAAAGAAGTTCGACAGGGCGGTGATGTCACCATCGATGCGTTCGATGAGCTCGCCTGGTGTCCGAGTCTTGTGGAACCCCATGTCGAGGTGCAGAAGGTGGAGGGCGAGATCGCCACGCAGCTCGTTGGTTGCCGTCCAGCCGACCGTTTCCGCGAGGTAGGTGGCAACGACGGAGAACAGCTGCTGCACAACGGCGAGGACCATGAAGATCACCGCAAGCACCACCAGCTGTGAATGGGCCGCTCCGGAGGTTGCCCCGTCGATGAATCGACGTACGATCTGCGGATTGATCAGCTGGAAGCCAATGCCCGCGACCAAGAGGATCGTGAGCGCGATGACTCGACCGCGCTGAGGGCGCAGGTAGTCGACGAGCAGAGATAGGTAGCGACGAATCATCGGGAGGTGAAGCCTACCGATCGGAGCACCCGAAACCCGCCGAATATCGGTGCGATACGCACGTGGGCAGCTTGCAGTTGCAAGCAGTCGGCGCGATAATGCAAACAATGGTTAACCATCCGGACGGATCCGTGAAAGGGACCTGATGACGCAGTACGCCCCCCCTCTCGACGAATTCAGATTCGCACTCAACCACCTTCTCGACCTCGACCTTCTCACCTCGTTCGACCGGTATGCGGAGCTCGATGCCGACCTGATCGATGCAATCCTCGGCGAGGCAGGCAAGTTCTTCACCGAGCAGTGGTTCCCGCTCAACAAGACCGGCGACGAGATCGGTTCGAAGCTCGTCGATGGCGCCATCGTCGCCCCCGAAGGCTTCCAGGAGGCCTACCGCATGGCCGCCGAGAACGGCTGGGTCGGCGTCCCTGCCGATCAGGTGCACGGCGGTGGCCAGATGCCACAGGTCGTGGTGGCGGCCATCACCGAGATCCTCGACTCCGTCAACCCGAGCCTGTCGACCCTCGTCGGGCTCACCCAGGGCGCCGCGCACGCCATCTTCGAGCACGGCTCCGAGGAGCAGATCGCCACCTACGTGCCGAAGCTCGTGTCGGGCGAGTGGGCGGGCACCATGAACCTGACAGAGGCACAGGCCGGCTCTGACGTGGGCGCATTGACGACAAAGGCTGTCCCGCAGGAGGATGGCAGTTACCGAATCACGGGCACGAAGGTGTTCATCACCTGGGGGGACCAGGAGATCACGGAGAACATCGTCCACCTGGTACTTGCCAGAACACCCGATTCGCCTCCCGGAACCAGGGGGATCAGCCTGTTCATCGTGCCGAAGTTCCTCGTCAATCCCGACGGATCGCTGGGTGCACGCAATGACGTCAAGGTGGTATCGATCGAGCACAAGATGGGTATCCGGGCGTCCGCGACCTGTGTGCTGGCCTATGGGGACGACGGAGATGGCGCCGTCGGCTACCTCATCGGCAAAGAACAACACGGCATGCAGTACATGTTCACGATGATGAACGCCGCCCGCATCGAGGTCGGGATCAGCGGAACGGCCATCGGTGAAGTCGCCTATCAGAACGCCGTGCAGTATGCGCAGGAGCGACTCCAGGGTCGGCCGGTCGGAGCCCCGAGGACCGAATCGGTGCCGATCATCGAGCACCCCGACGTGCGCAGGATGCTCATGACGATGAAGGCGAAGCTGGATGCCATGCGTGCGATCGAACTCGCCAACGCATACGCGTTCGATCTAGGACTGAGCCACCCTGACGAATCGGTACGTCAGGCTCAGCAGCTGCTCGGAGAGCTCCTCACCCCGATCACGAAGGCCTGGCTCACGGACATGGGCGTCGAGATCACCGGCCTCGCCTCACAGGTGTACGGCGGGATGGGGTTCATCGAGGACAGCGGTATCCCGCAGTACTACCGGGACGCGAGGATCGGAACGATCTACGAAGGCACGAACGGCATCCAGGCGATCGACCTCATCGGACGCAAGCTCCCTTCGGGTGGCGGCGCTCCGATCATGGGGCTGATCGCCGACATGAAGTCGATCGACGCCGACCTCGAACGAGCCGGAGCGCGCTTCGAGGGGATTCGCACCAACCTCGCCAAAGGGGTGGCAGCGTTCGAGCAGGCGACCGGTTGGCTGGCCGCCAACGGCATGCAGGATCCGAATCAAGCCCTCGCCGGGGCGACCCCGTACCTGCGGATGTTCGGATCGACGCTGGGTGCCTTCTACCTCGCGAAGGAGGCGCTGGCGGCTTCCTCCCTCCTCGACGAGGGGGCCGACGACAAGGAGTTCCTGGAGGCCAAGATCGTCACGGCCCGCTTCTACGCCGAGCAGCTCCTGCCGCAGGACACGGCGCTCATCGCTGCGGTGACAGGTGGTGTGGAACTCCTCGATGCGTTGACGCCGGAGCAGTACTGATCACGCCTCGACGGTGACCTTGATCGAGTGCCACCCGGAAGCTCCGTCGGGTCGAGGCGGGACGCGCTCTTCGAGCTGAAGCGCGCCGTCACCGTCTGTTGCCCGCACCGTGATCGTGTGTGTGCCCACGGTTGCGTCCCAGTCGATCACCCACTGTCGCCACGCCTCGGTGCCGTCCTCTGAACCGAGCCGAGCGGTCTGCCATGGGCCGTCGTCGACCTGAACCTCCACCTTCGAGATTCCGCGAGTTGGCGCCCACGCGACACCGGCGATCGGCACGGCTCCCGCCGTGACCCTTCGCCCAGGTGACGGAACGTCGATCCGGGACTCTGTTTTGATCGGTGCCTGCTTCGCCCAACCGCGCGGGACCCAGTACGCGTCGAATGCCTCGAGTGTGGTCAGTTCGATCTCGCTCAGCCATTTGGTCGCCGACACGTACCCATAGAGACCGGCAACAACCAGCCGAGCCGGGAATCCATGATCGATCGGAAGCGGCTCCCCGTTCATCCCTACCGCGAGGAGGGCGGTGCGCCCGTCAAACGCGAGCTTGGTGGGAAAGCCGACCGTGAAGTCATCGACGGAGCGGCCCACGATCTGCGTCGCACCATCCTGTACGCCCGCTTGGTTGAGCAGATCGGAGAGCACCACCCCTTGCCACCTCGCATTGCCGACCAAGCTCCCACCAACCTCGTTCGACACGCACGAGAGTGTGACGTCGCGTTCCACCATCGGCATGGCGAGCAGCTCATCGAACGTGAACTCGACAGGATGGTCGATCATTCCGGTGATCGAGAGCTTCCACGTGTCGACATTGACCTTCGGTGCGGAGAGCGCCGTGTCGATCCGGTAGAACTCCGAGTTGGGGACGTATTGCGGCGAGATCCCCGCAACGTCGAGCGATGCCGTCATGGCCTCCGGTTGGGTGACAGGAGGTTGCAGCACCACATCGTTCCTCGCGCCGGTCGTCGCCGCGGCCTGCACGATGGCACGACCTGCGATCGCCGCGAGTCCACCCAACGCGACCAGGGAACCGGCCTGCCGCAGAAACGCCCGTCGTCCTCCGTCTACGATGCCGGCACCGGTTCGCAGCAACAAAAGCAAGGTCCCGGCAGCCGCGACGAACGCGACGCCGGCCACCAGAATCGCAGCCCACACCGGCTCGGTCACTGCGATCGCAAGACCGCCGACCAATCCGAGAAGGGCGAATCCGACAACCCCAAACCACCGTCTGCGTGCTGCCAGAACACCGAAGAGCGAGCCGAGGAGCAGCGTGAACACGATCACGCCGATGATCAGCGCAGGCTTGTCGGCCGTTCCGAGCGTCGACACGGCGAAGTCTTTCACGAAGGGCGGCGCGGCATCGATCACACGGGAACCGACGGACAGCACCAGCGAGGAGCCTCCGGGGACGATTCCCCCGACGAGTTCTCCGAATCCGACTGCTGCGGCGGCCGCAGCGACACCTGCGAGGGCGGCATATCTACGTTTCATCAGCCTGGATCGTATGTGGATGACGTGTGTTTGTCTCGTATTTCGGCATGAGTTTCGGAAACGTTGAGAGTTCAGATCGATGGCCTGACCCGATGGCTACCGAGCAATCACCAAAGGAAGCACAAACCCCTCCCCCGTTCACTTCGTGGAGCACCTCTCCGGAAGTGCCCGTCGCGCCACGATAGGCAGAGGGAGGCTCGACTACACGGCGACGGGCCGGACGCTTCCTTCCTCACCGAGGAGGAAGCAGAGAAGAAGGCGTCGTTCTTCGCCGTTTCATACACGCGCGACGGGGTCGCCGACCCTGTGTTCGACGATTGCCCGCAACCCTCACATGCGCGTCTTCGTGGCGTCCGGCTCCTTCGACATGGCCATCCCTGGTACGCCACCGACGACACGATTCATCACGTTGGCCTGCCCGACACCGACCGGATCACCGAGCGACGGTACGAGGCAGGCCACATGATGCACGTTCACCGACCGTCACGCGAACGGCTGCAAGCCGATCTGAAGTTGTTCCTGAACCGGAACCTGTGACCGCCCGAACGTCCGATGTGCGCTAGGAGGGACGTTCGGAGGCAGGCAACCTACCGAGGAGCATCTCGACCTTGCGTCTGAGGTTCTCGGGAAGATAGGGCTTCTCGAGATACGCGTCTGCGCCAGACCTGTACGCACGCTCCATCGAATCGTCGCCCGCATGTGCCGTGACCACCAGGACTGGCAGCCTCGAGGTCACCGGTTCGCTCCTCAGGGCGTGGAGGATCTCCCAGCCTCCCACCCCAGGCAGAGCGATATCGAGGAGGACGAGATCGATGTCGCCCTTCCTCGCCCGATCGAGTCCGCTGAGTCCGTTTGCTTTGACAATGATCTGGCACCCCAACCTTCGAAGACTCACCTCCGCAAGCAGCGAGTTGGAACGTTCATCCTCGATCACCAGGATCCTGTCCATCACGCCAGGAATATCGGCGATGGCACACCAAAACTTGACAGGACGAATTCGCGATCTTCCACGCTGCGTATGATCTCAGCGCGATGACTACGCATCTTCTGACCGGGCCAGACGGCTTCACGCGATGCTGGTGGCCTGGCAGCGACCCCCAGTACGTCTCCTATCACGACACTGAGTGGGGGTTTCCGGTCCGCAACGATCGGTTGCTCTTCCAGAAGCTCTCGCTCGACTCGTTCCAGGCGGGACTGGCATGGATCACGATCTTGCGCAAACGCGAGGCATTCCGCGATGCGTTCGACGGCTTCGACATCGACACCGTTGCCGCCTATGGAAGCCGGGATGTGGACCGTCTCCTCAACAACGCCGGGATCGTGCGTCATCGCGGCAAGATAGAGGCAACGATCTCCAATGCACGCGGTGCCCGCGACCTGATCGACGAGTTCGGATCACTGGCTACCTACTTCGATCGTTACACGCCGCCGAGCCTGCCCGCCCCTATCGGCGACCCGCCGGCGCAAACCGCCGAGTCCATGGCACTGAGCAAGGACCTCAAGTCGAGAGGGTTCAGGTTCGTCGGGCCGACGATCATCTACGCGTTCATGCAGGCGATCGGCATGGTCAACGATCACTACGACGGGTGTTTCGTACGGCCCCTCGTGGAAGCAGCCCAATGACGTTCAGGTCGGTGGCGTTTCCGACCGAGCACGGTGGATGGGGATTCACGTTCGAGCCGATCCTGCTCGGGCTGCTTGTTGCGCCTACGGCCACGGGGTGGGAGCTCGGAGTGGCAGCAACCGCCGTGTTCCTCGCGAGGCGCCCAATCAAGCTCGTCACCACCGACCTCGTGCGCCGGCGGTGGCTCAAACGGTCGAGCACGGCTCTCGCGGCCGCGGGCCTCTACGGGCTCATCGCGATTGCGGGAGCCGCAGGTGCCGTCGTCACCCGCGAGGGACCGTTCTGGTGGCCTCTGATCGTCGCGATGCCGCTCGCCCTGGTCTCGCTACGAGCCGACGCACACAGCCAGAACCGCGGACTGGTTCCGCAGCTGTCAGGGGCGGTCGCCATGGGTTCGACCGTTGCCGCGATCACGATGGGTGCAGGTTGGGGCTGGGTGCCGTCGTTCGGGCTGTGGGGCGTGTTGGCAACGCGTGACGTGGCGGCCATCGTCCTTGCGCGCGGGATGGTCCGCCGATTCAAGTCCAAGGCTGTCCCTCACGGACCGATCCTGTGGGTACAGATGGCAGCCATCCTCGCAACGATCGGACTGGCGCTTGCCGATGCCTCTCCGTGGTTGTCGGTCGTCGCAATGGGACTGCTCGCGGTGACATCGATCATCTCCCTTCGTCGACCTCCGGTTCCCGCCAGGATGGTCGGCTGGACGCAGATGGGAGTCGGCATGATTGTCGTGCTGCTCACCGCGCTGGGGGTCCATGTCGGCTTCTGAGCCCGTACCCTTTCGAGGAACGTGTGCGGTAACACGAGTGTGGGTCGCGTGATCACATGATCGGACCTGGGTTCGACGCCGTACTCGACGCCGCCAGGACAGGCGCCGACTGGGCGTGGAGTGAGCTCTATCACGACCTGGCCGGACAGGTGCTCGGATACCTTCGTGCACAAGGGGCCGCCGAGCCGGAAGATCGGCTGGGGGACGTGTTCCTCCAACTGGCCCGGAACATCTCAACCTTCGACGGAGACGAGGCCGCGTTTCGATCGTGGGTGTTCATGATCGCCCATCACAGAGTGATCGATGAACGGCGCCGGTGGTCCCGACGGCGCGAGTACCCAACCGACGATCGCCTGGAATCGATTGCCGATCCGGCACCCTCCGTCGAAGACGAGATCGGCATCAAACTCTCGACCGACGAGACCTATGCCTTGATTCAGGCGCTGTCTCCTGCCCAACGCGACGTGCTGACCCTGCGCATCATCGGCGGCCTGACCGTTCAAGAGATCGCAGTGATCCTCCGCAAACGTCCCGGGGCGGTGAAGGCACTCCAGCGCCGGGGCCTCGAGGCGCTCCGCAAGAGAATGACCGTACCCCTGTGAGCACGTTCCACGGTAACGATGGTGAGATGGAGAGATTCCACAGACTCAGCGGCGAAGACGTCGAGGCGATCCTCGAGGGGACGGCTCCCCCGAGCCCTGTCGGCGACTACCTCGCAAGGCTCCGGACTGTCGAGTCTGTCGAGGGGACCACGGCGACGGCACAGATCGCCGCGGCGGCAGACGCTGTCCGTCTCGCCCCGGTGCACAGCCGGGCTTCCCGACGCTATCGATGGAGGAGACGTACCGTGTTCGGAAGTTTCATTACCGCAATCGTCGCAAAGGTCCTCGCGGCGTCCGTCGCGCTCGCAGCGGTCACCGGCGGAGTCGGTGCCATCGCCAACTCGGCGGCACCCGGCGATCCGCTTTACAAGGTCGACACCTTCATGGAGCGGGTTGGCTTGTTCGACGGAGGAACCCGGGAGCGACTTCAAGAGGCGGAACGACTCGTCACCCGTGACCAGGTCTTCCAGGGCCTCGAACTCGCTGGAACGGCGATCGGACAATTGCGTGACGGCTATGGGCCGGCAGCGGATGCCCTCGAGCAGGCAGCAGTGCAGGTGCAGACTCGCACACAGACCTCCGAGCAGTACCGGGACGATCTGACCGAGATGTTGCGCATCATGACCCGTCAGATGCAGCAACGACAGGTGAATCAGGTCAACGAAACCGCTGAGCAGGTACGAGAGACCACCCGCGAGATGCTGAACCAGCCTACGGAGACCCCCGACACGACGACGACCACGACGGTGCCGTCGACGACCAGCCCCGGCTCAAGCGACGGTCATCATGGCGGTGACGACACCGGCAGCCAGGGTGGCTCCGACAATGGCAGCAACGGGAACGACGGAAGTGGCGGCAACGACGGCGGCGGCAACGGCGCCGGGGGCCACTGACGACTGGATGCGCTGCTCTCCCTCAACTCAACCACGAGTAGCGCGGGGTTTGAGGGGTCCAAGTGGCCCCTCAAACCCCCAACCCGCGTCAATTCCCTCAACCCAGGGCCGGCGGTAGTGGCGGTGCCTTTGGGCGCCTTTCTGCCGGTTGGGTTCTATGTGTTGCGAATCGCAGCGTGGGCGGCAGCAAGTCGAGCTACCGGCACCCGGAACGGAGAGCAGCTCACGTAGTTCAGATCGAGTCGATGACACAGATCGATCGACGACGGATCACCACCATGCTCTCCGCAGATCCCAACTTCCAGGTCAGGCCTGGTCGACCGGCCTCCTTCCACGGCAATTCCCATGAGCTTGCCGACACCGGCCTCATCGAGGCTCGCGAACGGGTTTGCGGGCAGGATCCCCTGCCCGAGATAGTCGATGAGGAAGCCCGTCTCTGCGTCGTCCCGGCTGATCCCGAACGTTGTCTGGGTCAGGTCGTTGGTACCGAACGAGAAGAACTCGGCGTACTCGGCCATCTCATCGGCCGTCAACGCAGCCCTGGGGATCTCGATCATCGTGCCGAACTTGTAGTCGATTGTCATCCCCTGTTCTTCCATCACCTTCTTGGCTTCGGCCTCGAGTACATCACGCTGCCGCTTCAACTCGTTGACGTGGCTCGTCAGCGGGATCATCACCTCGGGATGCGGATCGACGCCCTCCTTCTTGACCTGGATCGCGGCCTCGAAGATCGCCCGCACTTGCATCCTGGTGAGTTCGGGGAGTTCGATACCCAAACGGACACCGCGCAAACCGAGCATCGGATTCGCTTCCCGCAACGCCTCGGACCGATCCATCATCCGCTGTTTCTCAGCGATCTCGGCTTCCGATCCGCCCTTGGCGCGCAGCTCGGCAACATCGGCGGCGAGGTCCTCGTGACTCGGCAGGAACTCGTGCAGCGGCGGGTCGATCAGCCGGATGATGACCGGCAGGCCGTCCATTGCGCGGAACAGACCTGCGAAGTCCTCCCGCTGGAACGGCAATAGCACGGCCAACGGACCTTCTCGCTCTTCGGGCGTCTCGGCCATGATCATCTGTTGAACATGCGGCAGACGCTCCGGCTCGAAGAACATGTGCTCGGTCCGGCACAGGCCGATGCCCTGGGCACCGTAGGAGCGTGCCCGCTCGGCGTCGCGCGGGTAGTCGGCGTTCGTCCACACCTGGAGCCGGCGGATCTCGTCGGCCCAGCCGAGGAGTTCCATCAGCGACGGGTCGGAGATATCGGGCACCTTCGTGTCGAGGCGGCCGACGAACACGTCACCGGTGGTTCCATCGATCGACATCCAGTCACCCTCGCTGACGGTCTTTCCTGCGACGGTCATGGACCGTGCCGCCATGTCGATCTCCAGCTCGGACACGCCGACGACGGCGGGTTTGCCGAACTGGCGTGCAACAAGTGCCGCGTGGGAGGTGCGACCGCCACGGCTCGTCAGGATCCCTTTGGCGGCGAGCATGCCGTGGACGTCGTCGGGCTTGGTCTCAGGCCGAACCATGATGACGTCCTTACCCTCGTCGGTCGCCCACTGCTGCGCCAGGTCGGCGTCGAACGCGACGACACCAACGGCGGCACCGGGCGACACGTTGAGGCCCTTGGCAACGAGTGAGCCGCCGTCGACGGCAGCGGCGCGTGAGTCGGTGTCGAACTGCGGATGGAGGAAGAAGTCGACCTGCTCGGGTGACACGCGGTCTACGGCCTCCTCTCTGCTGATCAGACCCTCGCTGCACTGGTCGACGGCGATCTTGACGGCAGCCTGCGCGGTGCGCTTCCCGTCACGTGTCTGGAGGAGCCACAGCTTGCCGCGTTCGATGGTGAACTCCATGTCCTGCATGTTGCGGTAGTGCTGTTCGAGCTTCGTGGCGATGTCGGTGAACTGGTTCCAGATCTCCGGCATGTCGTCGCCGAGCTTCTGGACCGGGTCGGTAACCCGAATGCCGGCAACCACATCTTCGCCCTGCGCGTTGACCAGGTAGTCGCCCTCGATCTGTTTCTCGCCGGTGGTGGCATTTCGGGACATGGCGACACCCGTTGCGGAGTCACTGCCCATGTTGCCGAACACCATGGTGACGATGTTGACGGCGGTCCCGAGGTCGTCTGCGATGTGTGCGGCCTTGCGGTACGCGAACGCCCGCGGGCTGTTCCATGACCCGAACACTGCCTCCGTGGCAAGTTCGAGCTGCTCGTAGGGATCCTGGGGGAAGTCGATCCCTGCCTCTGCCTTGACGATCGCTTTGAACTCCTTGACGACATCACCAAGAGCTGCCGGCGGAAGTTCGGCGTCGTTGGCGACTCCGAACTGCTTCCTGTACTTCGCCAGCACCTCCTCGAAGGGCTCGTCGGAGACGCCAAGCACGACGGTGCCGAACATCTGGACGAGACGCCGATAGGAGTCGTAGGCGAACCGCTTGTCTCCGGAGAGCATGGCAACGCCTTCGACGACCTCATCGTTCATGCCGATGTTGAGAACCGTGTCCATCATGCCCGGCATCGAAAACTTGGCGCCCGAGCGGCACGACACCAACAGGGGATTGTCGGCGTCACCAAACGTCTTGCCGGTCTCGATTTCTACCGCATGCAGTGCGGCAAGCGCTTCGTCCCACATTCCCTCAGGGAACGACTCGCCTTCGGCCAAGTAGGCGTTGCAGGCCTCCGTGGTGATGGTGAACCCGGGTGGCACCGGAACACCGATCCGGGCCATCTCTGCGAGGTTGGCGCCTTTGCCCCCGAGCAGCCCACGGACCCCGTCCCACGAGCCCGTGTACTTCTCGGCGTCGGCGACCTCTGCGAACGCGTAGACCCACTTCGTCATCGTGATCAACTCCTTGGTGTGCAGCACGGC
>CAYLHS010000024.1:0-27511 GCA_964383535.1 uncultured Acidimicrobiia bacterium
CATCGGGTCGACATCGCCGAATCGGGATATGACGCCATCAAGGCGGTCGAGGAGCACCGGTTCGACGTGATTCTGCTCGACGTCCAGCTTCCGGACATCGACGCCCGAGAGGTCGCCTCGACCATTCGTCGCTACGGAGCGAACGTGCCGATCATCGGGATGGCCTCCAGGAAGACCGATGGCCTGGTCAACGTCATGAGTCGGACGGGGATCAACGAGATCATCTCGAAGCCACTTCAGGTCGCCGAACTCCTCCGAACGATCGAAGCCGGCGTCGATGACGCCTCGGTGGCGGGTCTGTAGGGCCGAAAGACCCTAGTCCCGGCGCCGAGAGCCTGGTATGCAGGGGGTACGGGTGTGGCACCCCGAAAGGCAGCGGCGCGGAGACCGGAGGCGCAATCCGATGCTTGGTCGGTCGGGGTGCTCATTTTGTGAGGCACTCGAGCACTTCCGCATCCGTCGTCTGCCGGAAGTCCTCGTACCATTGGCCCACCGCCCTGAACAACACTGGTTGCTCCAGACACACGACCTCGTCTACTTCCTCGCTCAGATCTCTGACTGCAGTCGGCGCGCCCACAGGAACGGCGAGAATGAGGGCGGATGCTCCTCGTGCCCGCAGCGATCGTGCGGCCGCCGTGGCGGTCGCGCCCGTCGCGAGGCCGTCATCGATCAGGATTGCTCGTCGATTCGTGACCTCCAGCGGCTTTCGCCCCGATCGGTAGAGGCGGCTTCTGCGTTCCAGCTCGTGGCGCTGGTGCTCGCGTTCCCGATCGAGAGCTGCAGGGCTGATCCCGAGCATGTCGATCAACCCGATGTTCAGCACTTCGACGCCGTTCTCGGCGATCGCACCGATACCGAGCTCTGGTTCGCCTGGCGCTCCGAGCTTCCGCACGAGCGCGATGTCGAGTGGCATGTCGAGGGCCTTGGCGACCTCGTCGGCAACGATGACTCCACCACGAGGGAGGCCCACGACCACGGCTGGTGGTGTGGATCGCAACTCGGATGCGAGCTTGACACCGGCATCCCGCCGATCTCTGAACATCATGCGGCCAGCATCCTCCCGGCAGGCTCGATGTGCAAGTGTCGTTCACCATCATTTCTTCTGTCATTCGACGGCGGAGCCGATGGACTAGCTTCCTGTTGAAGGCGCGATGGGGCGCTGCTGAGCAGGAAGGAGTCATATGGATGGCGTGCTGCGCTGCGAAGGCTTGAAGAAGTCGTTCGGTGACCTGGTTGCGGTCGACGGCGTCAGCTTCCATGTCGACCAGGGCGAGACGTACGGGCTTCTCGGCCCCAATGGCGCCGGCAAGACAACGACGATCTCGATGATCGCCGGGCTCCTCACGGCCGATGCGGGGAGCGTGATCGTTGCCGGAAACCCGGTGACGACGCGCAGCGTCGCCGCGAAGGCGGCTATCGGGCTCGTTCCACAGGACATCGCCATCTACCCGGACTTGACCGCGCGAGAGAACATCCGATTCTTCGGCAAGCTCTACGGACTTGCGTCGACCGCGCTCGCCGGCCGAACCGATGAAGTGCTCGAAATCATCGGCCTCTCAGATCGTGCCGACGATCGAGTGGAGAGCTACTCCGGTGGCATGAAGCGGCGCCTCAACATCGGGATCGGGCTGCTCCACGAGCCCACCCTCCTGATCCTCGACGAACCAACCGTCGGAGTCGATCCCCAGAGTCGCAACGCCATCCTCGAGAACGTCGAGCAGCTTGGAAGGAGAGGGATGGCCGTCATCTACACCACGCACTACATGGAGGAGGCGGAGCGCCTGTGTGACAGAGTGGGGATCATCGACGGTGGCCGGCTGGTTGCCGAAGGGACCCGCAGGGAGCTCGTCGCGCTCGTTGGAAGCAATGACCGCATCCGAGTGACCGCATCCGGGAACCTGGACGCCGCCGTCGATCGTATCGGTGACCTTGGCGCCGTGCAGCAGGTCGCGAGGACCTCCGATGGCATCGAGGTAGTCGTGGAAGATGCCGGAGGCGTCATCACCGAGATCCTGGAGGCGGCTACCCAGGCGGGAGTTGCGGTTGCGACCGTCGACATCGACCAGCCGGACCTCGAAGACGTGTTCCTCCACCTTACGGGAAAGGCGCTCAGAGACTGATGCGAAACGCGATGCTGATCGCGGGCAAAGACCTCCGAAGGCGTCTTCGCGACCGATCCGCGTACATCGTTGGGATCATCGCCCCGCTCGGCCTTGCCGCGATCTTCAGCTTCGTGTTCAACCCGATCTCCAACTCGAGCTACTCGGGAACGTTCGGTGTCGTGAACGACGACGGGGGACAGATCGCGGCGATGTTCGTGGACCAGGTACTCGGAGGTCTGGCGGACAGCCAGACGGGTGTGACGATCGTCTCCGTCGACTCGGAGGCAGACGCGCGAAACAGGGTCGAAGCTGCTGGCGACCCTTCCTTGAATGCCACCAACGGGCTGTCGGCGGCGTTCGTGATCCCTCCCGGATTCTCGAATGCCGTTCAGGCCGGCCAGAGAACCACCCTCGAAGTCATCGGAAGCCCGGTCAATTCAACCAGCGCGGCCATCGCGACCGCGGTTGCGGAGGGCTTCGCCGACGAGGTATCGGCCGTCAATCTCGAGGTGCGTACCTACGTCGTGTCCGGCGGAGTCGTCGATCCCTCGACCGTCTCAGACGCTGTCGCGTACCCTTCTCCGATCACCGTCGGAGACCTTCCGGCCGAGACGCGACGCCTCGACGACACGACGACGATGACCGTTGGCATGGCGATCATGTTCCTGTTCTTTGTCGCTCAAGAAGGAGTGATCGGCCTCCTCGAAGAACGTCGCGACGGGACCTTGGCGAGATTGCTGGTGGCGCCCATATCCAAGGCGTCGATCCTCGGTGGAAAGGCCATCGCCTCATACGTCCTGGGCATCGCGAGCATGGCGGTGCTGGTGGTCGCGTCGACGCTGCTTCTGCACGCGCATTGGGGCAACCCGGTTGGAGTCGCGATCCTGGTGTTGGCGGCGGTTTTCGCCGCGGTCGGGATCATGGCGGTCGTCTCGGGTTTCGCAAGGACGGACGAGCAGGCAAACACCTACACGGCAATCGTTGCGATTGCCCTCGCCATCTTCGGGGGATCGTTCTTTCCCATATCGTTGGGCGGGGGCGTCGTGCAGTTCTTGAGCAAGTTCACGCCTCACGCATGGTTCATCCAGGGTCTTGGTGACTTGGCGTCAGGGAAGATCGCGGCGGTCGTTCCCTCGGCACTCGTACTCGTCGCCATCGGTGTCGCCTCGTCGGCGCTCGCTGTGGTGGTCGTACGAAAGGTCGTGGACCAGTGAAGGCACTCGCGATCGCCGGAGCCAACATCCGCAGGATGGTCAGGGATCGCAGCTCGTTCTTCTTCGTCTTCGTCCTCCCGCTCTTGCTGGTGCTCGTCCTCGGCGCCGTATACGGGGGTTTGTCCCGGCCGCGGCTGGGCATCGTGGCCGGCGACGGTCCCCTTGCGCAGTCGCTCGTGTCCGGGTTGGAGTCGGACGGAAGCATCGAGGTGACTCCATATGCCGACGTCGACAAGATGGTTCTCGCCGTGGAGCGAGGTGAGCTGGAGGGTGGTCTCGACCTCCCCGAGGACTTCGACGAACAGGTCCAGCAGCACGTGGAGATCGGGTTCACGGCACGAGACCTCCAAGAGCAGTTCGAGCTGAGGACGGTCATCGACCGGGTGGTCGCGCAACAGAACGCCGTCCTGCGGGCGGCGGGCTTCGCGAGTACCCAAGGTGTTGCGTCGTACTCCGATGCCGTCGCGACAGCCCAAGCGGAACAGGCGAACGTCGAACGAATCGATGTGGAGACACAGTCTGTTGGACAGCCGTACTCGTTCACGCAGGGAGGCCGGTTCGATCTCGGTGCGCAATCGCAACTCGTGCTCTTCATCTTCCTCACCTCGTTGACAGGATCCGCAGCGCTGATCCAGTCGAGAACGTACGGGGTGAGTCGCAGGATGCTGGCGACACCTACGCGAATGGGCACCATTCTCGTCGGAGAGGCACTTGGACGCTTCGGCGTGGCAATGGTCCAGGGTCTCTTCATCATCGCCGGCACCTGGATCCTGTTTCGTGTCGACTGGGGTGATCCGCTCGCGACCGGACTGCTGCTCGTCGTATTCTGCCTGGTCGGGGCCGGCGCGGCCATGGTGACGGGATCGTTGTTCCGCAACGTTGCCCAGGCGTCGGGGATCGGCGTGCTCCTGGGCCTCGGACTTGCCGCGCTGGGCGGCTGCATGGTCCCCCTGCAGGTGTTCGAGATCTTCGCTCCGACGATGTATCACGTCGCTCACATCACTCCGCACGCGTGGGCGTTGGAGGCGTTCTCGAAGATCGTGCAACTCCACGACGGCGTCTGGAGCATCGTTCCGGACCTCGCCGTGCTCATGGGATACGCGATCGTGCTGCTTGGCGCCGCTACGTGGCTGCTGCGGCGTTCACTGACGAGAGTGTGACTATCGAGTGGTCACGTCGTTGTCGTCTCCGGCGACGATTCGTGCGATGTTGTCGAGCGCCGTCGTCCCGGGTGTGTAATAGGCGGAGTGGGCGTTCCAGAGCGGAGCATCTCCCGCATCGAATGTTCGGGCGCCGAACGACGACGAGTGCGGGTCGACACCGAACGCGACGTTCGCCGTCGACAGGCACTCACCCGGCTCGGTGAGACACCTCGGCCGGGCGAGCCGGATCGGATCGAGGGGTGCGAGACCGGTCCACACCGTCGATGATGGAGGCAGCCGGAGGTCGGAGACGGCATCGGCACCGACTCCTGGGCTTCCGATGAACACCACCTCGTCGGCGACCATGCCCTTTTCGCCGGCGGCGAGACCGACGACCAGGGAACCGTAGGAGTGCCCGACGACGGTGATGTGTGCCGGAGGCAGAGATGCAACGAATGAGGCAAGCGAGATGGCGCCGTTCCTTGCAGGACCCTCGTCGATCGCCGTCACTACCGAGTCTGGCGGATCGTATCCGAGCCACGCGATCACGGCGGTGTCGGTGCCGGCGACCCGGTCTGCGAGGTTCTGAGCGTCCCGATGAAACACCCGCTCGTAGGTGTCGAGGTCGGTGCCAACGCCCGGGACCAACACCGCGATGTTCCGGGCGGAGCGCAGGTCGCCGATCACTTCGACGATGCGACCATCGCCCGTTCCTTCGTACTCGAGGATCTGTCGATCGGTCCACGACCGCCGGTCGTCGATGGCGATGTCCAATTCGTCGAGTGTTCGATCCATGCCGTGCATCGACTCTCGGAACGGCGGAAACCAGGATGCGAGCCAGCGGATGAACGGAGGCCGCTTCAACAGCTCACCCCGCCGGCGCTCCAGTTCGGCGAGGTCGGCGTCGAGGTGCTGGAGGGCGATGAGATCCGAACCGCGAAGCTCGATGAGGTCGGCTCTTGCACGCATTCGTGTTGCCTCTTCGTGCCACCAGCCTGCGGCGACTCGACCCTGAGCGGCGGACAGGGACCCTGGGAGGAGCATGACCGCGGCGGAGAGACTCGCTGTGGCATCACCTCCGACACGTTCCATTCGCACCGCGATCTGTCTCGCCGCGTCCGGATCGAAACGTCTGAACACGACGTGCAGCGTACGGGCGGGGAAGGCACGATGGAAGAGGTACGGCTAGCGCACCGTCCAGTCGGCGCGTCCAGGACGGCCAGATGACACCACGTGGCTGCGTCCTCGTCCTTGAAGCACCGCCAGGTGCGTCTGCGTCCTTGCCAGCGGCGCCCCTGCCTCGCCCTGCCCATCACCAACGTTGCCGGACAGAGCACTAGAACCCTGCGCGCCTGCCCCCGGCGAGTGCCTCGATCGACTCGATCCTGTCCAGCGCCTCGCGGATCTCGAGCACAAACCCCTTTCTACGGCTGTCCAGGTCGGGGTCGTCGACGTCGAGCAGGCCCCGGTTGCGCGCGAGTTTCAGTGCCGACGCGAACAGGACTTGCGACACGGACTCGTCACCATGAATGAGGCGTTGCAGCCGGTACTGCTTGCCCAAGGCGAGGCACTCGGCGAGGAATCTGCGTTCGTTGATCGGAACGTACGGCGAGTGCGTCGCGAGCGCATCGGCCACCACCTGGTAAGCCTCGAGGTACGGTCGCACCACCCAGTAGCTCGTCAGTGGATGCAGCTCGCGTAGGAGCTGACGTGCTTCGCCTCTCAGGACCCGCGTGGGCCAACGCCCATCCTTGTGGAGGAGTTCGTTCCAGATCTCCTGTCGGAATTCGTCCTTGTCCGTGAAGAAGAACTCGAATTTCAAGAGATCCCTGAGCTGCATCACCGAGTTCCAGAAACGCTCGGGGCTCTCTTCGCCGGAGTCGGCTGCTGCGAGTAAGGACAGCTCCGTGATCGCCGCGTTGACGAAGAAGTGCACCACCGTGTTCGCGTAGTACGAAGCGGTGAGTCGTTGGTCGGGCGCGATCAGGTACACGGGTTCCGGGCCTGCATCGAATCCTGTCACGATGTCGTGCTCTTCGAGCCTTCTGAGGATCATCTCGAGCTGTGCCCTGTTCTCCGGCCAGACTCGCTCGGTCACGGGCAGGTTCCTCTCGGTGATCAGATGGTCCAGTTGTCGCAACTCCTCCTGGATTTCCTGGAGCGTGGATGCCTTGTCGCCTGCCGACAGAAGCGCAATGGTCATCAAGGCCGTCGGGGTGATCGGAGTGACGTCGTTGATGCGGGTGCTGACCTCGAAGGCAAGCTTCTGCACGGTGATCGGTTCGACCGGCGCTCCCTGCTCGACATGGTCCGAGATGGAAACGGGGTTGCCGAATCGGAGATGGATATTGCCGAACCGATGGCCGATGGCTCTGATATTCCGTACCAGCCACCCGAAGCTCTCCCGTTCCTTCTGCTCGCCTCGCTGCTCTGCCGCATAGGATCCGACGTCCTGGACGTGGTCGTAGATGATCGACAGGGGAACGAGGTACACGTCGTCGCACTTGCCACGCGCATAGGCGTCGGCGACGTAGGTGAGCATCCCGTAGCGGGGGGGAAGGAGCTTGCCGGATCGAGAACGCCCGCCCTCCAGATACCACTCGAGGGGAAACCGCTTGTCCAGCAGGTAGTCGAGGTAGCTCTGGAGAACCAGTTTGTAGAGGGGATTGTCCTTGAATGTCCGGCGAATGAAGAACACGCCGGTCCGGCGGATGATCGGACCGATCGGGAAGAAGTTCATGTTGATTCCGCCCGCGGTGTGGTTGGAGGGGGCGTCGTTCTCCCAGAGAACGTACTGCAATGAGAGGTGGTCGAGATTCGACTTGTGCGAGGGGAGGAACACGAGCGGATAGCGTTGGCCGAGCGTCAGGATGCTCCCGAGTTCATCGGACGAATACAAGATCGCCCGATACCCGCGCCGGTACAGCCACCGTATGCCGTTGGCGACGAGATCGATCAGATAGGGGCTGTGGGAGGCCGCGATCTCCCTGAGGTACCTCGACGCTCTCGTGAACGTCGCATCCTGCGTTCGACCCTCCTGGATCGCGATCTGCGCCACATGCTCCCTGAACGATGGCGTGCTCAGGATGTCCCGGCGAACGAAGTGAGGGACCTTGTAGCGGTTCCCTCTCAAGCGTCGATCCGCCCTGTCGAGTGCGAGCGCGGCCCGACGCTGGACGAAATCGACGAATTCGACATCATCCGGATTCGCGTTCCAGGCGTTGCGGAGCGTCGATGCGGTGGCGGGCTCACCGACCACGACCCACGTTCGGTCGGCACTGAATCGGAGGATGGCGAGCTGACGCAGCGGGTCGGGAACGCGAGGGTCGACGAGTCGAAACAGGTCGACGAACGATACGGACCGCCGGCCATTGTGGCGCGGTGCGAGCCACGCGACTCGAATCGGTGTGAGCATCGGATTGGTGTCCAGGATCTTCTCTAGACGGGAACGATCAGAGCATCGTCTTCCCGGTTTGCGGGACGGGGGAATGCACAGGATGGCGGCGGCGTCCGGGTGGTTGCGCTCCACCCATCGCTCCAGGAGGCGTCGTTCGATGATGCTCGATGCATCGATGAGGAAGACATGGCGTTCGGCGCGCTCCATTGGTCGCGAGTCTAAAGAAGCTGTGCCTGCTCGGCGCGGGCTTCCGGGAAGTCGAGGCGGAAGATCGTTAGCCGCTGCCGACGCTCGTAGGACAGCTCCCCGTGCATCAGATGGGCGAGCTGTCGGGCGACCGCCAGACCCAGTCCGACAGATGCCGTGACACCGGCCCGATGGTGCGCCGTTTCGTAGGGAAGGAAGATGCGGCCCTCGTCGGTCGGCTTCACGCCGAGACCATCATCACGTACCTCGATCCATACCCGCGAGTTCTCTCTTCCGGCCTCGAGCGCTACGTGGCTTCCCCCGTACCGTCGGGCGTTCGTGAGGAGGTTTCTGAGGATCTGACGAAGCCGTGTCGAATCGACGATGACGGACAGCTCGTCGTCAGGCAGGTCGATGGCGTCCGGTGGGTGGCCCGACGTCACTTCGCGGATGATCAGACGCACGTCGAGTCTCTCAGGGCTGAGGGAGATGGTCCCGAGATCCGCTCTGGCCGCGACGAGGAGGTCCTCGACGATGTTGCCGACATCACCGGCCTGGCTGGCGATCAGATCCAGCATCTCGCGCAGATCGGTCGGAGAGAAGCTGTCGAGGTGATCCCTCAGCTCGGCAGAAAAACCAACGACGCTGGTGAGGGGAGTTCGTAGCTCATGGCTGACCGATGCAACGAATTGATCCTTGGAGTCGATGAGCTGGGCGAGTCGGCGTTGTGTCTCTTTCAGGGGGCGCACGTCGGTCACCGACACGACCACGCTCGACAGGTCGAGCTTGCCGTCGATCGTCGGGGCAAACCAGTGGAGGACTCCCTCGATTGGGTTGCCGCGCAGCGTCTGACCCTTGACCTCTGTCATCAAATGATCCCGTCGCTCCCAAACGGTGAGGATCTGTGCGGTCAGCGCCTCGATCGTGTCGTCGCTGACGCTATCCATACTCAATCGCCCCACCAACTCCGCTCTGTCGTGCGCCTCGAGGAGATCGACACACGCCTGGTTCACTTCTTTGACGATGATGAGTCTGGAGGCGTCTCTCACCAGGTCCGAAGTGAGGAATGCAGCCAGGTCGGTCACCCCCTCGGATCGCAGGCCGTCGAGCCACCTGTCCACATGTGTGAAATCCTCCTCCCAGATGGAGATCGGCGCCCTCTGCACGAGCGTCCGGTAGCGCTCGTCTGCCTTCATCTTCCGCATCCGAACCCAGGCAGCCATCGACGCTCCCATGAGGAAGACGATCGCGAGGCCGAACCCCTCGATGAACGGATGCGCTGAGGTGCTGTTGCGATTCCAGTAGCCGCTGGTAACGACCAGTACGGATGCGAACGCGACCGTGTAGGACATCCACCGCTGTGCGGACATCATCACCGCGATGAGTCCGAGGACGATGATCGCTCCGAAGCCGAGGGTGTGCACACGTGACTCGTCGACCAATCCCGCCTCGGCTGCGATCGCAACGGCGGTTGCCATCATGGCCAGTGGCGCTGGTGCCCGCAGCCATGTCGTGGCACCGAGGATGGCGATCCCCACGATCAATGCAGGAAGTGAAGCGAGGAAGAGCTGACCGTTGCCGAACAGAAGCGCCGCGACCAGTAGCTGGACGGCCACGACGAGCGCGGCAATTCCCAGACCCCGAACGACGACGTGCTCGGGAATGTCGACAGATACGGCCATGTCAGCAGGTATCGGCGAATTGGACCTCCAATTGAGGGCTACATTGGCCACGTGAGAGCCGTGGTTCAGAGAGTCGGCCGTGCATCTGTGATGGTGGACGAGGTGAACGTGGGGGCGATCGAACGGGGCCTTCTGGTACTCGCGTGTGTGGCCGAAGGCGACGGTCCGGACGACGCACGTGCCATGGCCGGCAAGGTCGCCCGGTTGCGGGTCTTTCCCGACGAACTCGGCCGCATGAACAGATCCGTGGTGGATATCGATGGCGAGGTGCTCGTCATCAGTCAGTTCACGCTCTGTGCCGATGTGCGCAGGGGAAACCGGCCGTCGTTCACGCGAGCAGCCGACCCGAGCCTTGCGGAGCCGATACTCGAAGCGATGGTCGAACGCCTCGAAGCGGAAGGGCTCGCGGTCGAAAAGGGGGCCTTCGGCGCCCGCATGCTCGTGTCACTCGACAACGAGGGACCGGTCACCATCGTCATCGATGTCGAGAACGGCAGGGTCGTCTAGCGCCCTGTCCAGTGACGCTGTCAGCGCGCTAGTCCTGCCAGGCGGCCCGCTGTATGAGATCTGCGATGGTCGACAGGTGGTCACTGACGATGATGGGTATCTCCCGGACCCGGTTGATCTCGAACCCAGGATTCGAGAACACGGTGCCGTCCGGCAGCACGAGCGTCGGGCTCCCTTCAACGGGCAGGGCGCGTCCCTCCTGGATATCGGAGTTCACGTCCGCACGGTACGTGCCCAGCGACAGTGCATCGGCGAGCGCATCGGCGTCGAGACCTTCGGTCCTCGCAACGGCGAGAAGCTCGGAGTGCACCCCCAGGTTTCGCGTATGGAGGAACATCGCCCTTCGGATCGCGAGATCGAAGTACTCGCCGACCTCGTCGCCGTAGCTGTAGCCCCACTTCTGCGCCTCGGACGCCAGGAGGGAGGAGGTTGGCAGATCCCCTTCGTACAGGGTGAACGCGCTCGGCTCGTGTTGGGCAAGCGCCACGATCTCCGCTCGGACCCTGTTCGCCTGTTGTGGCCGGAACGCCACATCGAGGGGCCAGGCCCGGAAATCGAAGGATACGTCGGCGCCGAGTTCGTCTCTCATCCTCCTGAGACGCAGTCCCGCCACATATCCCCAGGGGCAGAACATGTCGCTCCACACGGTGATCACTGCCATATCGCTCCTCTCGAACCCCAACCTACCCATCGGGCAAGGCAAGTGAGCCAGCTAGGATCGCAGGGTGTCGTTCGCTGCCGGCATCCTGATTGCACTCGTCGCCCTCATCCACCTCTATGTCGTGCTCCTCGAGACGGTGTTGTGGACGAAGCCGCGCACACGCGCAGCATTCGGCATCGCTCGGGAACTCGCCGAACAGACGAAGGTCATGGCGGCCAACCAAGGGTTGTACAACGGATTCCTCGCAGGCGGGCTGATCTGGAGTCTCATCGGACCCGAGCACCTTCGATTCGCATTCGCCGCGTTCTTCCTCGGTTGCGTCATCCTTGCCGGCGTGGTTGGGGCAGCGACGGTCGGCCGGCGGGTCCTCTTCGTCCAGACGGTGCCCGCCACCCTCGCGCTCATCGCACTGCTCGCCACCTGACGGTCATTGGGGGCTGTACCCGGATCGTGTCGGCGGGTCGGTCTCACTGGTCGTGCTCGTCGAGGTACTCGCGTCCATGCTCACAGAAGGGCAGGAAGTCGCACCACCGACAGCTCGCAGATGGCGAAGGGGGAAACCGGCCCTCCGTAATCGCTTCGGTGATGCTGACGAGGCGGGTGCGGGCTGCCTCGAGCCAGGGTCCATCCGCACGCTCCGTTCGAACATCCAGGCCGTCACCCAGATAGGCGAACGAAACCGAGAGATCGACATCCGGGTTGACGTCCTTCGCTGCCAGGGCGTACGCCTCCAGCTGCACCTTCACGGCCGGATTGTCGGACGCCCTGCCGCTCTTGAAGTCCACGATCTCCCATCCGTTGTCGCCCGCCCGGTAGATCGCATCGATCCGGCCGGTGATGGTGGCGTGTGAGGACAGAACCAGGTCGAATGGCGTTTCGATGAGCAGGGGCTGCTCCGTGGCGAATCGTGAATCCAGATACACGGCAAAGGGGTCGGGACCACGTGCGACATCGCGCTCGGTCACGTCGTACTCGTCGGTGAGGGAGATCACACCGCGGTTGTGGAGCTCGATACGCCGGTGCACGTCGATCCCCCTCTGAGCTGCCGGCGACGAGCGCCGCGGAAGAGGATCGACCGACGTCCAGAAGTAGCGCAGGGGGCATGTGGCGTAAGTGACGAGATTCGAGACCGATACCCGGAGCCGGTCGTCCGCCGGTATCGATTCGGGTTCATGTGGGAGACCGTCGAGGATGAGCTGGAGTTGGCGGCGCTCCTCATCAAAACCTGCGGCATGTCCTGCGAGCCCTCGAAGCCACGCAGGATCCTCGTCGGCGCGCGGAAATGCGTCTTCCCACGATCCGAACAGGGGATCCGGGGTCGGAGCGTGCAGCGTGGCGCGCAGTGTTGTCGGTGGGTCGCCGGGGTCGTCGCATTCCGCCACCACGTCCACCCCGTTCAGGGTTGCCAGCAGCTCGAACAGGGAGCTTCGCTTCTTGGCCTGGCCGAGCGTGTACCAGTACGCGCCTGTGATGGTCAGGAGGTGCTTCGCTCTGGTGACGGCGACGTACGCGGTTCTCCACTCCTGGCCATCGTGGCGCGCCCGAAGGTCGCCTCGCTCCTCATCGAGGCGAAGGTCGAACGGAATCGACTTCGGGTACCGTTCGGGATCGTCGAGTCCACCGTGCGGCGAGGAGGGGAACGTGCCTCTGCAGACGGCAGGGAGGAACACGGCCGACCACTCCAGGCCCTTCGAACGATGTACGGTCAACAGCGAGACGGCATCCTCACCGCTGAGCGTTGCCGTGTCGAGCTCTTCCGATGCGCGATCCTCCTGGAGGAGCTCGAGATACCCGAGGAATGCCTCCAGCGACGGGCGTCCTTCGAGCGGGCTCCACTCCTCGGCCAGGTCGAGGAATCGGTACAGGTTCAGCCGGGTCGAGAGCCGGCGTGCCCCCTCCAGCGTCTCCACCTCCGCCCACGCGCCCGTCATGTCCAGGATGCGCCTGGCAAGTTCCACGAGCGTGACGCCTTGCGCCAGCGCGAGCAGTGTGCGATAGCGACGTCGGAACTCCGATAGGCGAGCGTTTATCTCGGCAGAGAGATTCTGCGGGGGATCGTCGATCACTTCCAGCATCGGCCGATCGCCGTCGCGGAGGGTGGCGAGGTCTCCGAGCCCGAGACGGTAGGTCGATCCCATGAGGATCCGGGCAAGCGCCGGGGTGTCGTCTGGCCGGGCGAGCATGCGCATCCACGCGTGGAGGTCTACGACCTCGGGAACCTGGAGCAGTCCGCCCAGGGCTGCCACCTCGACGGGGATGTCGAGCGCCTCCAGCGCCTGACGCACGAGGGGAATCGAGCTGTTCTTGCGGAAGAGCAACGCGATCTCCCTCCAGGGGTACCCGTTCTCGTCGTGGAGTCGTCGAACTGCTCCAGCAATCCAGCGGGCCTCTTCCGACGCCGAATGGAACCATCCCAGCTTGACACGTCCCTCGTCGGCGTCGCCCCTCGCTTCAAGTCGTTCGATCGAGCCGGCTGCGTCGATTCTGCTCTTCACGAGGTTCGCAGCCGCGATGATGGCACGGTCGGAGCGACGGTTCAGACCAAGATGAAGGGTTGGCGCGGGGGTGGTGCCTATCGCGAAGTGGGCCGGGAAACTCGAGAAGTTCTCCAACGACGCCCCCCGCCACTCGTAGATCGTCTGGTCAGGGTCTCCGACGGCCGTGACGGGGAAACCGTCGCTGAACAGGGAGAGAAGGAGCTCCCTCTGGGCCGGATTCGTGTCCTGGTACTCGTCGAGAAGCACGAGGCGGTAGCGGTCGCGAACGCGACCGGCTGTTGCGGGGTCAGAGACGATTCCATGGGCGATGCGGATGAGATCCGCATAGTCGACCACACCGAGCCGTGACTTCAGCATGTCGTAGGTGACGAGAACCTTCGCCATGTCGTGTCGGGCCTCCGACACCTCATCGGTGTCGTCGAGCTGTAGGACATCGGCGGGGGAGCGCAGGTGATCTCCGAGGCGTGAGGCGAGCGTCGCGAGTTCGTCGACGCGCCGCGGGGGAAACGTCAGATCCAATGTCGAGGTCTGGGTCGTCGAGAGCGCGTCCAACAGGAGCTGGCGCTGGTAGCCGGGCCCGATGACTGTGACGTCCCGTGGAAGCCCGATGGTCGGACCGAACTCGGAGAGGAGGTGGTGTGCGAAGCCGTGGTAGGTGGTCACCTCGACTTCGCGACCTTCCTTGGCGAGTCCAGGCAAGTGGTGCCGCAGTCGGTCCGCCAGCTCCGCAGCGGCCTTGTTCGTGAACGTGATGCCAAGCGCAGCCTCGGGTTCGATTTGATCCCGCACCACCAGCGATGCAAGCCGCATGGCGATCGTCGTCGTCTTGCCCGTGCCGGCTCCAGCGGCGACTCGAAGCGGGGTGAGGGGATGGTCGATGATCCTCTGCTGCTCGGGAGTCGGGATCATTGGATGAACGCCTCCTGGCCCTCCGGCCATTCGGGGCACAGGAGTCGAACGGCACAGCGATCGCAGGAACCGCTGGGGATCGGAACCCATGCTTCGTTCATGATGCCTGCCGCAGCGACCCGCATCGCACCCTCTACCTCTCCGAGCCGCCCGGTGTCGAGACTCCTGACCGGAATCGACTTCTGACCCTTCTTGGCCGGGTACCACATCTCCGCCACGACGTCGTGTTGTTGAAAGGCATCGGACGTTGCGATCGCGTAGAAACCGAGTTGGAGCGACGCTGCGGCCTCCTCGAACGTGAGCGGGGTGGCGCCCGTCTTGTAGTCGATGACAGCGAGCCGCCCATCTCGCTGCTCGATCCTGTCAGCTCTACCCCTCCATTCGACTCCGTCGCGTACGAGCGTCAGCTCCCGTTCGAGCGCGATCGGGATACCGGAACCCGGCCACTGCGTATAGAGGCGTTCCAGGATGAACTCGGCCCTCCGTTTCCACGAGTCGGCCCACGGCGGGCCACCGAACTGCTCGGGGTCCCAGTGGTCGCCGAGATACCCAAGCGCCTCACCGAGCGTTCCATGTACGTCACCACGCTGCATTGCTGCTCGCTCGACATGATCGAGCACATGGTGGATCGTGAGACCAAGGATTGCGTAGGCACTGGGTTCACCGCCGATGTGCAGGAGGCGCTCGAACGCGAACCGCCGGGGGCACGCGATATATGCTTCCGCCCGTGACGGAGACATGGTCAGGCGGCTGCCGACCAGGCCGGTGTCAGTCCCGCGAGGCGCCGTCCCGGCGAATTCGCGCCATGATCGCATCCCCCAAGTTGGCCCTTCGATGAGCAGAGAGACGGCCGCGGCTCTTCGGGCGGCGGGCTCTCCGGGATCACCTGCGATGCGTCGAAGCCAAGCCTCGCTCTCCAGTGGGGTCACCGGCGTGGTGTCGACGGCCGGTCGGTCGAGCGCCGATTCCACCGTGTCGACACCGGCGACCGATGCGAGGAAGCGGCTCGGCATCCCTCTCCCTTCGTCGAAGCCCCGAGCGGTGCACGTCCACACCACCCGCCGACGCGCCCTGCTCATCGCCGTGTACGCCAGGCGCATCTCCTCCTGGAGGCGAAACCGCAGGTAGCCGGGTGTGTCCTCAGGGAGGGATGCGTTCAGGTGGCGCGAGCCCAGCAGGGATTCTCTCGGTCGCAGGTCGGGAAACGTGCCTTCGACCGCGTCGGCGATGAACACGAAGTCGAATTGGAGTCCCTTCGACTGATGCAGCGTCGTGAGGGTCAACCGGTCCTCGTCGGGGGCCTGGTACGACAGAAGGGGGGTCGCCTCGAAGTCCTCCTCGCCAGCCATCTTCCTGTACGCGTCGAGTGACATCGTCGGGTCGCGCTCTGCGAGCCGTCCGAGGACTTGCGCGAGTGAGGTGAGTGCCACCCGTTCCCCGGCTCGGCCGGGATCCGTGGCGACGGGGGCCATCTGGGGGAGTCCGGTCCATACCTCCCAGAGCCCTTGAATCGCCGATGTCTCCGTTGCCCAGGCCGGGTCTTCGAGGAGCCTGGCGAGGGGTCCTCCGTTGTCGACACGTGCGCGAATCGTCTCCGGCCATGTCGATGTGGCGTGGAGTTGTTCCATCTCTCGCATGCCTCCGAGGGAGACTTCGAACAACTTCCCGAGAAGGACCCGTCTCACCGCCCTATCTCGTTCAGGTCCCGTGGACGTTGCGGCTAGTGCGCAATCGAACACCGCTCTTACGGCTGGATGGTCGACGAGTCGTGCGTCCGGCTCATCGTGCGGGATACCACGTCGCTCCAGCGCTCTGGAGAGCTCAGGGAGGAAGCGTCGCTTCGATCGGACGAAGACAGCAATCGACGAGTAGGGGTATCCCTGTTCGAGATGGAGGCGCTGCACTTCCCTGGCGAGCCACTCGGCCTCCTCGCTCTGCTGAGTGAAGCGGTAGGTCTCGACACTTCCTGTGCCCGGCGACGGCTCTATCGGACCTGCCGCACCCGGAAGGGACCCTCCGGCGACGATCCGCTCCGCCGCAGACAGAATCTCGGCCGGAACCCTGAAGGACGTGGTCAATACCAGACGGCGGGCGGAACGCGAAAAGCGAGCGACATTGTTCAGGTCGGTGCCTCGGAAGCTGTAGATGGACTGGTAGGGGTCTGCGGCCACCGTGATGTTTCCCGTTGTGAGCCGGTCGAGGAGACCAGCCTGTGCCGCAGTCGTGTCTTGGTACTCGTCGACGAGGACATAGCGGCATGGGACCATCGCGCCGGCGTCGATCGAGCGGATGGCTTCGACGAGCAGCGTTCCGTAGTCGATTCGGCCGACCTCGCCCAGATGTGCTCGATACCGCTGGAGGAGCCCCGGCAGCGCGGCCCAGTCGGCCCTGCCGAACGCCGCAAGCTCGGCTGGGTCGATGAGCTGTTCGCTGCACCGGAGCAGGAAGTCGGTCACCTCGGTTGCGAACGAGTCGGTCGTCAGCAACGATCGAAACGGCAGCGGCCACTCCCGTGGGTCCTCTTGGAGGAGGAGGTGGTGAACGAGCGCGACCTGTTCCGGACCGGTCAACAACGCCGGCACTGTCTCGGTGGCCTCGAGGATGCGCGCTGCCAGCGCATGAAACGTCATCGCAGGTATGGAAACGCTCGTGCGGTCCATCCGCTGCCGAAGTCGGCTCCTCAGGTCGGCGACACCCCGCCTCGAGAACGAGAGGAGGAGCAGATCACTGGGCCCGGCACCGTGTTCGACGAGCCATTCGGCACGCCGAACGAGGAACTCCGTCTTGCCGGTGCCCGGTCCTCCGACGACCAGCTGCCGGCCGTCGGTGTCCTCGATCACCGGAGACCACTCGGATGGGTCGACCCGTCGCTCGATCACACCGACAGCGTAGAGGCGAGCTGTGACATCACCAGTCGAAGGAGGGCTGGTGGAGCTGCGTCGACCCGTCCGGCAGAATGTGCGTGATTCGCGCTCCCATGTCTTCGAGGGCAGGTGCGAGCACCGTGGACCGGTGGCACCGAGAAGGCTCGCCCTCCGCGCAGAGCAACACCACGGGTGCGCTGCGAGCGAGTGACAGGACGTGATGGAGCGATGCGAGGAACGATGCCGGGTCGGGTGTGTCTCCGAGGCCGCCGAGCGTGTCTCCCATCCATCGGTAGCCGAATCCCATCGTCGTTGCGAGCTCCGCGAGCGAGTCCTTGTTGAATTCCGGCGCGTGACGCGAGTACGGGCGCGATCGAACGTCGATCACCGTCGCGATGCCGAAACGGCCGAGCACATCGGCGATCTTGCGGAAGTCTTGTGCCCCGTGGCCTATCGTGAAGACGGGAAATCTGTCGGACATGTGCTCCGTGTAGATTGTGGTTGAGTAGGAGGCGTATGGAAAGCATTGCAGGGGGCGTAGAGGCCCGCGAGTGGCAATCCAAGATGTACCAGGAGGCGGTTGCCCAGTTCGACCGGGTTGCGGCACTCATGGACCTCGACCACAACATCTGGGACCGTCTCCGATATCCGCAACGATCGCTCGTCGTGACGTTCCCGTACCGCAAGGACAAGTACTCGGACGTGGCGACCCTGTTCGGATACCGAGTGCAGCACGTGTTGACCATGGGTCCGACAAAGGGGGGTATTCGGTATGCCCCCGATGTGAACCTCGGGGAAGTCGCGGCGCTTGCGATGCTCATGACCTGGAAGACGTCGATCGTCGGTCTGCCGTTTGGCGGCGCAAAAGGCGGCGTACGGGTGAACCCGATGGAGCTGAGCCTTCCGGAACTCCAGCGGGTGACGAGGAGATTCACCGCAGAGATCATCAACTTCATTGGTCCGAACAAGGACATTCCTGCTCCCGACATGGGTACCAACGAACAGACCATGGCGTGGATCATGGATACGTACAGTCAGCAGGTGGGGCACTCGGAGCCGGCCGTCGTCACCGGGAAGCCGCCGGCCCTGGGCGGGTCGGTTGCACGACGCGAGGCAACGGGCAGAGGCCTGGTGAGCCTCCTGCCAAGCGCCGCATCTCACGTAGGACTCAACCTCGCCGGAGCGAGGGTCATCGTCCAAGGATTCGGAAACGTGGGCAGGTATGCGGCGATCGCTGCGGCAGAACTCGGCTGCTCCGTTGTCGCCGTGTCGGACGTCCATGGGGCCATCTACGACCCGAACGGACTCGAACTGGGCAAGGTCGTTGCGTGGATCGATGAGCACGGCTTCCTCGACGAGTACCCGGATGCCCAGCACCTCGGCAATTCGGACATGCTGGAACTTCCCTGCGAGATCCTCATCCCGGCAGCGATCGCGGGGGTCATCGACGGAGCCAACGCCGACAGAGTCCAGGCCCGCATCGTTGCCGAGGGCGCGAACGGGCCGACCACGATGGAGGCCGACGCGATCCTGGCGGACAAGGGGGTGTTCATGATCCCGGATATCCTCGCCAACTCGGGTGGCGTGACCGTCTCCTACTTCGAATGGGTACAGGACCTCCAGAACTACTTCTGGTCCGAAAACGAGACGGTGGCTCGTCTGCGCGAGATCATGAACAAGGCGTTCGACGAGGTGCTCTCCATCAGTATCAGAGAGAAGGTCGACATGCGTACTGCGGCCCTTGTCAAGGGCGTGCGCCGAGTCGCGGATGCGAAGCTCGTGCGGGGGGTCTACCCGTAGGAATCAGTCGTTCCACGCAGGACACACACCCTTGAACGAGCACCAATCGCACAGGGCGCCCGGCTTGGTGGGGAAGTGGTTCGAGTCGATCGCCTCGTTGATGCGGTTCCACAGGGCGCGCAGCGTACGTTCGGTGGCGTCGAGGGTCGCGTCGTCGATCGGGAGCCTGTACAGCACGGGGCCGTTCAGATAGAGGAGGCGAACTTCCGACGCTGTTCGTCCCATCCGGGAGCGGATGAGCAGTGCGTAGATCTTGAGCGCGAAGAACGCAGACATCGCGTAGCGCTCGGGTGGTGCCTTGCCGGTCTTGTAGTCGAGGATCACCAGCTTCCCGTCGTCCGTCTCGTCGATGCGGTCGAGAATCCCCCGGATCGTCATTCCGTCCAACTCCTCGAGCATGTCGAGTTCCCGGTGGAGAGGAGCGATTTCCGTTGGATCCTCGAGCGCGAAGTAGTTGGCGAGGAGTGAGAGGCTCTCGAGCCCCCACTGCCGCTCGGTCTCGTTGTCGTCGAACAAGAGCGAGTATTCGTCGGTTCCCCGCAACTCCGTCCACGCGTCTCGGAAGAGCTGGTAGAGGCGTTCGGCGGTGCGTTCGGGGGCGGGAAGGTCATAGAGGCGCTCGAGCGCCAGATGCGCCGTGGTCCCTCGCGCCTGGTAGGTCGTCGTTGGTTCCGGAAGTCTGTCGATCGCCCTGAACTTGAAGAGCTGGGGGCAGGTTCTGAAGTCGCCGGCCCGGCTCGGAGAGAGGGTTTCGAGGCTCATGGTGCGGACGTTAGCGAGTCCCTGTGACAGATCGCGAAAACCCGAGGCTCGGTCGCGAAAACCAGGAAGCGAGCCGGTTTGCGTCTCGGGAGTCGAGTCCGTACATTCGTGATTCCTGCGTTGGAGACGTTCGATGTAGGCGCTCGGCGGTCGGGTAACCGGTTGGCGAGCGACGGCTCACCGTCCATGCTCCATGGGAGCCGCCCTCCGTGAGGAGGCGTATCGTGGGACCTCCGGGTCGCATGATCGGGCTGGTGAGCACTTCCGGAAACGGAAGGTGCTTTGCTCGGATCTCGAGTCCGAGTGGGGCAAGGGCTCCGGTTCGCCGGAGTTCGCACTCGGCGGGTTTCCGTCGAGCCGCAGAGCTGCGGAATCCGAGGCCGGTTTCCGGTTTCGGACCGGACGGTCGGTGTTTCGACACCGACTCGACCGGAATTGAAGAGCCCCGAGAGGGTGGATGTTTCGACGGAAGCTCCCTCGGGGTTTTTCTCGTTCGGGATAGGGTGTGGAACTCGCGAAATCTGTGTGATCGACCGCGAAATCTGTGTGTGCTACGGAGTTGCGGAGGTTCGCGGGGTGGGGTAGAAAGGGGGTGCGCTTCGAAGGCAACTTCGGAACGTACCTGAGACGGTCGAGAGACCATCCTGGGTTCCCCACCGGGGAGACCGGCCCTTTCGGGGGTCCCGGAGTTCTCGTGGGGTAGGAACCCCGAGAGGGCAGAAGTTTCGACGGAAGCTCCCTCGGGGTTTTCCTCGTTCGGGATAGGGTGTGGAACTCGCGAAATCTGTGTGATCGACCGCGAAATCTGTGTGTGCTACGGAGTTGCGGAGGTTCGCGGGGTGGGGTAGAAAGGGGGTGCGCTTCGAAGGCAACTTCGGAACGTACCTGAGACGGTCGAGAGACCATCCTGGGTTCCCCACCGGGGAGACCGGCCCTTTCGGGGGTCCCGGAGTTCTCGTGGGGTAGGAACCCCGAGAGGGCAGAAGTTTCGACGGAAGCTCCCTCGGGGTTTTCCTCGTTGTTCACCTGTAACGCTTTGCCGTGAGAGGGGACTTGTCTTGCAGGTCGACGCAGGAAATCCAGCCCACCTGGTTCGACCAAGGCCCTTGCCGCGATGAGGCTCCGGGAAACCGGGGCTTCTTCGCGTCTAGTTCTGGATATGAGCCGGAGGGGGCGGTATCGTAAAGGTGAGGAGCGGGCATGTACGAGGCCATCGAGTACATCGAGGAGGAGTTGGACGGGATCCCGACCGGCACGTCGGTCGAGACCCTGCTCGGTGTGTTCGAGAGTGAACGGGAGGCCGTCGCGAGTGCGAGGTCGGCAAGGGCGGCGTACGGCGATCGCCACGAGTATGCATGGTGGACCGTGCGAGAGCAGGGCGGACGAATCGCACTGTGGATAGGTGACTCCAGAAGCGGTCGGGAATTCCTCGTCGACCTCACGAAAGAAGAGATCGTCGATCTGCACGGTCGGCGGCGGTAGCGTCCTCGAATGCTCGGAACGTTTCACTCCATATGGGGATGGGTATCGATCGGCGCCGATACGGTCGCCGGCCTATACGGAATCGGGTCGGCGATTCGCACACACCTGCCGGGCAGGACGTTCAGGGCCGCTGTGAGCGCAGCCATCGTCGCTTCGCTCGTTCAGGTCACTGTCGGAGTCGTTCTGTACGGCCTCGGTGAACGACCAGGCAGGATGCACGTGTTCTACGGCGTGTTGACGGCTGTCTCGCTCGCGGTCGTCTACGTGTACAGGGGCGAGATGCGTGAGGGGCGCTCGGCACTGCGCTGGGGACTGTTCTGCTTGTTCCTCGCCGGGCTGGGTCTGAGAGCGGTCATGACCTATGCAGGTTGAGAGGAGCACGTGATGTTGCTGGCCGAGAAGCGATTGCTGATCACCGGGGTTCTGACCGATGACTCGATTGCGTGGCATGTCGCCCGAATCGCGCAGGAGCAAGGAGCCGAGCTGATTCTCACCGGGTTCGGCCGAGGCGTCCGAATCACCGAACGCTCTGCGAAACGTCTCCCGGAACCCCCGGACGTGCTTGAGATGGACATCACCGATCCTCAGCAGGTGCAGGCCGTCGTGGACGACCTGACGGAGCGCTGGGGGACCGTCGACGGCGCTCTTCACGCGATTGCCTACGCGCCGGAGGACGCGCTCGGTGGTGCGTTCCTCTCGACACCACCGGAGAGCGCGCAGACCGCGTTCATGACTTCAGCGTTCTCGTTCAAGACGCTGGCGGTCGCGCTCGCACCACTCATGCCTGACGGAGGGTCGCTGGTCACGCTCGACTTCGACAATCGACAGGCATGGCCGGCGTACGACTGGATGGGTGTGGCGAAGGCGGCGCTTGAGTCGGTCACCAGATACCTCGCGCGTGATCTCGGGCCACGAGCGATCAGGGTGAACGCTGTCGCCGCCGGCCCACTCCAAACGGTCGCCGCCAAGTCGATTCCCGGGTTCGGTCGCTTCGAGGACGCGTGGTCGGAACGATCGCCACTCTCGTGGGACGCCACCGACCCTGTGCCCGTCGCCAAGATGGTGTGTCTTCTGCTCTCGGATTGGACACCCATGACGACGGGCGAGATGGTTCACGTCGATGGAGGGTTTCATTCGATCGCCGTGGCGGTACCCCCCGAGGATTGATCGGTCCAGGCGCGGCGAGGGGCCATCGTGGATGGTGGGACCTTGGGGATCCAGACTTCGAACGTTGCGCCTCCACCGGGGGTGTCCTTGATCCTGACCGTTCCTCCGATGGTCGAGCTGAGACCACGAACGATGGCGAGCCCCAGTCCGGTTCCTCCCTGGCGTCGCGTTGTGGAGGGCTCGAGCTGGGTGAATCGGTCGAACACCCGCTCCCGATCCTGTGTCGGAATGCCGGGCCCATGGTCGATGACCGATACCGTGGCGGCGTCCTGATCCTCCTGGGCCGCGACCTCCACGGGCGATCCCGGCGCGTACCGGATGGCGTTCTGGACGAGGTTGATCATGATGCGCCTGATGTGCTCGGGATCGGACATGAGCTTGATGCTTGGACCGGTCACCGTCACACGACTCGAATCTGGCACTTCGCGAATCGTGTCTTCGAGCAACGGAATGAGATCGACGGTCTCCGCCACCGTCGGCAACGCTTTGCCCTCGATTCGGGAGACGATCAGCAGATCCTCGATGAGGTAGTTCAGCCGGTTCGCCTGCGATCTCGCAGACTCGAGGAGGTCTTTGGCCATGTCGCTGTCGCGCGACAGCTCAGGACGCGCCAAGGTCGCGAGCGAACCGATGATCGACGTCAGCGGTGTTCGCAGCTCGTGGCTCACGACCGACACGAAATCGGACTTCATCGCAGCGAGCTCCTCCATCTTTCTGCTCGTCTCCGCCGCCTCCTGGATACGCCGAAGTTGTGCGATCGCCAGTGCCGTCGGCGTCGAGAGCGACACAAGACGGTCGAGGTCTTTGTCGGTGAACGGGCCCTCGATCTTGTCGGCTATGACCATCACGCCGAGTGCGCGATCCTCCACTCGAACGGGAGTGGCGATCGCATTGCGGACTCCGAGTTCTCCGAGGAGCCCGTGGTGGTCGGGGTTCTTGTCGAGATCGTTGAAGATCGTCGGGCGGCCCAGGGTGTAGACGCGCTCGAGGTCGCCGGTGGTGCGAAGCGGCAGGCGGTATCCCTCGACCTCGAGCTGGTGGCCAATCGTCCAGATCGGACTCATCACGTTCAGGACCGGTCTGTTCGGATCCTTGAGCAGCAGCGCGCCGACTTGGGCATGGAGGTATTGGCCGATGCGTCCGACGAGCATCGGGAGGGCATCTTGAACGGTTTCGGCAACCGAGGTCGCCGTCGAAACCTCGTAGAGGCGTTCGAGGTCCATCTCCCTCGCGGTGAGGGTGTCGAGCCGTTCCGTCGCGAGGACATGCTCCCGTCTGAATCCCTGTATGAGCGCGGCCACCGCAAACGACACGCCGGCAACGGCGAGCACGGGAACGATGAGGTTGTGCACAGGCTCACCGTTGGAGATCGCGATGGTCACATAGGAGGCAGCCACGGCCACCGTTACGAAACCGTGCACAGTAAGGCCTGCCATGGCCGCAGAGAGGGCGACGATCGCGAGATCTGTGGCAAGGACCGTCGGCTCGAGCTTCTGGATCGTTCCCATCGCGGTCAACATCGAGACGAATACTGCGAACAGGAGCGCCAGCATGACCGTACCGATCGGCCGATCCAGCAGTGAGGTCCAGCGCACGAGCATCAGGAGCAGCAACGTGGCGCCGGCCGCGAGCGCGGTACCCCACACTCGGAGATCTCCCACCACGCCATCGAAGTAGGCCGTGATGAGGATACCGATGGTCAGGAGGATCATGATGCGCACGCCGAGCAGCGCGGTCTGTTGGGTGATCGGGCGCTTCACGATCCCAAGTATGGTCGGTGATTGCAGGGGCAGCGGTAATCTCCCCGGAGCGATCGGGACGGATATGTGGCGTTGACAACCTTTGCCGGCCTGTTCGGGGAACGCTACGGAGAAGGAGTCCCGAACGTGCTGGCGCTGCACGGATGGGGACGTGACCACACGGACTTCGCGGCCGTGCTCGAGGGCATCCCGTCGATCGCAGTCGACCTGCCGGGATTCGGCGCCTCAGCCGCCCCGCGGACTCCAATAGGGTCGGAGGGGTATGCCGAGGCCATTCTCCCGGTCGTCGAGAGCTTTGTTCGGCCGCCGATCATCGTCGGTCACTCGTTTGGTGGAAGGGTGGCTGTCACGCTCGCCTCGAGAAGGCCGGTGTCCGGGCTCCTCCTGATCGGCACCCCTCTCCTGCGAGTCGTTCCGCGCCGCCGTTCCCCGGTGGGCTTCCGGATAGCGAAGCGATTTCGGTTCCTGCTCGGTGAAGAACGCCTTGAGCGAGCACGCAGACGCTACGGATCGGCGGACTACCGCGCGGCAACCGGTGTCATGCGCGATGTGCTCGTGATGGTCGTCAACGAGACCTACGAGGAGATCCTGCCGACGATCGAGTGTCCAACGCGTCTGCTCTGGGGTGCGAACGACACCGACGTTCCCACGTCTATTGCGGAAGCGGCGCTTGATCTCTTGCCGAACGGCCGACTCGAGGTGATTCCCGAGGTTGGACACCATGTTCCGTCGACAGCTCCCGACGTGGTGCGGGCCGAGCTCTTGGAGATGCTGTGACGTCTGAAACCCTCGCTACCTTGGCCGTGCTGGCCGCCGCTTGGGTCACTTCAGCGCTTCGCTGGGCGCGAGTCGCGCAACGCGAGCACTACCTCGGGGGAGCCGTCAGTCGGTTCGCGGTCCGCTGGTGGACGTGCTCGTTGGTGAATGCCGGCGGGGTGATCATCGCACTTGGCGGTGTCGTCGCCGCGTTCATGGAACCGTTGTGGGCGCTGGTTCCGGCGGTGGTGGTCGCGTTCGGACCCATCGGGCTCGGCCTCCGAGGTCGGACTTCGCGGCTCGCGTGGACCCCGCGAGCCCGTCGAGTTGCCGGCATGGTCGTGGTGCTCGAGGCCGTGTTGGTCATTCTCGGAAGGGCGGCGGTACCGCTCGTCACGATCGAGCTCGTTGCCCTGCCGGTCCTCATCGATGTCGCGTTGTGGGTCCTGGAGCCGATCGAACGAAGGTTGAGCCGACGATTCGTGGACCAGGCCGCCGGTCGGCTGCGAGCCGTAGCTCCGAAGATCGTGGCAATCACCGGGTCGTACGGAAAGACCACGACGAAGGGGTACGTCGGCCATCTGCTGCGACGCACTGCCGACGTCGTTGTCAGCCCGGCGAGCTTCAACAACAGGCTCGGGCTCGCGAGATCGGTCAACGAGCAGGTCACCAGCGGAACCCAGGTGTTCGTTGCGGAGATGGGAACATACGGTCCGGGTGAGATCCGGGACATGTGCTCATGGATTTCTCCGACGGTGTCGGTCATCACCGCGATCGGTCCGGTCCATCTCGAGCGCTTCGGCAGTCTCGACGCGGTCGCGACCGCCAAGTCCGAGATCGTCGACGGTGCAGAGGCACTCGTCCTCAACGTCGACTACCCGCGCCTCGAGTCACTTGCCGAAACCGAGCGTTCCCGACGAACGGTGATCCGCTGTTCGACGACCGATCACGATGCCGACGCGTACGTGGGGTCCGAAGGCACGGTGTTCGTTCATGGCGAGGTGGTCGGCTCGGTGCCCGATGTCGACATGTTCGCCGGAAACGTCGCATGTGCGGTTGGTGTGGCCCTGGCTCTGGGCATCACGCCCGACGAGAGCGATCTTGCCACCCTGGCGCGGCCCCCTCACCGGCTCGAGGTGGGTACGACCGATGCGGGCGTGGTGGTCATCGACGATACATACAACGCCAACCCTGCCGGGGCCAGAGCCGCTCTCGCGGCACTGGCGCGTCGTGGTTCGGGCCGGCGGGTGGTCGTGACCCCCGGCATGATTGAACTCGGTCCGCTCCAGTACGAGGAGAACATGGCATTCGCGGCGAATGCCGCTGAGGTCGCCACCGACCTGGTGATTGTGGGAAAGACGAACCGCCGCGCGCTACTCGAAGGCGCTGCGAAAGGTCGGGTCTCCGTTAACGTGATGGATTCCCGGGACGACGCGGTTGGATGGGTGCGCGCGACGCTCGGTGCCGGGGACACGGTCGTGTACGAGAACGACCTGCCTGACCACTACCCGTGAGGAAGTGAAACGATGAGCAGACCGGCGGTCGTATTCGGAGGTCCGTCTCCGGAACACGACATCAGCATTCTCACCGGACTCCAGGCATGCCGCACACTGCTCGATTCGGGTAGGGACGTGGTGGCCGTGTATTGGGCGAAGAGCGGCGCGTGGTTCTCCGTCGACCCTGCCCTCGAGGCGGTGGACTTTGCGGACGGTGTGCCGCGCAAAGCGACACCGCTGCGTCTGGTCGCCGAGCCGGGTGCCGGTTTCATGGAGAAGAGGAAGCCCCTCGATGTCTCGCCCGTCGTCGTGTGTTGTCACGGGGCTCCCGGTGAAGACGGGACGCTCCAGAGCTCACTCGACCTCGCGGGGATCCGCTACTCGGGTCCTGGGGCCGCCGGCTCCGCACTCGGGATGGACAAGCTCGCATTCGGCGCAGTCGTGGAACAAGCCGGCCTTCCATCGGTTCCCCGGCGACTCCTCTCAGTGGACCTGGCGTGGGACTCTGTCCCGCCGTACATCGTCAAGCCCCGGTTCGGTGGATCGTCGATCGGCATCGAGGTGGTCGACGGAATGGCGACCGCGCTGGCACTGGGCGCGTCGTCCGTACACCTCCAAGACGGCGCTGTCATCGAGCCCTTCCTCGAGGGCAGCAGGGACTACAACATCGCGGTCCGGACGTACCCCGAACTCCAGCTCAGTGCCATCGAAGCTCCGGTACGTGCAGCGAGCGCGGACGCCATCTACAGCTACGAGCAGAAATACCTGAGCGGAGGCGGTCTCGAAGGATCGGCTCGAGAGCTTCCGGCGGTACTTCCCGCACACGTCGAGCAGCGAATCCGCGACGCAGCGAGAACGGTTGCGGGTCTCGTCGGTGTCCGGTCCGTCGCCAGAGTCGACTTTCTGGTACGCGGCGAGAACGTGTGGGTGAACGAGGTCAACACGATCCCTGGGAGCCTGGCGGCATACCTGTGGATCGATCCACCGGTGAGCCGCCGCGAGCTGATCGACGACATCATTGCCGAGGCGGAACAGCAGTCGATCCGACGTTTCACGACCGCAGGTTCGGACGGGACGGCACTCCGCAGTGCGGGTGCGATCGCTTCGAAGCTCGGCTGACTACAGG
>CAYLHS010000025.1:0-26786 GCA_964383535.1 uncultured Acidimicrobiia bacterium
AACTCGATCCGGCGTTTCATCCTGTCCACCGACCAGTACGAGTTCATCGAGTTCACCCCCACGAAGATCGAGGGCCTGCCCGCGTCGATCGACGTGGGTAGCTCGTTCAGTTTCACCGTGACAGGGGACCTGACGATCAAGGACACGACCAAGTCGGTGACGTTTGACGTGACGGCGACGCTGGTGTCCGACAGTCAGATCGAGGGCACGGCGACCACCTCGGTCACACGGTCGGAGTTCGGGATAACGATCCCCTCGGTGCCGTTCGTTGCCGATGTGTCCGAGGACGTGGGATTGGAACTCGACTTCGTTGCAACGGCCGGTTGACGAATCGAACATATGTTCGATAGAGTGTCCTTCTTGGAGGACACATACGAAACGTCGCTGTTCTCCCTCCAGGCAGGACACGTGGTTTCGCTGGTGGGAGCTCCCGGCACGGGTCTGACTCGTATTGCGTTGATGCTTCTCACCGAACCCGCTCGAATCGCGCCGGTCGCCTGTGTAGACGTCAGGGGTTGGCTGCATCCTCCTGCGGCGTGGGAGGTTGGGATCGACCCCGACCGGTTGGTCGTCGTCCGTAACCGTGATCGTCTCCAATGGCCGGGGATCACCGCCGCGCTCTTGGAAGGGATGGCTGCGGTGTATGCGGAGGTACCCGACAGGCTGCCCGACCAGATCCTGCGCCGCCTTGCGGCGCTCGCCAGGTCGCGTCGCACGGCATTGGTGCTGCGGCCACTGTCCGGTCGACTTCCATCAGGTATCGCGCATCTCAGAATGCGTGGCGTGGGTGTCGAGTGGGAAGGAACCGATGCTGGACATGGGCGCCTGTCGAGGCGCCGCGTCTTCCTCGAGGTGTCCGGTAAGAATCTTCCCGAGCAGATGGTCGAATTGGAGGATGGAGGGGCTCACTTCGTGAGCCGTACCCCGTACCCCGTACCTCGCACCGCGGCCAGCGGTGGATGAACGCGTACAAGTGGAGCCGCGGCACAGCTCGCCCCGCGGTCTCTTGTGAGTTCCGCGCTCCGGCCGAGGACTGAAGACTGAGGACTGAAGACTGACCTAGGGGATCGGATCATGCCAGGGGCCGTGCTCACCGATCAGGTGGTCTGCGGCTTCCGTCGGCCCCCATGACCCCGTCGCATACGTCGCCGGCTTCTCGTCGAGCCGAAGCGCAGGGTCCACCACCCGCCAGGCGTTGTCGACCGCGGTGGCGCTCGTGAACAGGAGCTTGTCACCTTCGATTGCATCGCCGAGCAGGCGCTCGTACGGGGTCATCTCGTCGGGGTTGTCTTCCCGCATCAAGAGCTCGGCGCGTTCGCCGGTGAAGTCGGGCCCCGGTGCTTTCACGTTGAGCGTCAAACCGATTTGGCCCGATGGCGTGAATCGAAACCGGATGGCGTCGGCTTCCTTGGTCCGTGATTGTTCGGGCAGGACCATCAACGGAGGCTTGCGGAGCTTGATGTAGGCCTCAGTGACATGCACCGGCAGGTTCTTGCCGGTGCGTAGGAAGAACGGCACCCCCGCCCAGCGCCACGTGTCGATGTGGAGGCGCATCGCCGCGAACGTCTCAACCTCCGAATTCGGTTTCACGCCGTCCACGGTGCGATAGGTGTCGAACTGGCCTCGCACCACCGATCGCTTCGACACGGGTGTCATGGCACGGAGCACCTTTTCCTTCTCGGCCTGGATCGACTCCCTATCCATGATGGGCGGCTCCATCGCAAGCAGTGCCACCAGCTGCAACATGTGGTTCTGCACGACATCGCGAATGGCACCGACACCGTCGTAGAAGTGGCCCCGGCCCTTGACGCCGAAGTCCTCTGCCATCGTGATCTGCACGCTCTCGATGCATGTTCGGTTCCACAGAGGCTCGAACACGGAGTTCGCAAACCGGGCGTAGAGCACACCGAGGACCTCTTCCTTGCCGAGGTAGTGGTCGATGCGGTAGATGGCCTCCTCGGGGAAGACCTGATTGATCGTCTTGGTGAGCCTCCGCGCCGACTCCAGGTCCCTGCCGAACGGCTTCTCGACGATCACACGGCCATCGTCGGCGAGACCGGCGGCGCCGAGCGACTGGATCACCGTCGGAAACAGCGACGGTGGAATGGCGAGGTAGTGGGCGGGTCTCGAGCCGCCGTGCGTATCGACTCGACGGCTGAGCTCCTCGAAAGTCGCGGGATCCGTGTAGTCGCCGTCGATGTAGTCGAGGTGTTCGAGGAGCAGATCGAATGCGGCCGCGTCCGCCTTGTCGTTGATGCCGCCGCCGTGGGTCTCGATGCTGTCACGTGCGCGTTCGTGGAGATCCTTCAGTGTCCATCCGGACAGAGCGATTCCGATGATCGGGACGGTCAACGAGCCGCGCTTGGCCATGTTGAACAGCGCAGGGAAGGTCATCTTGTACCCGAGGTCGCCCGTGCAGCCGTACCAGCAGAGGATGTCGGCGTGTGTCATGTGGTCTCCAGACGTTCGAGGATGGTGTCGAGCATGGCGGTGTGTGAGTCGAGCAGCGTGAGGATCTCCTCGATCTCGAGTTCGGCTCGCTGATTGATCTCGTAGTCGTTCTTGGCCTGGAGCCGGTCGAGTTCGGACGTGCGGTTCTGGCTCATCATGATGATGGGGGCCGCGTACGCCGCCTGAAACGACAGCATCAAGTTGAGAAGGATGAACGGGTACGGATCCCAGTGTTTGATCCAGCCGATCGCGTTGAGCAGAAGCCAGATCGCCAGAATGACCGACTGGATGATGATGAACCTCCAGGAGCCGACGGTCAGCGCGAACGCGTCGGCAACGCGGTCGCCGAAGGTCAGCTGCTTGTCGAACTCGCCGACGACGTCTCGCATCCTCGGAGTGGGCGCCGACTGTCGTTTGAGGCGGAATCGCTGGAGATGTTGTCTCGGATGGTCTCGTTCCATGGGTACTCCTCGATGTGCGCAGCCTACCGATCGAGCCTCTGGGCAGTGTCCTGCCCGTAGAACCTCGCCAGGATGTCGTAGAGGGACGGAAGCGATTGGCGGAGCGCTGCCGGCGTTTCGAAAAACGCCTCGGTGGCAACGGCGAACAACTCGGCCTCATTGGTGGCACCGTATGGATCGAGCGGAGGGACGGGGAACTCTCTGAGCGCACGAAGCGTGTGATCCATCGTTGTCTGCCATTCGATTCTGCTCTGTCGTCGCAGTGCAGGCACGCCGTCGGCGACACCGTCGAACATGTCGATCTTGTGGGCGAACTCGTGGAAGACCACGTTGCGGCCCCATTCTGGACGACGTGCCTGCCGAATCGCCGTGTCCCACACCACGAGCACCGGTCCGTGGAGGCGGGCCTCCCCGAGCAGCGGCGTGGCGCCCCCGTCGACGATACCGTGGCCAATTCCATGAGCGCCCTCGCGTACCACTGTCGACGGGTAGACGATCACGGACGTGACGTCGCGATACCACTCGATGCCGAGTCCGAGAATCAGAAGGCACGCTTCGTAGGCGATGACGACCCGGATCGTGTCGGTGACGTCGATGTCGATCCCTTCGAACCGGGTCTTGTCGAGGAACAGCCGAACGAGATCCTCCATGGATTCCTGCTCGGCATCGTCCAGCAGCCCGTACCAGGACACGCTCCGGGCCAGCATCTCCCGCCACTCCTGGGGGAACGGGACCGACAGAGCTCTCTTCCGCGTCACCGATCTCGCCCACCGGACGCCGACGGATCGATCTGGACCCGATAGTTGGTGCCTTCCCAACGGTCGGCGAACTGGAACGTAAAGACCAACGTCGCGTTTTGGTTGAGGTGGGCGGTGGGCAGTACTGCGGTATGGACGCCGAGCCCCGGGTCGGTCGTCGCGATGTTCTGCTGGGTCGACCAGTCGTCAGCGGTCCATCGAATGGTCGCCGGCTCAGGAAGGAGGATGCGTAGTCCCATTCCGCGGGGGATGCTCCTGCACTTCTGTGATCGATTCCACGCGACGGCCGTCGATTCGGCGTGCGCACGGACGTACCGATCGAAGGAGTCGGCCGGCATGTCGAACACCTTCCCGTCGCGTAGGGAGCGCCGGAGACGAAGGTACTCGGCGTGGGCCCAGCACAGCGGCATGGCCGAGCCGGTCGGGCCGCCCTTCACGAGTTCACGCTCGGGAATGTCGGGTCCGTCCCACGACTGCTCGGGCAGCAGGAGGTCGCGGGCGGAATCGCGCATCGTCGCTGCAAGTCGCCGCGCCTGGTCCGCTCTGCCCGCAGCGAGCTCGTAGTGGGCACGTTCACCGGTCAGCAGCGGCCATACGCGGCCGATCCCGGTGCCGTCGAACGGTGACCCGTCTTCGTGCTCTCCGTAGCCGTCCTCGTCATACCGGTGCCAGACCGGTCCTTGCGGCAGGTCGGTTTTCAGGAGCGAGTCGATGACCTTCAGCGTGGAGACGATCTTGGGGTCGTCCGGCGGACGGAGACCGAATCGGACGAGTGCGAGAGCGTCAGGGCTGACGATCTCCGACGGGGAAGCGAGGCTCTGCGTCGGCGGACGGTTCTTGATGGGGATCCATCCTTCCTCGGGACTGTCGGTGTCGGGAGGTGCGATACGCACGTAGTAGCCGTCTACTCCGACTCGCGCCGCCAGAGGCGTGTCCTCGGCGTACAACCACTTCTCGATCTGCTCGTTCCACGAGTCGGCGACATCGCGAAGCAGACCCGCGGACTCGCCTTGTCCCACCCGGTCGGCGAAATGGGCGGCGGCCAGAAGCGCCGAGATCTCGGTGGCGAGCGTGAAGGGGGAGTAGCCGGGATCCTCTTCCCACCGATCCTCTGCCGAGACCGGGCCGTTCAGCATCAGGAACGCGGCAGCACTGCGAACCATCGGCCAGTACGAACCGGTTCTGATTTCGCACCGTGCCGCCAAGTCCACGGCGAGGATCGGCAGGGCCGTCTCGTCCATCTGGATGCCGGTCCAGTAGGGGGTGCCGTCGAGCCACATGTTTTGCGGCCAGTGGCCGTCCGACTCCTGAGTGGCTCGGAGGTACTCGAGCACTCTGGCCGCGGCGTCACTTCGACCGGCGGCGAGAAGTCCGGTCGCCGTCTCGACCAGGTCGCGTGACCACACGAGGTGGTAGCCGCCGATGTCATCGTCGCCCTTGGAGAAGCCCCACGGGATGGATAGCGAAGCAATCACGCCACCGGGGAACCCGACCGACTCATGGACCTCGAGCACACGAACGGAGGCGGCCTCGAGATCATCATCGATCTCAAGAGGATCCGCGCTCCACCCGGCGACGAAGCGTCGCTGTGATTCCTGGAACGCGCGAGAGAGCGATGATCGAACCTGGTAGCCGGCCTCGGCCGGTGTGGCGCCGAAGCCGACACCCACGACGAACGAGTCACCGTTCAACGCCGGCTCTCCGGCAAGGGCGACGTTCCCTCCCGTGGCGTGGTCGTACTGCCACGTCATCCGTCCGTGAGCGTTGATGTCCTGCCACGCATCCGAGACACCCACGAACCCGACGGATCTTGCCAGCCACGGGACGGTCGATCCGAGCGCCATCGCGGTCCCGGAGCCAGTTGCGAAGAGCATCGGCATTCCCTTGTAGTCGCCAAGCCATGCCTCGTTGTCGCTCCCTCGGTTGACGAGGTGCGGAGAGAGGAGTGCGGTCAGGTGGTAGTGGCTGTCGTCTGGTGGTGTGAAGCGAACCTGCTGGAGGAGGCAGTCGTGTGATGGATCGGTGATGACCGTTTTCTCGACGCGGTGGCCGCCGGGGAACTCGTTGGTGATTTCGAAGCCGGGGATGAATCCATCGAGCCAGCGGTGATCGTGAGTTGCGTGACGCTTCTCTTCGAGGAAGAGGCCGTTGTCGGATGAGATCAAGAAGCCGAAATCCCTGGTGCAGGCAAGGTCTATGCGGGGGTAGTAGATCTCGTTCAGGATTCCGTGGCTGATGGTGAACCACACCCTGCCGCCGCGTGCCGTGCCGACTCCGGACTTGGCACTGGAGGTCCATCTGGGTGGGATGCCTGGCCGGCCGGGTGCCTCGCTCATGCAATGCGGAGGATAGTTGGGCTCTCTTGGTAGCAGCCCGTCTGGTGCCGCATGGTATGGCAAGCATATCGAACATATGTTCGATATGCTTGGGGGATGGGGCGGACACTGTGCGTGTGGTTTCCGAAATGGCCGCTGCGCGAAGGGCAGCAAGGGCGGCCGTGCATCGTCATCGATACGGACAACCGTGTCGTCGCCGTCAACGAGGTGGCGGCATTCGAGGGGGTGACCCTGGGGATGCGCCGTGGGGAGGCGGAGGCGCTCTGTCCTGGTGGTGCGACGCTGGAGCGGGACCTCGGGGCCGAGGTGGCGGCATTCGAGCCGGTCGTTGCCGCTGTCGAACAGGTGGTGCCCCGCGTCGAGGTCGCCGCACCAGGGCTCGCGTTCGTACGCATCGAAGGTGCGGTGCGTTACTACGGAGGGGAGGAGGCGGTGCTTGCCGAGGTCGTCGCTGCCGTCGATGAACGGGCGGCAGGTGGCCTGTTTGCAGTCGCGCAGGGACCATTCGCCGCTCGATTGGCGGCTGCTCCGGCGCCAGGGAAGATCGTACGTGACGACGCAGCGTTCCTCTCGGATCTCGATGTGCGTGTACTCGGGATGGATGAACTCGTTGCGACGTTCCGGTGGCTCGGCGTGCACACGCTCGGCTCTTTGGCACGTCTTCCGAGAGCGGCTGTGCTCTCGAGATTCGGGAGCGACGGCGCACAGGCGCACCGCCTCGCATCGGGGGAGGATCGCACGCCGGCGCCGAGAGCGGTCCCGGAGGACGTGGTCGTGGAGGACAGATTCGAGGAGCCACTCGTGCTCGTCGATCAGGCAGGGTTTGCGGCCCGGTCATTGGCGCGCCAACTGATCGAGGCGCTCGGCGGCGTCGCTCCGCACCGTATCGAGATCACGGTCGTTGCAGCGAACGGCACTGAACGATCGAGAGTGTGGAGGAGTTCCGATCCGTTCGACGAGGCGATGGTGGCCGACCGTGTGTGGTGGCAGCTCAGGGCGTGGATGGAGTCGGCCGGTGTACCCGGTGGAGTCGGGTCGATGCGGATCGTTCCCGCAGACCTCTCATCAGAAGGACGGGCGCTCTCGCTGTTCGAGGACGTCGCTGCGCGCCTCGATGCCGAGCGCGCGCTTGCCAGGGTCCAAACGCTCGCCGGGTCTGATGCGGTAGTTCAGGCAACGCCGCGAGGGGGGCGAAGCCCTACAGGGCGGGTTCGGTGGCGCCGTTGGGGTGAGCAGGCTCGGCGAGAGGATGGGTCGCCGTGGCCTGGTGCCACTCCGCCACCTGCTCCGGCGCTGGTGGTCCCGGAACCTCGCCCGATCGACATCGAGTGGGATGGGGGAGTGCCGGTACGAGTTCGGTTGCGGAGCAGATGGGAGGGGGTGGTGTCGTGGGCGGGGCCGTGGCGTGAAACCGGCCGGTGGTGGAACGGCGAGATGGCTGCGAGCCGCTACCAGGTGGTTACGACCGCCGGCGCGCTGTTGTGTGAAGTGCGGGACGGTCGAACCTATCTGACGGGGGTGTACGACTGAGACCGTTGCGCTGGGCGGGTTTTTCTTGCGTTCGCTCAGGACAGAGGTCTAGAAGCGGTCCCGATTATTCGGTACGATACGAACACATGTTCGATAGCTTTGTAACGACGCTGGAGAGGCTGGAACCGGGACCGTTCTTGGCGGTGCTTGCTGCTGAGACAGACATCTCCCGAGTGCCTCCTCGCGCGAGGATCGCGCTGCTTCGCGCACGTCAGCGTATGGCATCCCACTACGAGGCGCTTGTGCTCGAAGGCGTCAACGCCGTGGCAGGAGACATGGCCGGCGAGATCGACAACCTCGAGCTCACTGCCGATGCAGCGTCCGCGGAGGTCGCAGCTGCGTTGTGTCTGACCCGCCGTTCTGCCGACGCACAGATCGACTGGGCCTACGAGATGTGGGAGCGGGTGCCACGGGTAGCCGAGATGTTGAAGGCGGGTCAGATCGATGTCCGCCGCGCCAAGACGATCGTGTCAGGTGTTCAGCATCTGAACGTCGAGGTTGCGCAGAAGGTCGTTGACGCCATTGCGCCGCAGGCCGGTGATCTGACCACCGGTCAACTGGCCGCACAGCTCCGCAAGCTGTGTGCTCAGTCGGACCCCGACGACGCAGCGGATCGCTATCGGGAAGCCATTGAAGAGCGCCGTGTGGTCGTCGAGGCCAACCCATCGGGCACCGCTCATCTACTCGGGATGGACCTGCCTCCCGAACGGGTCATGGCGGTCTCCGATCGGATCGACCGAATCGCTCGGAAGATGAAGGCCGCAGATCAGTCACGATCGATGGATCAGCTCCGTGCCGACGTCTTCATAGACCTGCTGGAAGGGAGGAGCACTGCCGTGGCCGGCGGCGTTGTCGATCTCAGAGTCGACCTCGACACGCTGGCCGGGCTGACCGAAGCTCCCGGTGAACTGGCCGGGTATGGGCCGGTCGTCGCCGACGTGGCCCGGCGGGTCGCTTCTGCCCGGCCACGCGCCGAGTGGCGGTGTACCGTCACCGACCACGACGGGGCGGTCATCTGGGAAGGGACCACCAAACGGCGCCCGTCGACCGCGCTGCGCCGTGGTGTCGAGCGCCGGTACCCGACGTGCGTGTTCCCCGGCTGCCGGATGCCGGCTCGAGCCTGCGATCTCGACCACAGAATCCCGTGGGGTGAAGGCGGAGTCACCTGCGAATGCAACCTTGCGCCGCTCTGCCGCTACCACCACCGGATTCGACACGAGGCAGGGTGGACCTACGACCGACGCCCCAGAGGCGACCATGTCTGGACCAGCCCGACCGGGGCCGTCTACACCACCAGCGGCCAATCGCCGTAGCAGGAGCGAAGATCGCGCACTGTCGGCCGAGAGCTACGCCGGGAGGGCATTCGCGATCCACTCCCTCACCCGCTCCTTGAGCGGCTCGACGTCATCGAGGGACATTCCGGTGGTCGGGATCGGTTCGCCGAAACGGAGGTGGACCGGGCCTGGGCGCATCAGCTTGGCGCCAGGTGGCCAAATCGCGTGCGTTCCGGAGATTGCGGCTGGGACGATCGGCAGACCCGTACGGATCGCAATGACGAATGCGCCTTTCTTGAAGGGTCCCAACTCTCCGGTCGTGCTTCGATGTCCCTCGGCGTAGACGATGATCGATCGTCTCCTGTCGACCGTCTCGGCAACCTGTGCATTGATCGACTCCATGGACGGATTGCTTCGGTCGACTTCGATCATGCCCGCCGCCCGAATCGCGGACCCAAACACCGGGACCGAGTACAGCTCTTTCTTGGCGAGGAATCGCAGCGGCGAGGGGAACGCGAGGTAGTGGCACATCGGGTCGAGGTTCGACTGGTGGTTGCCAACGACGACGTAGGAACCGTCGGCGGGAATGGGAACGTCGAAGTCGATGTCTGGACGTAGCCCCAATCCGAAGAGCCATACGCTCGCCCACATGGCAGCGATGCGGTCCATCGCCGGACTCGCCGGCCGGATGCGTGCAACGATGACCAGCGCCGGCGCAGCGATGAGTGTCGCGCACGTGGCAAGGACCAGAGTCAACGCGGTCCTGAGGAGTGCGATCACCGCTGCTTCTCCGCAAGCTCGTCGAGGGTGTCCTGGATCACCTGCTTGACTCGGTCTCTCAGGTCGTCGACGTCGTCGTCCGTGAGGCCCTCCGTCGGGATCGGCTCACCGACCATGACGGTGATGGGGCCGCCATCGATCACCTTGTGTCTGGCCTTCCATGCACGATCGGCACCGTAAATCGTTGTCGGCAGCACTGGCAGCTCGGTGCGGATGGCAATGGCGAACGCTCCCTTCTTGAAGGGCAGCAGACCTCCGTCCACGGTTCGGGTGCCTTCCGGGTAGACGATGATGGACTTGCCGAGCTCAGCGACGCGACGTGCGCCCTGCTCGACGGAGCGGAAGGAGTTGCGGACACCTCGATCGACGGGAACCATGTCCATGGCCTTGAGCGCCCAACCGAGGACCGGGGTCGAGAACAGCTCCTTCTTCGCGAGAAACCGGATGGGGACGGGAATCGCGACGAAGTGGGCCATGATGTCGAATGTCGACTGGTGGTTCGACACCACCACGTAGGACCTGGTGGGATCCGCCCTGTCCTTGCCCTTCACCGTCAACTGCACCCCTGACGGCCAGAGGCAGGCATGCGCCCACCCCCTGGCGATCCGATCCACCCACGGTGATCGTGGCCGCACGAGAGCGACGAGCATCGCCAGAATCGAAGCGACGAACGTGGCCAGCACACCGTTGACATATGTGACGAGCGAGCGCAGGACGGCCATTCGGGGGGAGCGTAGTCGGCGGGCGTATGATGAGGCGGATGCTGCGCAAGTTGGTTCTGCTCGCGTTTCTCGGCCTCGTGGTGTTCGCCGTCTTCGTGTACGCCGGGCCGCGCATGCCGGACGGATCGTGGGCGCACGAGGCGAGCGGTCACGTTCGAGATGCGCTCAACGCATGGTGGGGCGTTCCGATCATCGGTCCATGAGCGCGAGGTCTATGGCCGCTCGAATCGCCGGCATCGCCACCTCCGCGTAGACGGCGTGTCCATCGTCACTGGCGTGGAACAGATCGGCGGCCCAAAGGGAGCGATCACTGTGGAAGTCGTGTGCGCGGTCCCAGATTGGGACCTTGAACACGTGAGGTCTCCCCTCGGCTACCGCCTCGTGCGCACGGTCCGCGGCCAGCCCACGGGCACGAGCCGGCCAGCGCAGGATCATTGGCAGGCGCGGGATTGCAGACAGATCGCCCACCCCTGACAGGACGATCGAACCGGGAGTGAGGGCGTCGACGATCATTCCAAGCCTGGTCCGGAACGTCGAGGGTGCTACCCCGTGAAGCATGTCGTTGGGGCCCACCGAGATGATGGCCACGTCATAGCGTCGGCCGTTCACCTGTGGAAGCTGGGTCGACAGCACGTCGCCGGCTTGTGCGCCGCCGACCGCAAGTGAGTCGATCCTCACGTGGAACTCCGCTCCGAGGGCGCGCCCCACCCGCTGAATCCACACGTTCTCGATATGGTCGAGTCCGGGTCCCGTGCAGCTCGAATCCCCGAGCACGACGATCGACAAGGGAGGGAGCGCCGGATCGCCGAAGACACCGGACGCGTCGCTGCCGGTGAACGTCGGAAGACGCCGCCACCTCACGTAGGCAGTCCCCGCCCACCATCCGATTGCCAGGCCCGCCGCGGCCGACGCGGTACGACGCATCACCGGTGATAGGTGCCGATCGTCTCGGCCTCGTCGATGATATGTCCCTGCATCGCCATCTCGACGTCGCGCTTCGAGGAGTCTTTCGACAGGCTGAGTGCCACATCGAGCGCATAGAGCTTGAAGAAGTAGCGATGTGTTCCGGTTGGAGGGCATGGTCCGCCATAGTCGTTGCGACCCCACGAGTTTCTGCCTTGAACGCCGGCCTGAGGCACAGTGCCCTCGGGGATGTCACGGACGGCCGGATCGATTCCCCAGACGACCCAATGGTCCCACACCATCTTCGGGGCAGCCGGGTCGGGCGCGTCGGGATCATCGACGATCAATACGAGCGATACGGCGGCCGGCGGGACCCCTGAGACGGACAGAGGAGGGCTCACATCGAACCCGTCACATGTGAACCTCGAGGGCATGGCATCGGTGAACCCCGAGCTGGAGATCTGCATCGTTCCTCTTCCTTTGGTGGAACTGCTGGCGGTGGTCGCGTCGGTTGTGGTTGTTGTGGCCGTTGTCGTACCAGCGGTGCCGGTGCAACCGGTCGCCATCATGACCACCAGCACGAGGTACCTCATGTCGCCAACTTAGCTCGCTTCGCTGTACGAGCACATCGAACATATGTTCGATACACTCGGTTCATGGGCTACGCCGAGCTGCACTGTCACACCAACTTCTCTTTCCTCGATGGGGCGTCCAACCCTGAGGAGCTCGTCCGACGGGCAGCCGGGCTCGGGTATCGTGCTCTGGCCGTCACCGACCACGACGGTCTCTACGGCGCGGTGCGTTTCTCGACCGCAGCAGCCGGAGCGGGACTTCCTGCCGTGTACGGGGTCGAGGTCGGGATGACATCAGGCGAAGGCAGTGACCCGCCCGCCGACCACCTCGTGCTCCTTGCATCATCCGCCTCTTCCTACTCGGTGCTGAGCCACTTCGTCACGAAAGGTCAGTTTCGTGGGGAGAAAGGGAAGCCCATCTACCTCTGGGAGGACCTCGCCGAGGCGGCCTCCGCCGGCATCTACGCACTCACGGGCTGCCACCGAGGAGCCGTGCCTCGATCGGCGCAGGCAGGCGATCTCGTAGGGGCGCTCCGCGAGGCGGCACGTCTGCGGGAGATCTTCGGCCGCCGGTTGTGTGTCGAGCTGTGGCACCACGCGATGCCCGAAGACGATCCCCGCAACGACATGCTGTGGGAGATCGCTCGCCGGCTGCGTCTGCCGGTGGTAGCCACCAACAACGTCCACTACGCGAGGCGCTCCGACGCCGACCTTGCCGACGTGCTCTCGGCAATTGGAGGGAGGCGAACACTCGAGGAGGGCGACGGGTTCCGATCGGCGACAGACGAGCGATACTTGAAGACCCCATCCGAGATGCACGAGCGTCTCTCCCGCTACCCGGGCGCCGTGGAGCGTTCAGTGGAGCTCGCCGAGGCGCTGTCGTTCGATCTTCGGCTCGTCGCACCGAAGCTTCCCGACTTTCCGATGCCTGGCCATTTCCGATCCGAGATGGAGTACCTGCACCACCTCACGTTCGAAGGTGCCAGAGAGGTCTATCCGGGCACCGACGGCGGCATCGATCCTCGCGCAAGGAGACGGCTGGAACACGAGCTGGATGTGATCGATCGACTCGGGTTCCCCGGCTACTTCCTCGTGGTGTGGGACATCGTCAACTTCGCGAGAGATCAGGACATCTTCTGTCAGATCCGTGGCTCCGGTGCCGACTCTGCGGTGTGCCGCTGCATAGGACTGACAAGAGTCGATCCGATCAGACTTCACCTGCCGTTCGAGCGGTTTCTGTCCGAGGAGCGGGGGCGTCCACCCGACATCGACCTCGACTTGGAAGCGGAACGTCGCGAGGAGGTCATTCAGTACTGCTACCGCAGATACGGGAGGGAACGCGCAGCGTTGGTCGCCAACGTGATCACATACCGGGCACGATCGGTGTTGCGGGACGTCGCCAAGACGTTCGGTCTCACCCCGGCGCAGGTGAATGGTCTCTCCAAGTACGTCGACACCCGGAATCCGTCCGACCTGCGTCTCGAAGCGCCCCTTCCCGAGGGTATGACCGCCGAGTTCATCTACGACGTATGCCAGCGCCTCGACGGGTTCCCTCGGCATCTCGGCATCCACCCTGGTGGGATGGTCATCGCCGACCGGCCGCTCTGGCAGGTGGTTCCGTTGGAGTGGGGGCGGATGGAGGATCGAAGTGTGTTGCAGTGGGACAAAGACGACTGCGGCGCGATCGGGATCGTCAAGTTCGACCTTCTCGGATTGGGCATGTTGAACGCACTGCACCTCACCGTCGATACGATCGACGAAGTGCACGGAGTGGCCGTCGATCTGGCGACCATCCCTCAGGAGCCGGCCATCTACGAGATGCTCACCGCCGCGGACACCGTCGGAGTGTTTCAGGTCGAGTCCCGGGCGCAGATGGCAACACTGCCGAAGATGAAGCCGAAGACGTTCTACGACCTGGCCGTCGAGGTTGCCTTGATTCGGCCGGGCCCGATCCAAGGCCAGTCGGTGCACCCGTATCTGCGGCGCCGAAACGGCGAGGAACCCGTCCGCTATCCGCACCCGTCGACGAAACCGATCCTCGCCAAGACGCTCGGTGTGCCGATCTTCCAGGAGCAGCTCATGGAACTCACCCGTGTGTGTGCGGGTTTCGACGGCAACCAGTCCGATCGGCTTCGTTCGGCGATGACCCACAAGCGATCCCATGAGGCGATGGAGCGTCTACGCGACGAGGTGTACGCCGGCATGACACGGACCGGGATCACCGGCTCGGCCGCCGATGAGATCTGGGAGAAACTCCAGGGGTTCGCGCAATTCGGATTCCCTGAGAGTCACTCGGTGAGCTTTGCGTACATCGTCTACATGTCGGCCTGGTTGAAGTATCACTGGCCGGCCGAATTTCTCGCCGGCTTGCTGAACGCCTACCCGATGGGGTTCTACAACCCGAACACACTCGTGCAGGACGCGATGCGCCACGGCGTCGTAGTACTGGAACCTGACGTCAACCACTCATTCCACGACTGTACCGTCCAGCCGTACGATGCCGACCCGGACGATGTCGTCACGTACCTCGGATCGGCATGGCGGCGGGGGAGAGGCTCGGTGAACGATTCGATTCGCCCCTCGGTCGCGATGCGGATGGGGTTGCGATATGTGCGAAACCTCGGAGTGTCGGAGATCGGCAGGATCGAGGCCGCTCGCCAGGTAGCCGGCCCGTTCACCGGCATTCGGGATTTCGCTCAGCGGACCGGTCTCCCGGTCGATGCGCTGGAGGGGATCGCCGCGTCGGGAGCGTTCTCGTCGCTCGGGGTGACACGACGCGAGGGACTGTGGGCAGCGGGTGCCCTGGCCGAGATCGGTCCCGATCGGCTGGCGCTCGCGCCGGGTGTCGACGCGCCGACCTTGCCGGAGATGGGTGCGACGGAACGACACCGTGCCGACCTCTGGTCGACCGGTGTCTCCTCGCATCATCCCGTCGAGTTCATCCGGGGCTGGCTCGACGAGCAGGGGTGTGTACGCATCGAAGACCTTCTGGCGCGAAGGCGCAATGGGTGGCGGGCGCGCGTCGGTGGGATCGTGACCCACCGCCAGAGACCTCACACTGCTCGCGGTGTGATCTTCTTCAACCTGGAGGACGAGACGGGACTCCTCAACGTCGTGGTGCTTCCCGAGGTGTGGCAAGCACACCGACGAGTCGCCAGACGCCAGATCGGGCTGGTCATCGACGGTGTCGTGGAGTACCGGGATGGCGTCACGAACCTGGTGGCTCGGGAGTTCTCACCATGGCCGGCCGCTGGGGTCACGTCGAGGGACTTCAGGTGAGTGACGCGTAGATCTCTTGACGGTTGACAGAAACCGGAAGCGGGCCAACAGTCGCGAGCTTGCGCTCGACGACCGCTCGAGCGAACAAGAGGCTCTGCTCGAAGTCGGAGCCGTCGAGTGTCGCGACCAGAAAACCCGCCCAGAACGCGTCGCCGGCACCCGTAGCGTCGCGCACCTCCACCTGCCGTGCCGGGACATGGGTTCGTGTGCCGCCGAACGAACCGAGCATCCCGTCCGCGCCCATCGTCAGCACAACCACGTCGGCGCCCATGTCGTGGAATCGGTCGACGTAGCGTTCCGGATCGACGTCGTCGTCGAACAGCCGGTGGCAGTCGTCGAGGGAGGGTTTGGTGAAGGTGGTGTCGGCCATGAGTTCGCTGATCACCTCGATTGCCTCGCGACGCCGCGGCCAAACGATCGGGCTGTAGTTCGGGTCGAGCGACGTGAGCTTTCCTTCTCTCGCCGCGAGCGAGAACGCACGCTGTACGGCGCCTCGCTGCGGCTGGCGCGAGAGCGCGAAGGCGGTGGAGTGAACCACGCGCGCCCTCCGGATGGCCGCTTCGGGAATGTCACCCGGGCTCAATCGAGCGTCGCCGGCCCGAAACGCCTCGAAATCGGGAGTCCCCGAGGTGCGGGCAACAAAGACCACCGTCGTGTGCACACGATGGTCCATCATCAGGTAGTCGGTGGTGACGCCGGCGGCGAGCAGCTGAGCCTTGATGAATGACCCGAAAGCGCCGATTCCCACCTTCGCGACAACGGCACTCGTGGCACCGAGTTTCTGTACATTCACGGCCACGTTCGTCGGTGCGCCACCCTGGTAGCGCCGGAATACCTCCGCCTCCTGAAGACTCGATGCTGGACTCTCCGAAACGAGGTCGACAAGCGCCTCGCCGACGGTCACCACGTCCAGGTCGCCATCAGGAATGTTCACGGAGCCAGGCTAGCGAGGGACGAGTGGAGCTCGTCCGTTCTGTGCCCCCCCTCGGGGCTTACCATGGCAGCGACGAAGGAGGCACCCATGGCGATGACCGCCGACCTGGAACAAGCATTCAACGATCAAATCACCCTCGAGTTCTCCTCGGAGCTCGCTTACCTCCAAATGGCCGCCTACTTCGAGCAGAACGACCTGTCGGGTTTCGCCGAATGGATGCGACTCCAGGCCGCCGAGGAGCACACGCACGGCATGAAGTTCTTCGAGTTTCTCCTGAACCGCGGCAACGCGGTCACGCTAGGGGCACTCGATGCGCCGAAGAGCGATTTCGGCTCGGTCGTCGAGGTGTTTGAGGCGTCCCTCTCGCACGAGAAGCGAGTGACGGCCTCGATCCACGATCTGTACGCGAGGTGCTCGGCGGCGGGCGAGTATCAAGCGCTGCCGTTGCTGCACTGGTTCATCGACGAGCAGGTCGAAGAGGAGTCGTCGGTGTCGAAGATCGTTGAACGAGTGCGCATGGCCGGCGACGACGGAGCAGCGCTTCTCTTTCTGGACCGCGAGTTGGGGGAGCGGGGCGCTACCGAGTGATCACCACCGACCATGCGAGCAGCAGCTGGGCCCCGTAGTAGAGGGGGAGACCCCACACCCGGTTTATGAATCCTGGAGCCACGAATCGGTCGCGCGCTACCGACAGGTCCGAGAGGTAGAACGCGGCCGACGCCAGGATCACGACGGGTACCACCGAGGCGGCCGCTGTGGCGACCATCGTGGAGATCACGACGATGTACGCCGCGACCGGGGCGATCATGGCCCGCTCGAGGTGCGGGTACACCCACACGAAGACGAAGGCGCCGATAACCATCGCAGCACTGCCGACGATGAGCGCAACCGGTCCGTGCAGACCGACCGTGACGAAGGCGGCGACGTACGCGACATGACCGAGGAGGAACGCGGCGAGACCGGCGACGAAGGCGCCTCGGGACACACCGAGGAGAAGCACATCACCCGCTGCTCCGAGCATGAGTCCCAGGAACACCCATGATCCGTAGGTGCTGTCCAGCGCACCGGCTGAAAGGGCGACGCCGACGAACCCGGCCGACGCGACGGGCTTGGCGATGTTTCGGAGCGTGACGTTGCGCTTCTCTCCGACCAGAAGCACGACCAGTGCGACGATCGTGATCGAGGTGAACACCCAGGTCACAGCAGGCCGGCCATTCGGTCGGCGACGGTCCGCCACGCGAGTGAGCGCTCGTCGACGAGGTCCATATGTCCGACATCCGGGAGTTCGAGCAGTTCCGCGGAATCGCCGGCGGCCAGCGCGGCGTCGACGTATCGACGTGCGTAGGACACGGGAATGGTGTCATCGTCGGTGCCGTGCACGATCAGCTGCCGTCGTGCGAGCGGCACCATCTCCAGAGGGGATGCGGCCTTTGGGTTCGTACCGTTGAGGAAGCCGGCGGTGGCGCCGTCCCCAAGGTTGTCGGAGAGCGCAGCGACGAGATCGGTGACACCTGCCAGTGAGACGACCAGATCGACGGGAAACCGAAGGGCAGCGGCAAGAGCGAGATGTCCTCCGGCCGAGTGGCCGATCAGGACGATCCGATCGAAGCGATCCGACGACCAGCCGAGCGCAGCTACGACGTCGTCAGCGCTCGCTGGCCACCCGCCACCCGACCCAACCCGCCGGTACTCGATGTTCAACGTGACGAAACCCATTTGGAACAGGTCGACGGCGAGACCGTCCATCAGGTCGCGTGCCCACGGGTGTCGCCAGAATCCCCCGTGAACCAAGACCACGAGCGGCCGGCCGGGTGCGGCAACTCGCAGGTCGCCCTCCTGGTCGGCCTCGGCGCCGTAGGCAACGACCTGAGGAGGAGCGTGTTGGTCGAACCACAGTTTCCGGATCGCCCAGCGATACCCCTCCACGCCGCGCCCGTAGATCGTCGCCGTGCATGCCGGCGCCGTGACCGACACGCGCCGCCAGGCCTCACGTCGTGCGATGTCGGAGATGTGCACCTCCACCACGGGAACGTCGATCGCGTCGATAGCGTCTCGAATCGCATAGGACGTGTGGGCGTAGGCCCCAGGATTGATCACGATGCCGTCGAAGGCATCGCGTGCGTCGTGGAGGCCGTCGATGATCACTCCTTCATGGTTCGACTGGAACGCGCGAACCTCGACACCGAGATCCTCACCCCAGGACCGGCACGACGCCACCAGGTCGTCGAGCGTGCCCGATCCGTACATCTCGGGGTCGCGTGTGCCGAGCAGATTCAAGTTCGGGCCGTTGATGACGAGAACGCGTCGCATGAAACCAGGCTATCCGGATAGCGATGGCTGGTGCGCATCGAGAAGCGAGATGGCCAGCTCGAGCGTGTCGTCTGAGATCGAAGAAGGAGTCAGATCGAAACGATGTTCGAACTGGTCCAGGATCGCATGCTGAACCTGCTCGACGGTCGCCCCCGTGCCGGTAAGGTCACCACTCGTTGAGGGTTCCCACTCGATGCCGAGGGCCTCATAGACGGGCACGAGTACGTCCGAGATCGTGCTCCCTCCGGCGACGACGACTACCCCGCCGATGTGGGCTGCGCCTGAGATGATGCGCTGGCCCACTCCCATCACCTTCTGGGAGCCGCCGATGTTGACGCTGTACGCGCCGGGGCAGTACTCGCCGGGGACTTCTCCGATTCGGGCGTCTGCACCGAGCGTTCGGAACGCATCACGCATGATCGTGGAGATGAGCTGGAAGCGTTCGGTGATACCGGCCCGGGGATCGTCGACGGGTACCGCCATTGCGAAGGACAGTGTTCCGGGGTGGAACACGGCCGCACGGCCTCCCGCGAGGCGTTCGACTGCCGCGAATCCAGACCGCTCCGCCGCCTCGCAGGCAGCCTCGTAGCCTGATTGAACGACGTCCTGTCGACCGAACGCAACGATAGATCCCGGGACGTGGAGACGCAGCGACGCCGGGTGTCCCTGTGCGGCCTGGATGAGGAGTGCGTGGGACACGGAGATGTCGAGCGCAGGAGGGTCTGGGAAGCCGGCTTCGAACAGCTGCATGGACCCGAGTATCCCAGACTGCGCCGCATGGCTTTTTTTGGTCGTTCTGTTTCGGGCCATGTGCCGCGTACCATGTGTCCATCGGGGAGCCGGACGGGCTGGTGGCTGATAGGAGAGCGATGCCCTCTCAACGCCAAGAACGGCTGCTGCGTCGCTTCGAGCGCAGCACCGAGGCTGGGATAGCCGCGGGTGTCTTCCGCGTGCGTATCGAAGACGTCGAGCTTCGAGGCGACACCATCCGTGTGAATGGTCGCACGCTGTTGAACTTCGGGATGGCATCGTATCTCGGCCTCAACTTGGATCCAAGGCTCAAGCAGGGCGCTATCGATGCCGTCTCCCGGTACGGGCCCGTCTACTCCTCCTCGACGGCGTTCACCTCGGTGCCGCTCTACACGGCGCTGGAGGAGCGCCTCGAGCGGATGCTCGGTGGGAAGGTGGTGATCACCCCAACAACCACGCTTGCCCACATGGCGGCGCTGCCGCTGCTGGTGCCGTCCGGATCGTTGGTGCTCATCGACGTTCAGGCACACGAATCGCTCCGACTCACCGCCCAGATTCTGGTGGCGATGGGATCGCAGCTCGTGTCGCTCCCTCACAACGACATGGATGCGCTGGCGGTTGCGGTCGAGGGTGCGGCCCACAAGGCGGTCTGGTATCTGGCCGACGGCGTCTACTCGATGTTCGGCGACCTCGCGCCGCTCGACGACCTTGCTGCGTTGCTGGAGCGGTTTCCCAACCTCCACCTCTACCTCGATGATGCTCATGGGTTTGGCTGGGATGGAGAGCACGGTTGCGGTCACGTACTCGGCTATCTGCCGATCCGAGATCGGATGGTGGTCGCGGGGTCGCTTTCCAAATCGATCGGCGCCGGCGGCGGGGTGGCCGTCTTCTCCGACGAGCGCATGGCGAGACGGGTGAGAACGCTTGGCGGCACGCTGACATTCGCGGGGCCGCTGCATCCGGCTGAACTGGGTGCTGCCGTCGCGTCTGCGGACATTCACTTGTCGGAGGAGTATGTCGGTCTTCAGGCCCGCCTGCACGCACAGATCGCACTCACGAAGCGTCTGGTCGCGCAGCACGGTCTTCCGGTGATTGCATCCTCCGACACGCCCGTATGGTTCGTCCGAGTCGGAACACCCTCCGACACGATCGAGATGGCCGGCAGGCTTCAGAGAGACGGGTTCTACGTGAACCCGTCGGGCTACCCGGCAGTCCCTGTCGGGTATGCGGGCCTCCGCTTCTCGAACTCGCTCTACCTCGACGACGAAGCGTATGTCGACCTGACCGAGGCGATCGCTCGACATCTGCCGGAGGTAGTCGGCGACATCGACATCACGATCGACCTGACGGAAGAGCACGCAGTGCGGGAGTGACCACCTTCAGATCGGCGCCAATGAGGCCGATAGCGAAGTGTGGAATCGATCGTGAGAACGTGGAGAGCGCACCCGGTGTGGTGGCGCAGAGCCGCTGTTGCCGCGCTCGTGCTCCTCGCGTCCCTTGCGGCCGGAACGATCGTCTTCCCGGCTGCGGCGGACTTCATCGGCCCGATCGGACTCCTCGTCGGGTCGGGCTCAGCCGGACTGACGCTCATCATCGGCGCGCGGCACCTCGAGTCCAGGGAGCGACTCTCGTGGACACTCGTTGGCATCGGGCTCCTGGTGATCTCTGCGGGCGTCGTGGCGTTTGCCATCGGGTCATCGATCTCCGAGCTCTCCGCGTTCGGTCCACCGGATCTCTTCCTCCTCGCAGGGTATGCCTGTGGAATCGTCGGCTTCGCGCTGCTTCCGCAGATGGCCACGGACTGGTCGCAACGAGTGCGAGCCATCCTCGACGCGCTGATCGGTGCTGTGTCGATCGGAGTCATCTCATGGCTTCTGGTGTTGGGTGATCTCCTCGGCAGGATGCAGGAGTACTCGGCATGGGACAGGTGGGCAGGTTCGGCCTACCCGATTCTCGATGTCTTCGCCATGGCTGCCATCGTCGTCGTGTTCCTACGACGCAGCTCCTATCGGTTCGATGTGCGTCTGTGGTTGGCCGCCTTTGCTTTCGTCGCGCAGTCCATTGCCGACGTCGCGTACCTGAGTAGCGGGGTTGGACGCTCGTTCGAGCAGGCACGACCGTTGTTCGCGATGAACATCGTCGCTCTGATTCTGTTTTTCGTGACCGGCCTGATCGTCGGTGCGCAGCCGCAGCGACGCGAGTACGCGGATCGAAGAGCGCCGATCACGACGCTGCTCGCCCCCTACGCCTTGGCCTTGGCGATGACAGGGATGCTCATCGTCAAGACATTCGAGCATGAGGTCGACTCGAACTTCTGGGCGCTTCTCTACGGAACGCTCATTGTCAGTGGTCTGACGATCGCCCGGCAGGCAGTGTCCATTCGAGAGAATCGGGTCGTTGTCGAACGGGAGCGCGCCGCGTTGGTCTCGTCGATCTCCCATGAGTTGAGAACGCCTCTGACGGCCATTGTGGGCTTCCTCGACCTCTTGGTCGAGCCGGGGGTCGTCTCGTTGGAGGAGCGGGAGGATCTCCTGAGGGTTGTACATCAGCAAGCCGGCTACATGGCACGGATCGTGTCAGATCTCGTGCTGCTTGCCCGAGGCAGCCTCGAGACCGTCGACCTGTCTCCGGCCCGCGTCGAATTGCAGCAGCTGGTCACCAGAGCCCTTTCGGGCGTGGACAAGGCGGGGGCCGGCATGACGGTTGAGGTGGAGCCGGACACGAGTGTCTACGTCGACTCGGAGCGGACACAGCAGGTGATCATCAACCTCGTCTCGAACGCAATCCGGTATGGCGGAGGTCGCGTCGATGTCGTGGCTCGAACCGACAGCGGATCTGTGGTCATCGAGGTGCACGACGACGGACCTGGGGTCCCGACGAAGTACGAGTTCACCATCTGGGAGCGATTCGAGCGTGGGGTGCACAGGCTCGACGCGACGCGGCCCGGATCCGGAATCGGTCTCGCGGTCGTGCGAGCGGTCGCCAAAGCCCACGGCGGGACGACTAGCTACTCCCGCTCCGAGCGACTCGGGGGCGCCTGCTTCTCCGTGATCTTTCCGCAGCGCACAGCGGACCTGCACCGTGAAGCTGCTGTCCCAGGAGTTCGACAGGCATAGACTTGCCGCACGAGAAGGGACGGCGTGCGGTACGGAGTGATCGGGGCCGGCCGGCAGGGTACGGCTGCGGCATACGACATGGCGAGGTGGGGGGACGCCGAGACGGTCCTCCTCGCCGATCTCTCTCTTGACGTGGCTCGTGCGGCGTCGGAACGCGTCAACGAGCTGACCGGCCGAGACGTAGCCCGATGGGCAGAGATCGACGTGACCGCCAACGACGAGTTGGTCCACCTGGTGCGGCCACTGGATGCGTTCCTGTGCGCCACTCCCTTCGCGCTCATCCCCGCGTGCACCCGGGGGGCCATCGAGGCGGGCACCGGCATGGTCGACCTTGGCGGACACACGCCAACTGTGCGTGGGCAGCTCGAGCTTGACGATGAAGCGCGAGCTGCGGGCGTCTCGATCGTGCCCGATTGCGGTATGGGACCCGGGCTCAACAACACGTTGGCGCTGGCAGCCATCGAGGAGCTCGAGCTGCGAGGTGCCGTCGCGCGCGAGGCCCGTGTGTGGGACGGCGGCCTGCCCCAACGATCGGAGGGACCGTTCGGCTACCAGCTGTTCTTCCACATCGAGGGGTTGACCAATGAGTACGACGGGATGGCGCTGGTACTGAGAGACGGCCGTGTGCAGGAGATCGAAACGCTCACGGAACTGGAACTCCTCGAATTCGAAGGGCTGGGAACACTGGAGGCGTTCGTCACGTCGGGAGGTACGTCGACGGTTCCATTCACGATGGCCGGCAAGCTCGACGTCTACGAGAACAAGACCCTTCGGTATCCGGGTCACTATGCGGCCTTTCGTGCGTTCAAGGATCTCGGCCTGTTCGCCCGGGAGCCGGTCGAGGTGCGAGGTGTGCCCGTCGTGCCGAGAGACCTCTACCACGAGCTGCTACGCCCTCGATTGGAGACCGACGCGATTCGAGACGTGTGCGTGATCCGTGCCGAGGCGATCGGGGAGCGTGGGCACTCCCGCGAAACAGTTCGGTTCGAGCTCGTCGACCGATTCGACGAGGCGACCGGTTTCGCCGCCATGGAACGGCTGACAGGCTGGCACGCGGCGATCGTGACCGAGATGATCGCGAAAGGAACGATCCCTCCTGGCGTCCACTCCCTCGAGCGAGCCGTCTCGCAGCTGCACATCGTGCAGGAGATCGAGGCCCGCGGTCTCGAGGTTCGTCGAGAACGCACATAGGGTCGTTCGACCCTACGCGTTGGGACCTTCGCCGAGGATGCATCTGTGGTGCGTCACTACCGTGCACAGTATGCAGAACATGCACAGAGCGACACGATCGGCAGGAGCCTCATGGGCGGCATGCTGACCTCGCGAGATCTGCAGGAGATGCTCCACGTCGATCGGTCGACGATCTATCGAATGGCCGAGTCAGGGTCACTTCCTGGTGTGAAGGTGGGGAGGCAGTGGCGCTTCCCCGAGGATGCCGTGAAGGCCTGGCTTGGCAATGGCAAGGGACCTGAATCGCCGACACGTCAAGTGTTCCCGTCGTCGGTCAAACCGGTGATGGATGTCATCGCCGAGATGCTCGGCGTCATGCTCGTGCTCACCGACATGGATGGCGTTCCGGTGACCACCGTCTCGAATCCGTGCGGATTGTTCACGGCCATCGCGGAGATCCCGGGCGGCGCGGACGAGTGCATCGTCGGATGGCAGGAGCTCGCTGGAGCCAGCGACCTAGGCCCTCGATTCACCGGAAGCCATCTCGGCCTCGAGTGCGCACGCGCGTTCATCCGGACGGGAGCGAAGCTGACGGCGATGGTGATCGCGGGGGGCGTTGCACCTGACGGTTGGCCGCCCGAACCGGAGGATCTGGCGATCATGGCGAAGAGCTTTGGAGCAAGGCCCGAGGATCTCAGCCCGCATATCGAGGAGGTCCACCGGCTCGATTCGAAGGGCAAGAGGCAGGTGCTGGACGTGCTTCCTCGTGTTGCGTCTGTGATTCCCGACATGGTCGCCGAGTACCGATCGATCACGGCCAAGCTCGACGCGATTGCCTCACTCACCACGAACAAGGAGTTGAACGCATGAAGAAGCTGCTGGTGCTCGGAGCCGGCACGGCCGGCACGATGGTCGTGAACAAGATGGCCCACCACCTGGATCCCGACGAGTGGGAAATCACGATCGTCGACCAGGACACGACCCACTACTACCAGCCAGGGTTCCTTTTCATCCCGTTTGGCATGTACGGCCGCAACGATGTCACCAAACCGAAGCGGGACTACATCCCCGGCGGCGTCACGATGATCGTCTCGGAGATCGAGGTCATCGAGCCCGATAGCAACAGGGTGAAGATCGCCAAAGGCGATCGCTGGCTCGAGTACGACTACCTCGTCATCGCCACCGGGACCCATCCGAGGCTCGACCAGACTCCCGGGCTGCTTCAAGACGACAAGATGCCCGACAACGTCCATACGTTCTACACGATCGATGGGGCGGTGAACCTCGCCAAGTATCTACGGTCGTGGGAAGGTGGGCGCCTGGTGCTCAACATCATGGAGATGCCGTTCAAGTGTCCCGTGGCACCACTCGAGTTCATCTTCCTTGCCGACTCGTACTTCACCGAACAAGGCATTCGAGACAAGGTGGATCTGACGTTCGTGACGCCGTTGTCAGGTGCATTCACCAAGCCGATCGCTTCGAAGGCACTCGGGGGCATGCTCGAAGAGAAGGGCATCGCGCTCGTGGCGGATTTCGCACCGGAGCGGGTCGATCCCGACCGCAACACGCTCGTCGCCTTCGATGAGCAGGAGGTCGAGTACGACCTCCTGGTGACCATCCCCACCAACATGGGTGCAGAGGTCGTCGGGAGGTCGGGACTCGGTGACGAGCTGAATCACGTGCCCGTCGACAAGGAGACCTTCGTCTCCAAGAAGTACGACAACATCTTCGCCCTCGGCGACGCCGCAGCCCTGCCTACCTCCAAGGCGGGATCCGTTGCTCACTTCGCGGTTGAGACGTGGACGGAGAACTTCCTGCGATACATCGACGGCCTCGAGATGTTGGAGAAGTTCGACGGGCACGCCAACTGTTTCATCGAGTCCGGGTTCGGCAAGGGGTTGCTCATCGATTTCAACTACGACACCGAGCCACTGCCGGGGAAGTATCCGCTCCCCGGGGTCGGACCGTTCTCGCTCCTTCAGGAGTCGGAGATGAACCACTGGGGCAAGATGATGTTCCGCTGGCTGTACTGGAACGTGCTCCTGAAGGGCAAGGAGATGCCCGTCACCTCCTACATGACGATGGCCGGGAAGTGGAGCTGAGATGGGAACCACGACCGAAGACCTGACGGAACTGAACGCCAAGATCGATCATCTCGCGACCCAGGTGCAGTTCGTCGTCGACGAAGCGCTCGTCATGCGAGGGCGTCGACAGGAGCGGGATGAACTGATCGCCGATCTCACGCCCATTGCCAATCAGGCATACCAGTACGCCGTCAAGCAGCTTGAACAGGTCGATGAATACGCATCCCTGGACGACTTCACCCATCTGATGAAGAAGCTCGTACGGAACTTGAAGAACCTCGAGGAACTCCTCGACAGTCTGGAGATGTTCAAGGAGCTCATCGACGAGGTCACCCCGCTCACCCAGGCAGGCGTGATCTCACTGATGGATGGGCTTCAAGACCTCGAGCGGCGCGGCTACTTCGGGTTCGTTCGCAGCGGCAGCAGGGTCGTCGAGAACATCGTCACCAACTTCAGCGAAGATGACGTGAGCGCGCTGGGCGACAACATCGTGCTGATCCTGCAAGCCGTCAGGGAGATGACCCAGCCCGAGATCATGACCATGGTGCGCAACACTGCATCGACGGTACGAGAAGAAGAGATACCGGATCGGATCACCTGGCGGGAGCTCATCCGCCAGATGCGCGACCCGGCAACGAAGAAGGGTTTGGCCAGATTGATGCTGACCCTGAGGTCGGTGTCCGGAACGACGCCGAAGAATGAGGAGTAAAGGAGCACGTATGGCTACAGAAGTGATTGCCGGTCAACAGATCAGCGTCGACGACGAAGGTTTCATGACCGATCCGGGCGAGTGGAGCGAGGACCTCGCGCAGGCGCTCGCCAAGGAGATCAGCATCGACTCGCTCACCGAGGATCACTGGAAGGCGATCCGCTTCCTGCGGGCGGACTACGCGGAGATGGGAGAGACGGCCACGATCAGGCGTGTCAGTACCGAGACCGGACTGACCACCAAGCAGCTGTACGAGCTCTTCCCCAAGAAGCCGGCCAAGAAGATGGCGTACATCTCGGGGCTTCCCAAGCCCACGGGCTGCGTGTGAGAGGGGACGATCATGCCGAATTTCGATGACGATACCGACCGAAAGGTCAGCATCATCCTGAGCAAGGGATCGCTCGACTGGGCGACAGCATCCATGGTGATTGCCAACGCCGCCGTCTCGGAAGGGATCGAGCTGCACCTGTTCTTCACCTTCTACGGGATGGACGCGGTGCTGAAGAAGAAGATGGACCACCTGAAGGTCACCCCCCTCGCCAATCCCTCGATGGGCATGCCGAACGCGGTCGCTGCGATCCCCGGCGTGACGGCGATGGCGACCTCGATGATGAAGAAGATGATGAAGAAGGAGAACGTTCCCGACC
>CAYLHS010000026.1:0-26732 GCA_964383535.1 uncultured Acidimicrobiia bacterium
TCGGCGATCATCTGGCGCGACTTCGACGCCAAAGTGACCGGCGGCAACATGGAACCCGGTTCCGCTCGGATGGACTTCGAACTGGACTCGATCTCCGTCGAGTTCGGACGCGAAGTGGAGGAGCGTCTCAACGCCGAACTGGCCAAGGACCACCTCATCAGGGTGCTGTTCCTCCCCCGGAGCGAGGCGCTCGCAGACCCGGACTTGATCAGGACCAAGGTCAATCTGCTGCCGCCGACGATCGATCCGATTCGAGTCATCGAGATCGGCGACATCGACAAGCAGGCAGATGGAGGCACACACGTGCGGTCGACGGGAGAGGTAGGGACCGTACGTGTCGTGAAGACGGAGTCGAAGGGGAAGGGCAACAAGCGTATGCGGATCGAGCTGTGATCGATTTCCTGCTCGGTCTCTACTTCGCATCGCTGTTCGTTCGGGGATGGCTGCGCGGGTTCGCCCGTGAACTGATGGATCTCATCGGCCTCGTGGTCGGCATCGCACTGGCGTTCCGATTGAGCGGCCCGGTCGGCGCGCTCCTCCAGGACACGTTCGGGACATCCGATGTCGTATCGCGTCTCGTCGGCGGACTGATCGTGTTCCTGATCGTGGGGGTGGGCGCGAGCATCGGCGCACACTTCCTTCAGAAGGTCTTCACACTTCCCGGGCTCGCGCTGAGCAACCGTCTGCTCGGCGCGCTGCTCTCGACGCTCTGGGCGCTGTTCGTCGCGATGCTCGTCTTGTCGCTGCTGATCGTGTTCCCGTTGCCCGATTCCGTCACCGGGCGTCTCGAGGACTCGAACGTCGTTCACTACCTCACCAATCCCGACACACCCGCGCAGGCCGCCTTTCATGCAGTCGCCGGCGACAGGGTCCTCGAATCGCTGCTGAACCTGAAGGATCTCGTCGGCGGCAACGAGGTGATCCTCGAAGAAGGGCAGTCGCTGGAACTCCCGGTGGCCAGCCCCGACGAGCTGACAGAGGATCCCAAGGCTGCGTCGACGATCTTCGATCTCGTCAACCGCTCACGCTTGGAGGAGGGAGCCGATCCGCTCGCGTGGTCGCAGCCGCTCGCCGATGTCGCTCAGGCCTACGCGAGGGAGATGTATGAGGGCGGGTTCTTCAGCCATGACTCGCCGGTGTCAGGTACCGTCGTCGACAGGGTCGAGGCGGCCGGCATCCCGTACCACGTGATTGGTGAGAACCTGGGACTCGCTCCGACATCGAGAGCCGTCCACGAGGGGCTCATGGCGAGTCCTGGCCATCGGGAGAACATCCTCAGATCCAGTTTCACGAAGGTGGGGATAGGGGTCGTAGATGGTCCACTCGGGCTGATGGTGGTCGAGGTGTTTCAGGGGTGAGCGACCTCGGCGATCGTCTTGTCGATGCCTACCGTGGGTACGTGCTGCAACGCTGCACCGAGCGGCGATGGGCGCACTCTGCGAGGCTTCTGGCCTCTCTGACCGAGGGGGAGGCCTGGCTGCGAGCGTCCCTGGCCGGCCTGCTCGACCTCCCTTTCGGTGATCAGCGCCGCGGCCCGTTGGAGGTATTCCAGGAGGCGATGCGGTTTCCTACGGAAGCGCTGGCCGCGGACAGAGTTCCGGAGCCTGTGCGGGACGAGACGGCGTCGCGGGCTTTGCCGGGCGACGTGTACGATCTGGCCCCCGCCTCGACCCGGCTCCTCGGGGACGACGTATGGGAGGCGCACATGACGTGGGGTGCGGAGAAGGCGGCTGCCGTCACGCGGCCGGTGGTGCTCGTCGCTACGCGAAGCCTCATCGACTGGTCGCGGATCGAGGAGGCTGCGGGGGCGGCGTCGATGCGCGCGACCCGGTGGTCCGGGTCGATCGGCAGTGCAGCGCTCGTGTGTGTGGATCTCGAACTGGACGACGCCATGGGAATCGTGAAAGCTGGAGTCGCCGAGGGTGTGTCCGTGGTCGCGTACGGGCCGCATCGTGCCGTCGGGATGCTCGGCGCAGCGAGGACCGCCGGAGCCTCACACGTGCTTGCCCGTTCTGCGTTCTTCGCGCGACTCGATCTGCCGGGGTGGGTGAGCTGACTCCGTGAGGAAGGGACACGGTGTCGAATTGGCTCACGCAAGAACGGTTCAGGCGGTGTCCGCGGCGGAGAGCAGTTCGGCTGCCGAGCGGCGGATGGCGTCGCTGAACATGTCGAGGTCGGAGATGGCATCCCAGTCGGCGTGCAGACCCCACGCGATCTCACCGTCGTAGCTGAAGAGCGCTATGCCGAGGTTGTGACCGGCCCACAGCGGCACCGCCGGATACTGCACGATCAGACGGGAATCGAGCAAGTACATGGGAAACTGGGGGCCTGGCACGTTCGTGATCGTCATGTTGAACGGGCGGATTCCGGTCGCGAGTCGTGCCGCCCGTTGGAGGAAGGTCATCGGAGTTCCCGAACTGAGCCTGACGATCGTCGCTGCTCCGAGGGCCTGGTTGGTCTCTTTGAGCTTCTGGGTGTGTTCTCTGATCAACTCGAACCGCTCGGCGGGATCTCTCACGTCGATGGGCAGTTCGAGGAGCCACATCGCTACGTGGTTGCCAAGAGTTCCGTGTCGATCTTTGGGCCGAACGCTGACGGGCACCATTGCGCGGAACTCCACCCCGGTGACGTCGAACGCACGATCCTCGATGAGGTACCGCCGTATGGCGCCGGTGGCGACGGCGAGGACGGCGTCGTTGACGGTGCCGCCAAACGCATTCTTGATCTTCTTGAAGTCGTCGAGCGGCAAGGTGAGCCAGTCGAATCGACGGTTGGGTCCGAGCGGCTGGTTGATGGGGGTTCGGGAAGCGGCCGACAGCCATCCCGACGCAAGCGAGTAGGCGACGGCCGAAGCTCGCGCTCCGAGGTCTGTGACGAGCGTTCGTCCTTGTTCGATCATCCTGGGCACGGAGATCGCAGCACTCGCTGCCCGAGCGATCCTGCGAATCGTCTCGTCGGCGATGAGTTGCGCGCCGCTCGGGACAGGTCGAGGTTCGAATGGCGGCGACGGCTCGATCTCGGTTGTCGGTGCCAGGCCGAGCAGCACTCCCATCAGATCGACCCCGGACACTCCATCGAGCATGCAGTGGTGGATCTTGAAGATGAGACCGAACCGGTTCTTCTCGCAGCCTTCGACGATCCACATCTGCCAGAGCGGCTTGCTGCGGTCGAGCTGACTGCCGAGAATCTGTCCGAACAGCTCTTTCAACTGAGTCTCCGTGCCGGGTTTGGGCAGCGAGATGTGGCGGACGTGGTAGTCGAGGTTGAAATGCTGGTCATCGACCCAGATGGGGTTCTTCTCGATGGGAATCCACGCCAGCTTCTGCCGGTAGCGGGGGACATAGTGGAGGCGTGAGCCGATGAACGCTCTGATCCTGTCGATGTCGATGCCACCATCGTCGGATCGGAGTGTGCCACCTTCATAGAGCGCGACTCCGGCCACGTGCATGTGGGCGGTGGGTGACTCGAGCGCCAGAAACGAGGAGTCGAGGAACGAAAGGCGATCGTAGGTGTTCACGGTGCTACTCCTGCTCCAAGACTACGGCTCCAGATGGGTTCCGATGTCGCTACGTTCGGCCGTCGCGAGGGCACGGGTGGCGGCGGCAATGTCTTGGCTTGCGATGCCCACCGACTTGAAGAGCGTAATGGGAGCCTCGACGGTGCTCACGAAAAGGTCGCCGATGGTCGCGTCGGGGGTTCGCTTCGCCTGGATGAGGTCGCCTGCCTCTTCTCGTGCAGCGGCGACGTCGTCGACCACGACGAACGCACGACGTACGGTCTCGGGCGGGATCTCGACCATGTCGCGTGTGAACGCGCCAATGGCGTTGATGTGCACGGATTCGGGGACGGCCTCGTCTTGAAACAGCGGGACGTGAGACGGAGTAGCGGTCGAGATGATGTCCGCCTCGCGGACGGCCTGCGATGCACGCTCCACCGCGATGCCACCGACCTGTTTGGCGAGGCGGATTGCCCGTTCGACGTTGCGCGACCACACCAGGATGCGGGCGATCGGACGAACCGTCCGGACGGCCTCGATCTGGTCTCGGGCCATCGCGCCGGCACCGAGCATCGCCAAGGTGGAGGCGTCCCGGCGTGCGAGGAGGTCGGTCGCAATGCCTGCTGCTGCACCGGTTCGGATAGCGGTGAGAGTGTGCCCGTTGACGGCGCCGACCGTGTGGCCTGTTCGGTCGAAGATGACGACGATGCCCGCCGGGTCTCCTGGGGTGATCGACACGACCTTGATGCCTGTGTGGTCGCCCACGCGACCGGCCATGAACAACGATCGGCCGAGGAGCACTCGCTGCGGTGTCTCTCGGTCGCCCTTGAACGCATCTCGCATGGCGGAAATGGCGTCTTTCATGGGAAGCGCCTTGCGAAGGTCTGCGGCGCCGAGGTAGCGCATCAGGCGAGCACGCCCTGGTGGGCGACGGCAAGCGGCGCGCGATCGACTCCCAGGAACGAGAGTGGGACGTCGGTGTCGTAAGGTGCAGTGGTGCCGGTGATCGCCTTGGCGACCATCGAGCCAATCATCGGTGCCAGCTTGAAGCCGTGACCGCTGAACCCGTTTGCGACCCACCAGCCGTCGAGCGCTGTTGGCCCGAGGATGGGATGGACGTCTCGACGGTTGATCGTGTAGAAACCCGCGATACCGTCGACGGCACCACGATGGGGGAGCGCGGGGATGCGGTGGTGGAGGGCGTGGATCTTGATGTTCTTGAACGCGGCGTCTGCCGTGGTTCGGTAGCTGTCGGGATCCGCGTCTTCGCGTTCGTCCTCCGGCAGGACGGACCCGAAGAGGATCTGGGTTCCGTCGGGCCGCAGGTAGATGTCGTGGTCGGCGGTCACGGGGATCGGTCCGAGGTTCCCGCCCATCATTCGGTAGACGACTTGGACGCGGGTCGGGATGAGGGGCCAGCCGACATCGATCCCGGCGAGGGCATTGAGACGGTTGCACCATGGGCCTGCGGCGTTGATGATCAAGCCGGTGTCGATTCGGGCGCCGCCGGCGATCTCGACGCCGGTCACCTTCCCGTCGCCGTGCACCTTGGTGACAGGGGAGCGGAAGCGCACGTCGGCTCCTTCCCGCCGGGCGGCGTCGATCAGATCCCGATTGGCTCCGGTCGGGTCGGCGTACCCGCCGTCGTGTTCGAATACGGCGGCCCCGAGGTCGACGCAGTCGTGTGCGGTTTCACCCGTGAGATCGAAGGCCCTGTCGCAGGTGGAGACCGACGGGAAGCGCTCGTGGACACCTGCGGCGTCGAGCACGGACACTCGCACTCCTTGCGACGTGAGCCTGTGGGCTGCCGTCTGCGCCGTTGCCGTCGTGAAACCGAGAATCCACAGGACGCCGGTGCGAGTGAATCGGCCGGCCGGGTCTGCGATACCCACGAAGTCGGGCCAGTTGCGGTATGCCTCCTGACCTCCAAGGGCGAGCCTGACGGCAGCGGGTTGCGTGTAGTAGGTCCGGATGACGGCCGAGGACGTGCCCGTCGATCCCTCCGACGGTCCCGCTCCTTTGTCGAGGACGACGATCTTGTCGGTGGTCCGGCGAGCGAGCTGGTAGGCAATCGACGATCCGATGATGCCCGCACCCACGACGACGATGTCCGCGGTTTCCACTGCCTTCCTCCAACCGGCGCGCTCACTGTATCGGGCCGGGTGGAGCTTGTCGCTCAGAAATGGTCGTGAGCCGTGAGGGCAGCGTGGCGCCCGCGGCAGGATTCGAACCTGCGACCTACTGCTTAGGAGGCAGTTGCTCTCTCCCCTGAGCTACGCGGGCGGGGTGTGAGGAAAGGGTAGAGAATAGGTGCCCGGGGTGTGACATCGGCAGACCTCGTGGCGGGCACGTCTGCGCCAGGGCGTTCGACCGGCCCGGCGGCGTGGCTTGCCGCCGGCTCGTGTCATCGGCGTGGCTGAAGGCCGAGACCAGGAGCCGAGATGAACAGTTTGAGAGCGGCGTCGGTGACCAATCTCGGTGGAGCGGATGTCGCCGGTGAGGGACCGCTCGTCGGGGAGTGGAGGGGAGTCACCACGTACAGCGTGCACTCGCCAATATCCTGGCCGACTCTCAGGGTTTTCTCATCTTCGACCGCTAGAAAGGAGGATCAGAAGACAAGGAGGTACGCATGCATCCATACCAAATGGAGAGATTCGGGTACTGGGGATTCGCTGGGGTCCTCTTGTGGGGGCTGCTGATCGCACTCGCCGTCGCCCTCATCGTCTGGCTGATCGTCTCGCTCACCAGCCGTCGATCGGGCACCCCATCGCCCACTCCCTCGGCCGTGCTGCCGCAGAAGTCGTCAGCGCTCTCGATCCTCGAGGAGCGCTACGCGAAGGGTGAGATCGACAGGGACGACTACCTTCAGAGGAAAGCGGACCTCGGCGGCTGACAGGCAGGTGCGCTCCCGGACGCGGGCTTGCACGATCCGCTCCGACGGCCCGCACCACGAAGAAAGGAAGTAGCGAATGAACGCGGCACTCGGCGGCCTCCTCGGCTTGATGTTCTTGCTCTTGCTGGCGGTGCTGTTCGTTGGGTTGATCGTATGGGTGATCGTGACGCTCACTACGAGGCGAGGTCCCGGTGAGGTCGCTCCGCCCTCGTCGAAGTCGTCGGCGCTGGCGATTCTCGAGGAGCGATACGCCAAGGGTGAGATCGACCGGGACGACTACCTCCAGAGGAAGGGCGACCTCGGAGGCTGATCGGCGATACAGGATTCCCAGCGGGGGTCCGACTCGCCTCCGGTCTGCAGTCCACTAGCTTGTCCGTGATGGCCGAGCTGATACGAACTGCGGATCTCACCCACCGGTACGGCGATGTCGTCGCGCTCGATCGTTTGAACCTCAGCATTCCTTCCGGCACGATCGGCCTGGTGGGGGCCAACGGAGCGGGCAAGACGACGCTCATTCGAGTGCTCATGGGGATGCTCAGGCCAACCATGGGCGTGGCGAGCGTCCTCGGCCACGATGTCGCCTCCGGTCTCGTCGAGGTCCGCTCCAGAGTCGGATACATGCCGGAGGATGCGTGTCTGCCGTCCGCACAGACCGCTGCCGATTTTGTCGCGTTCGCCGCGGAACTCGCAGGGATCCCCGTCGGCGACGCCCGCAAGCGGTCATCGGAGATCCTCTACCTGGTGGGGTTGCACGAAGAGCGGTTCCGGTACCTCGGCGACTTCTCGACAGGCATGCTCCAACGCGTGAAGCTCGCCCAGGCGATCGTCCATGATCCCGAACTCGCCTTCCTCGACGAGCCCGCTTCCGGACTCGACCCCGAAGGCAGAGAGCAAATGCTCCAGCTCATCGCGCGTCTGTCGGACTTCGGTATCAGCGTCGTCTTCTCTTCCCACATCCTCGAGGACATCGAACGAACCTGTGAGTGGGTCGTGATGCTCGACGGTGGCCGACTAGTGCGTTCCGCTCCGATCGGAAGTATTGGCCACGAGGACGCGTTGACCGTCGAAGTCACCGATGACCCGGCCGGCCTGACCGGATGGCTGACCGAACATGGGGCGGAGGTGGAGCTCGTGGGGAGGGTGCTGCACGTGACCGGCGGCGCCGATCCGTTCATTCTGGTTCGGGATGGTCTCGCCGCCACAGGGGTGGGGCTGCGCCGCATGGGGCAGCGAGCCAGGACGCTCGAGGAGGCGTTCATCGAGGATGCCCAGCGCAGGAGCAAGGAATGAGCGACGCCGTCATTTTCGACCGCGGCTACCGAGGCTACGACGGTCCCCGCAAAGGACGACGAGGTGCGTTCTGGGCGGTTGTGCGTGAGGGGATCCGCCGGGAACTCGGGCTGCGCAGGAAGGCGAAGAGCAAGGTCCTCCCGTGGCTGTTGATCACCATCTCGATGATCTCAATGGCGGTTGTCGTCGGGTTGCATTGGGCGGTGCAGCAATTCGGTGTAGAGCAACTCGTCGCTGAGCAGCTGCCGAGCTACGGGCAGTACTTCGACACGGCATCGACGATCTCGCTGCTGTTCATTGCGCTGGCCGCTCCGCAGCTGCTCATCCCTGACCGACGCGAAGGGGTGCTCTCGATCTACTTCTCCCGCCCGCTCCGGCCGATCGACTACTTGGGCGCCAAGTACACCGCGCTCGGGTTTCTCATCATGGGGTTCTTCCTCGTCCCCGAGTTCGTGTTGCACATCTCGTTCGCGGCACTCGCTCCCGAGGGCTTCTTCTCCTACCTGGGTGGGAACCTGGACATCGTGTGGAGGATCGTTCTGGTTGCGTTCGTGTTCTTCTTCGGATATGCGTCGATCGCGTTCGGGATCTCCGCGCTGATGAGCAGAGCCGGTATCGCCTCCGCGGTGTTCCTGGGTGTCATGGTCATGCTCAATCCGATCGTGCATGCGGTTGTCCGTCTGGCGACGTTCCCCGGGGCGAAGTACGTGTCCCTTCTGGCCTTCCAGGAACAGCCACGCGTCGTCCGGGACTGGGTGTTCGGCATCTCGACCGGTGACTACGCGGCGACATCGGCCGGACTGGAACCCTGGATGTCGCTCGTCGTGATCGGCATCGTGTTCGTGGTGGTGAGTGCTGCCGTGTGGCAGCGGTACCGGAAGGCATCGTGAGCGACGTCGTCACCCCGGGCGACGTCACCGTCGATGCGCGAGACGTGTCTCGATGGTTCGGCCAGAAGGTCGCCGTATCAGAGGTCACGTGCGGGTTCGGTCCCGGTGTGACCGGTCTGCTCGGCCCCAACGGAGCCGGCAAGACGACCCTGCTTCGCGTGCTCACGGGTCTCGTCAGACCTTCCGCCGGGACCGTCAGCATTCTCGGCGTCAATCCGCGTGCCAAGTCCGCCGTGTATCGGAGGGTCGCTCTCGTGCCGGAGGACGAGCACGTGCCCGGCTTCCTGACCGCTCAGGAGTTCGTGCAGTTCAATGCCACGCTCCAGCAGCTCGGCGATCCGGCAGGAGCAGCGGCTCGGGCACTCGACCTCGTCGGGCTGGCCGACGTTGCGGGTAGGAACCTCTCGACGTTCTCGAAGGGCATGCGGCAGCGGGCGAAGGTCGCGAGTGCGCTCGTTCACGATCCTGACGTCCTCTTTCTCGACGAACCACTCAACGGCACTGACCCCGTTCAGCGGGCTCACCTGATCGAGCTCTTCGTCGATCTGGGCGCCCAGGGCAAGACCGTCATCGTTTCGTCCCACGTCCTCGGTGAAGTGGAACGAATGGCCGACCGGGTCGTCGCAATGGTCGACGGGCGCCTCGCAGGGGTGGGAACGATCACGGCGCTGCGCAATGCCATGTCCGACATCCCGCGCAAGCTGAGGATCGAGTGCGATCGTGCGCGTGTCCTCGCAGGAGCGCTCATCAGTAAGGGATACGTTGGTGGCGTGGACGTCGAGGACGGCGTGCTGAACGTCGATGTGCTCGACTCCGAAGCATTCGGCAAGGAGCTGGCATCGATCGCCGTCGGCACGGAGGTTCGGCTCGTGTCGGTCGAACCACGGGATGAGTCGCTGGAGAGCACATTCCGATACCTGGTGGGTGGGCAATGAGATCGTTCCTCGCGATAGCCAGCTACACGCTCCGCAAACTCATGAACCGGAAGCGGGCAATCGGGTTGATGCTGCTCTCTGCGGTTCCCGCTCTGATCGTCGGGCTCGTCGGCCATCGTGGCTCAGACTCGATGGAGGTGTTCCACGGCATGGCCGTAGGGGTGCTCATGGCAGTGGTGCTTCCTGTGATCGGCATCGTGAACGCGTCGGCGGCGCTCGGAGATGAGCGCAGAGATCACACCCTTCCCTACCTCAGCGTGAAACCCGTCGCTCGTTCGCTGATCGTCGGCGCGGCGCTGACCGGGGCGATCGCGGCGACGCTGGTCATCGGTGCCGTTGGAGTGGGCACACTCTGGGTCGCTGGTGGTCTTGTCAGCGGAGGGTGGGCGATCGGGGCAGGACCCGCGCTCGGCCTCGTGGTGATCGCCTTCGGCTACGGCGCCGTGTTCGTGCCTGTCGGCTTCCTCTTCAAGCGGGCAACCTTGATCGGCCTCCTCTACGTTTTCTTCTGGGAAGCGATCCTCGCGTCTGCGGTGACGAGCCTTGCCGCGTCGTCGCTATGGAGGATCGGGCTTCAGGCCTACGCCGCGACGCTCGACACCCTGCCGAGCGAATTCACGGACAGCCTCGGTAACGTCTCGCCGAGCATCGGCGGTGCGTTCCTCAAGGTGGCGGTCCTGGTCGTTCTATCCGTTGTCCTGTCGACGTGGCTCCTCCGCACCCGAGACCACGTGGTCGGGGGCGGGGACTGATCTCGCGTCTACCGGGGCCTACTGCCATGACTGAGACCGAGGAAGTAGGTCGCGGTCGCGACGCCGGCGGCGCCCACGACCGCCGTGGTCGTGCCGATGACACGTTTTGCGGTCTTGGAGAATTCGATGATCGGCCAGCCACGCTGGAACGCAATCGACTCGAGGGCACGATCCGGGTTCACTGCAACGGGATGGCCGACGAGCTCGAGCATCGGCAGATCCGAGATCGAGTCCGAGTATGCGTAGCAGAGGCGTAGGTCATAGCCGCGTTCGGAGGCGAGTTTGGCGACTGCGGTCGCCTTCCCCTTCCCGTAACAGAACGGCTCCGACAGGCGCCCTGTGTAGGAGCCGTCGACGATCTCCGACACCGTGCCGATCCCTCCTGTGAGACCGACCGCCTCGGAGAACGCCTGGACGATCTCGATCGGCGATGCGGACACGATGAACGTCTCGCGGCCGGCCTCGTGGTGCAGGTCGATCAACGCCTGAGACTCGCGCCGGACAGCGTCGAGGAGCTGCGCGATGACCTCGTCGCCCAACTCCTCCAGCTCCGACACGGGCCGGCCCCTGATGGCCTCGAGGATCCGATCGCGGACGGCGTTGGCCTTGTCGTCCGTTGAGCCGCCGAAGCGAAACAGCACGGCGTTGATACCGTCGGAGATCAGCTCGCTCGTGGTCACCATGCCTTGCCGCCATGCCGCCATGCCGAATGCGAACACCGACGACCCGGAGATCAGGGTCCGGTCCAGATCGAAGAACGCTGCTGCAGAATCGTCCATGCATCAAGGCTAGTGGTCCCCCAGCAACGCGGATCACCAGCCGTTCCAGCTAGCAGGTACCCCGTGCAGCGACCAACGGCCGCCAAGGCGTTAGCCTGTCCTTGTGGCAACCGACGAAGAACGCATCGCCCTATTCCTCGACTACGAGAACCTCGCCATCGGTGCGAGAGATCGCGGTCTCCAGTTCGACCTGAGACCCGTCGCCGACGCGCTCGCCGAACGGGGCAGGGTGGTCGTCCGGAAGGCCTATGCCGAGTGGTCCGCTTTCCCTGAGGACAGCAGGATGCTCGTCCGGCACAACGTGGAGCTGATCGAGATCCCTCAGCGAATGGGCGTTGTTCGCAAGAACGCAGCGGACATCAAGATGGCCGTCGACGCGCTCGAGCTCGCGTTCGAACGCGGCTACTTGACGACCTTCGTCATCGGCACGGGTGACAGCGATTTCACGCCACTCGTTCACAAGCTGCGGTCGCTCGACAAGCAGGTGATCGGGGTCGGGGTCAAGGATTCGACGTCCGCCCTTCTGCCGCCTGCCTGCGACGAGTTTCTGTTCTACGAACGGCTAAAGGGTGTTGAGGCGCCGGTGAAGGCACGATCGAAGCAGCCGGCGAGTGAGCCAAAAGAAACGGATGAGGGCGGGTCTCTTGAGGATCTCATGCCGCTGGTCACGCAGACGCTTTCCGGCCTGCAAAGCACGTACGGTGGGGCGGTCGTTGCGTCGAGCCTGAAACGCGCGATTCTGCGCAAAGACCCGACGTTTTCGGAGTCGGACTATGGCTTCCGCGGGTTCGGGGAGCTGCTGCGCCACCTCGAGGCTCGCAACGCGATCGAGTTGGGGGAGGGTCCGGCGAGAGGCGACCCGGTGGTCGGTTTCGCCGAGAAAGGCAAGGGTGAGGAAGGGGCGTTTGCGCTTCTTCGCAAGGTCGTGTCCGACGCCGGGCGGGATGGCGGCCCGCTCCTGCTCTCCGGCCTCAAGAACCACCTCCGAAAGATCGAGCCCGACTTCTCGGAGAAGCGGTACGGCTTCAGCGGCTTTCTCCAGTTCTGCAAGGCGGCCCGCACGCGGGGGATCATCGACTTCCACTGGGACGATGACGCAGGCGACTACGTCGTCAACCTTGGCGGATAATGCATTGACCGGCGTCTGACCAGCGTCTCGGAGGACGGTCGGGATGGCACAGCGTGCTGCGTCATGTGTCCTTGCCATCCCCCCTGACCCGCCGGAAGCGTCACTAGGCGGAGCACTCGCGAGAAGGGGCCCCGGAGGGCCCCTTGAATCGATAGTCTGTTCAGCTCATGGCCAGATGCCGCGCTCGCTGGCGGCCGTTGCGCAGCGTCCTGCTGCCACGATGTAGGCCGCAGTCCGCAGGTTCGGTTCAGGAACCAGTTCGTCGGGGTGCGAGGTCGACCACACAGCTCTCGTTTCATCGAGATGCTCCGAGGCGTCCGCGAGTGTGGACACGACGTTGTCGGTCGCTCTGTACATCTTCTTCCGGAGCTTGTCGTGGACCTCTTCGGCGTCCCACTGCTGGTCTTCGATGTTCTGCACCCACTCGTAGTACGAGACGACGACGCCGCCGGCGTTCGCAAGGATGTCCGGCAGAACACGAATGCCCTTGTCGAACAGGATGCGGTCCGCAGCAGGGGTGGTCGGGCCGTTTGCGGCCTCCGCAATCACCTTGGTATCGATGCGACCGGCGTTCTCAGCGGTGATCTGATTCTCCAGCGCAGCAGGGACCAGTACATCGCATGGCACTTCGAGCACTTCGAGGTGTCCGAGCTCTTTGGTGCCGTCGAGGCCGACAACGCTACCCGTTGCGTCCTTGTGCGCCTCGATGCGAGCGACATCCATGCCGTTGGGATCGAACACGCCTCCCTGAGAGTCGCTCACGGCGACGACCGTTGCGCCGGCCTGCTCGAACAGCACCGCAGCGTTGCGCCCGGCATTCCCGAAGCCTTGGATCGCGACCGTCGCCCCCTTCAACGTCGACAGCTCTTCGACTTGTCCGAGCTCGACGAACCGCTCCGTCACGAACAGGGTGCCCTGTGCCGTTGCGGTTGCCCGACCCAAGGATCCTCCGAGGTCGAGCGGCTTGCCGGTGACGACGGGACGGTTGTTCTGTCCCGGGTGCATCATCGAGTACGTATCGAAGATCCATGCCATCGTCTGGGCGTCCGTGTAGACATCGGGTGCGGGGATATCGGTGTAGGGGCCGATGTTGGAGCCGAGGGCCGCGATGAATCGCCGCGTGAGCGACGCCTTCTCGCGTGCCGAGACCTTGCGCGGATCGACCTGGACGCCGCCCTTCGCGCCGCCGAAGGGGATGTCTACCAAGGCGCATTTGAGTGTCATCCACGCTGCGAGGGCACGGACTTCGTCTTCGTTGACCTGGGGATGGAAGCGGATTCCTCCCTTTCCCGGGCCGCGCACGGCCGAGTTCAAGACCCGGTACCCGTAGAACACCTCTATTTCGCCACTGTCACGGCGGATGGGGAGTGTCACTTTCACTGTCTGCTCAGGCTCGAACAGCCACTCCGCCAGACCGGGCGACTCGGCCAGTTCCTTGATGTAGGGGATCACCTGCTCGAATTGCTGTCGAGCAATGTGACTGGGGTTGAGGTCCTCGACGCGCGCAGACGCAGTCATGCTGTCTCCTCTGGACATGCCGGCTGGGTATGAGTGCATACACCGCTCTCACGGAGCGTGGTCTCGGTTCGAGCCGGCTGGTGCGATCCCGGACCTTGCACGAGGCCAGTCTACGTCACAGAACGGGCCACGTCACTATTGAATCCTATGAGTGTTCGTGTTGAGCATTCGATTCACGAATCGTGGTCGAGGCGGAGACCCGGACCTGACGGAAGGCCCACTGGATGTGGCAGACTTGCGATGTCGAGAGGAGTGCCGTGAGGAGCTGGGCCGAACCGTTCAAGATCAAGATGGTGGAGCCGATCAAGGTGACCACCAGGGACGAGCGCGAGGCGGCGATTCGTACCGCCGGCTACAACACGTTCCTGCTCCGTTCCGACGATGTGTACATCGACCTGCTGACCGACTCGGGCACGTCGGCCATGTCCGACTACCAGTGGGCGGGGTTGATGCTCGGAGATGAGGCCTACGCGGGCTCCAGGAGCTTCTACCATCTTGTGGAAGCCGTTCAGACCGTCTACGGATACCCGGAGCTGATCCCGACGCATCAGGGGCGGGGCGCCGAACACCTCCTCAGCCAGATTCTCATCAAGCCAGGAGACGTGATTCCAGGGAACATGTACTTCACGACGACGCGGTTCCACCAGGAGTACGCGGGTGGGATGTTCGTCGACGTGATCGTCGACCAGGCACACGAACCGGCGAGCCGTTTCCCATTCAAGGGCAATGTGGATCTCGACAAACTGAAGGCGGTCGTCGACCGGTACGGCGCCGAGAGAGTGCCGTACATCTCGCTGGAGACGAACGTGAACATGGCGGGTGGCCAGCCGGTCTCGATGGCCAACCTGCGTGCGGTGTACGAGTACTGCCAGAGCCAGGGGATCCTCGTGATGCTGGACGCGACCCGCGCGCTCGAGAATGCCTACTTCATCCAGCAGCGCGAGTCCGGCTACTTCGACACGTCGATCAAGGAGATCGTCCTCGAGATCTGCTCCTACTCGGATGGAGCGACCGTCTCTTCCAAGAAGGACAACCTCGTGAACATCGGCGGGTTCCTCGCGCTGCGCGACCCCGATCTCGCCGTCAGGGCGCGTGCTCTGCTCGTGGCCTTCGAGGGACTCCACACCTACGGGGGCATGTCAGGGCGGGACATGGAGGCGCTCGCCAGAGGCATCGAAGAGATGGTCGCGACCGACGATCACGTGCGAGCTCGTGTCGGGCAGGTCGAGTACCTCGGGCATCAGCTCGAGAAGCTGGGGATCCCGATCGTGGAACCGATCGGTGGGCACGGGATCTTCCTCGACGCGATGGCGATCCTTCCGCAGATTCCTCAAGACCATTTCCCGGCACAGGCACTCACGGCAGCGCTCTACCTGGACTCGGGTGTTCGGGGCATGGAGCGAGGCATCGTGTCGGCCGGGCGTGACGCCGAGACGGGCGAGCACCACTATCCGAAGCTGGAGCTGGTGCGCATGGCCATTCCACGTCGTGTGTACACCCAGGCACATATGGACGTCGTCGCGGAGTCCGTCGTCAGCGTCTACGAGCATCGGGAGACGCTGCGTGGTCTCGAATTCACCTACGAACCGCCGGAACTGCGTTTCTTCCAGGCGAGGTTCCGTCCGTTGGGTTAGATGCGCCTAGGCTTCCAGGACTGATGGCCCGGTTCTTCGATCGTGTGAGGGTGCGCCGCGCGCACGAGCAGTTCGAGACCGCGCGCTTTCTCGGTCTGGCGGTCATCGTCGGCGTGCTCGTCGGGGCGGGCGCGTCCCTCCTGATCTTCCTGGTCCAGTGGGTGCGAGACGAAGTCGCGCTGATCCCGATGGGACGATGGGTGCCGCTGGTCGTGCTCCCTATCGGTATCTTGATCGCCTGGGTCGTCGCGAATCGATGGGCGCCCGAGGTGGAGGGTGACGGGGTGCCGGCGACGATCGAAGGCCTGGCGATCCGCTCTGGCTACCTGCCGACCCGATCGGTGATCTTCAAGTTCCTCGCGACGGTGCTCACCCTCGGAACCGGAGGGTCGGGTGGCCGAGAGGGACCAATCGTCCAGATCGGCGGCACGATCGGCTCGTCGATCGCCCGCCACACCAACCTGGGCGAGGATCAGGTACGGAGTCTCGTCGCCGCCGGCGCCGGTGCTGCGATCGGCGCGAGCTTCAACGCCCCGATCGCCGGCATGCTGTTCGCGATGGAGGTCATTCTGCGGACCCTGTCGGTCAGGCATCTCTCCGCAGTAGTGGTCGCGTCCGTCGCCGCCGCCGTCACGACGAAGACGCTCACCGGCGGCGAGCAGATCTTGAGGGCGCCGGCGTACGGGCTGATCGAGGGCAGGGAGTGGCAGGAGCTGCTGGTCTACGGGGCCGTTGGGATTGCCGCCGCCGTCTTGGCGTGGTGGTTTCTGCGGATGCTGGGCACAACGGAGCGGCTCGCCAGCCGTCTTCCTGGGTGGACGCGCCCCGTTGCGATCGGACTGCTGATCGCGGCGGTGGGCGTCGCCGAACCCAACGTCCTCAGCACAGGGCAGGACTTCGTCGCCAACATCGTCACGATATCCATGTCGGGGTCTCAGATCTGGTGGGTGCTCATGCTGCTCGTGGTGCTCAAGATGGCCGTGACGTCGCTGACGATCGAGTCGGGGGGCTCGGGCGGTGCGTTCATGCCGAGCCTGTTCATTGGTGCCGCGTTCGGGGCCGGGCTCGCTGAGCTGCTCGCTCCCATCTGGACGCTGTCGCCGTTGCGGCCGGGTCCGTTCGCCGTCGTGGGAATGGCGGCCATGTTCGCCGCCGTGGCTCGGGCGCCCCTGACGTCGATCTTGATCGTGTTCGAGATCACCCAGGACTACAAGCTGGTGCTGCCCCTGATGCTCGCCGTGTCGCTTGCCACGCTGATCACCGACGTATTGAGCCCGGAGAGCGTCTACACGATGCCACTGACTCGCAAGGGCATCCGGCTTGTGAAGTCCTCCGAAGTCGACGTCCTCGACGCCATCAAGGTCGGCGACGTGATGTCGTGGCAGGAGCCGCTCGCTCCGCACATGACGCTCGAGGAGGCCAAAGCGCTCCTGGGTCTTCACGGTCATCATGGAGCGGCGGTGCTTCAACAGGGCAAGCTGGTCGGTGTGTTGAGCATGTCGGACATCCTGCGTGCGACGGACACGGATATCGTTGCCGACGCGATGTCCGCCAAACCGGTGACCGTCACGGACCGGTTCCCGGTGAGCGAGGCCCTCGAGCGGATGGCCGCGCTCGGCGTGTCCCGCCTTCCTGTCGTGTCCGAGGATGACCCGACGCATCTCATCGGCATGTTCCGGAGAGAGGACGTCGTCAAGGCGTATCATGTCGCGCTCGGTGCAGCGACCGGCGTGCAGATGGCGAGAGACCGGCTTCGACGGAGAGCGGAGCCGGGAGTGTCCTTCTTCGAGGTTCAGGTCCCCGAACGTCTCAGCGGCCAGCTGCTCAAAGATGTCTCGTGGCCGACGGATTGCACGCTCGTTTCGGTGCGAAGGCGGACGGTCGTGTACGTGCCGCGGGGTGGCACCCGCCTCGAAACCGGGGACGTGGTGACCGTGTTCGGCACGACCGAAGCCAAGGATCAACTCATCGAGCTACTCGCTCACGAGCAGGATGACGTTCAATAGACTGAAGACACAGGAGGAGTTGTGGGCGTTCGCAAGGGTATGCACGTACGCGAGCTGACCAAGAAGGTCGGCCAGGCCGCTCGTACGGGCGTCGTCCTGGCGGTCCGTGACGGGATTGTCGAGGTCCGGTGGGATGACGGGCACGTGAGCACACTGTCCGGAGCAATGTTGGTTCCCGTAGAGAAGTAGATTTAGGCGACTCCGGCCGCGGCGATGGCTTCCGCCGTGGGAAGGGTCAGCACGAACGTGCTCGTGGGTTCCCGCTGATAGGTGAGATCGCCGCCCATGAGCCTCGCAAGATGCCTCGATACGGTCAGGCCGAGACCGACCGAGTTTGGTTGGGTACCGGGCTGGTGGGCTCGGGCGTAGGGTTCGAAGATCTCCTCCTCGAGTCCGGGGCTGATGCCGGGCCCGTCGTCGGAGACGCGCAACTCCATCTGGCCGTCGATGACGTTGGTTGCGAGGCGGACGTCCTTACCGCCGTACCGGATGGCGTTCGTCAGGAGGTTCCGGATGATCTGGCGGAGACGTGTCGGGTCCGCCCAGACGTCCGTCGAGGAAATGTCGACGCCGATGCGGGTGCGGTCGTGTGCTCCGAGCCCCGCGATGACACCGTCGATCTGGTCTTTGACATCGGTTGTCTCCGGTCGCACCATGACCTTGCCGATGTCGGCCCGCGCAGCCACGAGGAGGTCTTCGACGATGTCGGCGACTTCGGTTGCCTGGTCGGCGATGAGGCCGATGAATTCGGTGATCTCGTCGGTGGCGAACATCTCCCACGACTTGCGGAGCTCCTGTGCGAGACCCACCACGGCGGTGAGAGGCGTCCGCAGCTCGTGTGAGACCGACGCGACGAACTCGTCTTTCGACGCGACGAGGTGTTCGAGGCGGCGTTGCGTCTCGGCTCGTTCGACGAGATCCCTGAACGTGGCGGAGAAGTGCGTGATCATCCCGTTGCCGTCGCGGTGCGCAACGACGACCGCTGAACCAGGAATGAGGTCGCCGGCAGGGGAGCGAAGGCTGATGTCACCTCTCCATACACTGTCGGTGAGGAGCTCTTCGAAGATCTCGTGTACACCGGGCCCGTGGGAATCATCGATCATCTCGGAGATGTCGAGGGCGCTTGTGATGGCGTCTGGCCCGTACCAGTCGCGAGCCGCCTTGTTCGCGTAGATGAGGCGACCCTGGAAGTCGAGCGTGATGACCAGATCCGACGTCGCCTCGAGGATCTTGATCATGTGGTCACGGTCTGACTCGGCCGAGCGCTGATCTGTGATGTTCCGGATGAGACCGATCATGAGTTCAGGGTCGCCGTCCTCGTTGCGAACGAGCGTCACGGCCAGCTCGATCCAGATCATGTGGCCGTCGGCGTGTACGTAGCGTTTGACGAGACGGTATGAGGGAATCTCGCCGGCGACGAGCCTGTGGTTCAGGTCGTCGTCGAGTGCACGGTCGTCGGGGTGTGTCAGACGGGAGACATCGGTACCGCGGAGATCTTCGATCGGGTGTCCGACCATCCGCGTCAATTCTGTGTTTGCTGCGACGATCCGGCGGTCCATGTCGACGGCGAGGACACCGATGGGTGCGTGTTCGAAGATCGCTCTGAACCGTGCCTCCGACTCGCGCAACGCGCTCTCTGCATCGTGTCGGGAGGTGGTGTCGACGAGCGCGCCCTCGTAGTAGGCGATGCCGCCATCTTCGTCGTAGACGACCCGCGAGCTGTCTCTGACCCAGATGCACCGCCCGTCGTGGGTGCGGAGCTGCGATTCCACGCCGAGGAGCCGGCCTTCTGCTTCGAGCTGCCCCGTCATCTGGTCACGTCCGCTCGGATCGACGTACGCCGTGGTGACATCCATCTGGAGCATGGTTTCCCTGTTGGGGAAGCCGAGCAGCTCGACGAGGGCGGGGTTGGCGTCGAGGATCGTGCCATCGGGGCTGGTTCGGTAGAGGGCGACGGGGATGCCTTCGAACAGGCCCCGGTATCTGCGCTCCGACGAGGAGAGTGCTTGCTCGGCCGCTTTCTGCTCAGAGATGTCGGTGAACTGGGCGAAGTAGGAGGTGGGGGCGCCGTTGTCCTCGTGGATCAACGTGACGACCACACTGGCCCAGAACTCCGATCCGTCGGCACGCACGACCCTGTCCTCTGCTCTCCAGTGGGTCGGCCCGCCCTTGAGCGAGGCGGCCAGTCGCTCCTCTCCGCCAGCGTGATCGTCGACCTTGATCAAGTCGTGCCACGTCATGGTGCGGAGCTGGTCTTGCGTGTAGCCGACCTCTTCGCAGCACGCCTGGTTGGCCTGGCTGATCACGCCGTCGAGACCAAAGACGACCATGCCCATGGCGGAGTTGTCGAACGACAGCCGTAGTCGCTTCTGACTTGCAGCCAGATTCTGATCCGCGCGATCCAGGATGTCCGAGAGGTTCAACACCAGGATTCCCACCAACACGATCATGACCAGGGGGAGAGCAAACTCCACGAACCGATCTACCCAGGTGAGACCGCTCTGAGAGAAGTAGGGAAGCGCTCGATCGCTCGAGAGGATGCTCCCGGCTGCGACCGCGACGGTCGTGGCGATCATCTGGCCGATCAGGGCGATCGCTCGTCGTCTGGATAGCAGGATGGGGGCGACGACAGTGATGCTTGCGAGGATGAGGTAGACGGCAGGGGTCGATCCGAAGAACCACCAGACGAGTCCCGTACCTGCGACGTCGTACGCAAATCCCCACACCGGATCTGCTTTCCTGAACCAGAAGGTGTTCAGGCAGATGCCGAGAAAGGCGCCGAGTACGAGCAGCGCCACCTTGGCAGAAGGCTCCATGGACCAGATGATCATGAGGACCGATGCGCCGACGAGATAGCCAAAAACTCGAAGGCGCACGACTAGGCGCGTCAGGCGTTCTCGGGGCCTCGGGTCCATGCATGGGGCATCGGCGTTCGCCGGAGTTGTCTTGAGAAAGATGTGACTACAGACCTAGATGCCAAAGGGACTAGTCACTGCCGAAAGAGCGACGGGCTAGAGATACTGACCGGGCGGCTGCTCGGGAGCTTCCAGCGCCTTGCGGGCCCGAACCTCCTCGAGCTGCTGCTGAGCCGCCATCTGCTGGGTCCAGAGACTCGCCTGGATGCCGTGGAAGAGGCCTTCGAGCCACCCGACGAGTTGTGCCTGTGCGATGCGCAACTCCGATTCGGAGGGGACTTGGGATGTGAGCGGCAGGAAGACCTCATCGAGTTCGTCGCGGAGGTCGTCGGAGAGGGCCTCTTTGAGCTCGGCGATGGTGCTGTTGTAGACCGCGAGGAGCCGTTTGCGACCCGCTTCGTCGAGCGGCGCCTGGCGGACTTCGTCGAGGGTTGCCCTGGTCATCGAGGCGATGCGAATGAGCTTGGTTGGCTGTGCGACGCTGGAATCGACGATCTCGGGCTCTGGTGCTTGTTCGTCCATGATCCGTAGCCTACTGCTCCCTGGCGGCGAGGCATTGCGGTCTGTAGACTATCGTCAACCACCAAGGAGCGGCATGGCCGAGCAGTACCCGGAGATCCTCGACACGGTGCACGTCGCCGAGCTGCTGGGCATGAACATCCAGATGGTGCGCAAGTACGCCCGTGAGGGACGCATCCCCGCCTACCGGCTCCCCGGGGGACGCACGTTCCGCTTCTTCCGTGACGAGATCATCGATTTCCTCAAGCAACATCGGGTGACCGAGCTCGTCGACGAGGAGGAATAGGGGCCGCACATTCCCGTTCGTGCGTGAGGAGTGCCGAGGTTGTGGGCCTGGCTCGCGCACGAAACGGCGTGTCGGTCGGTCGCCGCTGTCAGCGCCTCTCAATGAAACCGCGCAGTAGCAGGATGTCGCACGATACGCTAAACTAACGTTAACTATGTTTATGCGATCGGCGCTGGATGACGAAGGCGATCTGTTCGAGGGGGACGTAGAGACTCTGCTCGTCGAGTGTCATCAACGCGACGTGATCCCGTGCGACCGCCGTGATCTGGCCGGATACCGAGAGCCCGAGGAGGGGGGCGACGATCTCCAGTTGCTCGCCCGTCATCTCGTACTCGGTGAGTCGCGCCGCAAACGTCGAAGCACCACGTGTTCTCCCGTGGCCCAGCGATCGTGCTTGCTGGGTGATCTGGATCGCGATCGGTCCTCCCAGATTGACATCGGTGAAACCGTCCGTCACCTGGATCGATGCAAGGTCGCCAGCCGCATAGTGGATGGTTCCGGAGACAGATCGGCCGAAGGTGGCGATAGTCACCAGATCGCCTCGTGCCATCGAGTCGAACGCAACCGCTCCGAGGTAGCGGGCACGCGCGGCGAGCTTCGCCGCGTCCCGTTCCGCCTCTTCCGCCTCGAAGCGGAGCTCGTTCTCCAGATCGCTGGTGATATCGGGCTCTTCCACAACAACCTTCCAACCAGTGGCAAGGAACACTACCCCGACGATAGGATGGGCGAGTCACAGGGAGGCCATGGGACGTGACAGGGAGGCGAGGGCCGTTAGGTCGGCTTTCGACGGGGCATTGGGTCATGCTGCTCGCCGGCGTGGTCGCAGTTGTGCTGAATTTCGCGTTCCTTCGCTCGCAACAGCACACCGTGGACGTGGCGGTCGCCGACGTAGACCTTGTGGCCGGGTCGCTTCTCAATGCTGCCGACGTGACGTTCACGCCCGTGCACGTCGAAGAGTCGGTTCAGCAGGGACTGGTGTCGACGGCCGATCTTGATCCGGGCATGGTGGTAGTTCGGACGATTCCGGCAGGAACGCTTCTGTCCAAGGCCGACCTGGCGACGAGGAGCAATGGCAAGCGGGCGATGAGCATTCCAATCGACCGTGAGCATGCCGTGGGGGGTCTCCTCGAGCGGGGAGATCGTGTCGACGTGGTGGCGTCTGATTCGGGCACCGCTCGGTATGTGCTCGTTGGAGCAGAAGTGCTGTCCGTGTCCGACGCGTCGGGGGCACTCGGATCGGACTACTCGGTGACGCTGGCACTCGATGCCGACGGGGTGCTGGCCGTCGCCGCAGCGATGTCGGAAGGATCGCTCGAGATCATCCGGTCGACTGGGGCCGATTCGCCTGGTGCGATGGTCTATCCGAGCGAGCCATGACCACCGATCCTGTTGTCCTGCTTGTGTTGTCGCCAAGAGACTGGGCGGCGCGGCTGCACCGCCACGCAGCGGATCATGGAGGCCTCCAGGTCAAGGCTCGCGTGCTGAGGCCTGAAGAAGTGAGGGTCGACGGATTCGAAGTGCTGGTGGTCGACGACACAACATCGTTTCTGACTAGGCGTCTCGTAGAGGAGGTTCACTCGCGCTCGGCGAAGGTCCTCGGGGTGTACGACGGCTTGGACTTCCCAGAGGGCAGGCGACGACTTCTCGACCTCGGTGCCGATGGGGTCATCGAGGCCGCCTCGGAGGCCGAGGAGTTCGTGCGCAGAATCGGCCAGATGCGGTCGCTCCGTCCGGCGGCCCCACAGGTGGTGGGAGGATCCACTCCGTCTGTCGGGCGGCTGCTTGTCGTGGGGGGTCCCTTCGGCGGAACGGGGTCAACCGAGGTCGCTATCGGCCTTGCCGCCGCACTTCACAGAGGAGGCAGTGGCGTCGCGCTGGTCGACGCCGATGACGTCGCCCCATCGATTGCTCAGCGTTTGGGGCTCTCCGTCGTTCCGAATCTCAGAACGCTGGTGGACCAATCGAGGAGGGGCGAGGAACTCGACGTCGAACACACGGCAGGCTTCGATGTGGTGTGCGGCATTCCGAACCCCCGCGACTGGGCCGAGCTGCGCCCAGCGGATGTGGCGTCGGCGCTCGAGGACCTGACGAAAGCGTCGGATGCCGTTGTCGCTGACATCAGTTCTGGTATCGAGCGGCTTCCGGGCGATGGTCGCTTCCGCCTCGCTCGGAGGCTTCTTGGAGATGCGCACACGATCCTCGGAGTGGGTGTTGCCACACCAAACGGTGTGTCTCGACTCCTGGATTGGGCGGCGGAAGTGAGGGCAATCAGCGGATCTGTTCGTCTCGTGCTGGTGCTCAACAGGGTCCCCGCGGGTGGGTTCGTGAGAAGCGAGGTCGCCCGCGAGATCGAGCGCGTCTTCGCACCATCCCAGATCGGGTTCCTTCCGGAGGACCGAAGGGTGCGTCGGGCAGCGTGGGAAGGTGGTCTCGTATCTCGAGGTTCGTTCTCACGCGGTGTGGTCAACCTCGCCATCGGAGTTGCCGGATGAGTGCCTACGAGGAGATCCGAGCCGCCGCAGTCCAGCTCATCGAACGCAGGAAACTCGACGTCGGCGTCAACCTTCATGAGACACGGTTGGCTGTCACCCAGGCGGTAGATGCGTATCGACGTCAGGCGGATCATGGCGCAGGGAGACACCTCGCTAACCCCGGCGAGATGGTCGAGCGAGTGTTCCATGCGGTTGCCGGGTTTGGAGCCCTGACCAACGTTCTCGCCGACTCCGGGGTGGAGGAGGTCTTCATTGAAGGCGATCGGGTGTCGTTCATCCGCGACGGTGCCTTGCACGCACTCGGGAGTCCGACGACTGAGGAGGAGAACCGCCGGGTCATCGACCGACTTCTCGCGGACACCGATCGGCACCTCGACGCTGGGAACCCGATCGTCCAGGCGCGCGTACTCAATGAGTCTGCCCGCTTGACGGCCGTGATGCCTCCGGTGTCGGACCGGCTTTCGGTGACGATCCGCAGGTATGCCCTGCGTCGAGAGACGCTGAGGTCGCTCGTGGAACTGGGTTCTCTCACGCTGCCGGCAGCAGGTCTTCTTTGGGCCATTGCCAGGACCGACAGTTCCATTGTCGTGTCCGGTCCACCCGGTGCCGGGAAGACATCGCTGTTGGCCGCGCTGATGGCGGCGGCCGCCGCGGGTACCTGCATCCGGTGCTGTGAAGAGGTGCGGGAGCTTCACGTTCCAATCATCCACGGCTCGTACTACGAGGCGAGACCCCCTTCCCTCGATGGAACAGGAGCGATCTCTTTGCGAGACCTCGTCAAGACCGTTCTCGCGATGCGGCCGGATCGCATCGTCGTTGGTGAGGTGCGCGGGTCGGAGGCGTTCGAGTTGACGAGGGCAGTGAATGCGGGGTGTGGGTTCCTGTGCACCATTCACGCGAATTCTGCACGGGAGGCTCTATCCGCGCTCGTGAATGCAGCGTTGATGGCCGGCGAGAACGTCACCGAAGGCGTGGTCAGGAGTGTCTTCGCCTCGTCGATCGACTTCGTGGTGCATCTCGATCGCGATGGAATCGCCCGCGAGGAGAGAGGGCTGAGGCGGCGGCTTGTGGAGATTCTGTCGGTGGTTCCGTCACTGGGATCCGACTTCACGACCGAGCCCCTATTCGTAAGGGACGACCTGGGCAGCCCGCTCGATTGGACGGGGGTGTTTCCGCCGGACGATGTCACGAATCGGATCCGGCGTGCTCTGCCTGAGGGGATGACACTGCGGGCTGTTCTCGAGGGAAGGGTGTCGCCGCTGTGATGTTTCTGGCGGCCCTTGCGACTGGTGTGTTCGCGGTGCTCGTGGCTGCGTCGGTCGCCGGCGTGAGGATCGTCCGAACTCGTCGCCTGCCGGGTCGTGGCGTCAGGCTCAAGGCGTGGCTGATTCAGGCGGGCACCGAAACGTCGCCGGCGGCCTTCATCGGGCTGGTAGTGGCTGTGGCTGTGGTCTCATTCGCCGCGTTCACTGGGGTCACGAAGAGTGCGACGATCGCGTTGTTCCCCTCGGTTGCCGTTGCCGCGCTGCCCGTGCTCTCGATGGGGCGACGCAGGGCGCATCGGATCACCGAGGTGGCAGGAGCGTGGCCCGACGGCTTGCGAGACCTGGTCGCATCTGTGGCGTCAGGCATGTCGCTCGCCCGTGCCTTAGACCGTCTTGCGGAGCGGGGCCCGACGCCACTCCGACGGGCCTTCGCCGGCTTTCCGTTGATGGCGCGCACGGTGGGCGTGGTGCCGGCGCTGGAGATCGTCAAGACGGACTTGGCAGACCCTGCCTCAGATCGGGTGATCGAGATTCTCGCGCTCGCCCACGAGCGTGGAGGCGCAATTGTCCCGCAGATCCTGGAGGATCTCGCCGAGGCGGCAACGCGAGACCTCTGGGCCATGGAGGAGATCCGCACCCAGGCGCTCGAACAGAAGATCAACGCTCGCGCGGTGTTCGTACTCCCATGGTTGGTGCTGGTGGCACTGACGATACGCGAGGGTGCATTCCGCGACTTCTACCGGAGTTCAGCGGGCGCACTGGTGGTCGCGATTGGAGCGGCACTGAGTGCGATCGGCATGATGTTGGTGGCGCGTCTCGGGCGCGAACCCGAGGAGCCACGAGTGTTCGCCGGGGGTGCCGAGTGATTCTCGCCGCCGTTGTGTGCTCGGGAATCGCTGTTGCGGCCGCAGCGTCGCTGATGGTGAAGCCACGGGTCCGACTGGCTCCCAGGGTCCGACCGTACAGTGTCGCGAGCATCGTGAGCCTGGGAGGGGTTCCCGAGTTAGGCCCGGTGAAAGGGCGCTCGTTCGGCTCGGCTATCGGCAGGTTTGCCGGCTGGCTGAGTCACGTCGTGGGAGAGTCCGGGGAGAGCGAGATGCGCCTCAGGTTGCGACAGGCCGATCTGTTCTCCGATGTGGCTGAGGAACATCGACTCGAGGTGTACCGGCTGCGGCAGCTGTCGTCGACAATCGTGTGGATAGGCCTCGGGTTCGTGGTGGCGATCGCTTTCGGGATGCGGGCAGGCGGAGCACTCGCTGTTGCCGGCCTATCAGGGCTCGTTGGAGTGACGCGCTGGCGTGGGCGTCTTGAGAGGGCGATCGACGACCGTCGAACTCGACTACGGATCGAGGTGTACACCGTCAACCAGTTGCTTGCGATGCGCGTTCGAGTAGGCGGCGGGGTGGTCCAGGCCGTGCGGTACGTGGTGGACCGCGGGGTAGGCGCGATGGCGTCGGAACTCGCAGAGGTGCTACGACTGCATCGAAGCGGGGTACCGGCCTCTGAGGCGCTCGCCGCGGCTGCTCGCTCCACACCCGAGTCGCATGTTGCAAGGACCTACTGGTTGTTGTCCTCGGCGGAAGAACGTGGAGCTGATCTTGCAGGCGCGTTGCTTGCGCTGAGCGAGGATGTTCGAGAGGCACGTCGCGAAGCGATCAGGAGAACGGCGACGAAGCGGAGGGCGGCGATGCTCATCCCGACGATCGCGATTCTCGCCCCGATCATGTTGCTCTTCGTTGCTGCTCCTCTTCCGAGAATCGTGTTTGGTGGTCTATAGGAAAGGAGACGATCCACATGTGGATCTGGATGGTGCACAGGGACGAACGGGGCCTGAACACCGCCGAGCTACTCGGCAACGCCGCGCTCGCGATCCTCGCATTGATCGCGATCTGGGCTGCGTTGCAGGCGCTCGGTCTCGACATCGTCGCATGGA
>CAYLHS010000027.1:0-25099 GCA_964383535.1 uncultured Acidimicrobiia bacterium
TCGTCGAGGGGCTGGCCGGCGCCTGGACGATCTGCAACCTGTACCCGGACCCTGAGTCGCAGCCGGCGCTTCAGAGAATTGGAGAGACCATCCGGGAGGCAGCTGCCACCGGAGAGACATGGCTCGATGTCGGTCCCGGCTTCTTCATGTATGACGACGACGAGGTTGAAACCGTCCGTGATTCGACGTCTCGGCTCGCACAGCGGTGCTTCGTCCACAACATTGCATCGATCGGCATCATCGGCCCTGCTACGGATCACGACATCGCAGCATTCATGGGCGTCCTCTCCCGCGATGAGGCGACGGTCGCCGATGAGGGAGGGATCTCGGCGCTGCTGGGGCGGCACGGAACAACCGAAATCGCCGTTGTGACCAGGGTCCCGCTCAAGGTTGAGATCGTCGAGCAGACATTCGAGCGATCAGACGACGTGCTTACGGCCATGATCGGTTTCGCCGACCCCCAACGGTTCGCGCAGCGCCTCATCGATGAGTCCGATGGGGATGCGCAGCGGCTGGGGGAGCTGTATCACGAGCGATTCACCTCGACCTACAACTCGATCGACGAAGAGGACGTGGCGGCGCAGGAGCAGGTCGTCCAAGCATTCGTCGAGGCGTTCTTCTACCTCGATGAGGGCTATCAGGTGGCTGTTCTCGATCCGTTCCTACGGTCTGCCGAGGAGCCACTCGAGAGGCTCTTTCTCGACCAGTTCGCAGGCCATGAACTCGCCAAGATCGCGCCAAGACTCGACTCTCAGGGGTTTGCGCTCTTGATGGACTATGCACGGATCGCGACAAGTGACTCCGATCGAAGGCCGGACGAGCTCCTCGGGTGGCTCGGCGCACCGGACGGAGGGGCGAGCGCGGTGCAGACGGTGGCCGCCCGGGTGCAGGACCGCCTCGTGCAGGGCGAGGATCGATATGGCGAGCAGTCGGCGTACGCGCAGCTTCGAGAGCAGTTCCCTGATCCGCGGCAGTACTTCTATCAAACGCTCGATACGTTCAGAGGGCTGGTCGCGGTCGAGGATCGCAACGACCGCTACCGGCGACTGATGCGGCTCCTGACCGGCAAGATCGTTGCAAGTATCAGGAAGCAATGGTTCAGGCGCGCCGAGCTGTGGGTGCGCAGCGTCGTCGACTCACCGACGTTCCCACCCGAGCGGGCCAGAGAGGTGGAAGAAGCGCTGAGGCTCGCGTGCACGCCGGAGGTATTGGATGTGCTCGTCGCCCAACTCGCCACCTCCGATTCGCCCTCGCCGAAGTATCTCGCCGCCCACCTCGTCGGACTGAACATGCCCGTCGGCTTGGATCTGCTGGCCGAGGAAGACGACCGGGTCCGGAGGAAGGTCCTGATCGGGGTCCTCGGCGATGCGGCCAGTGCCGATCCTGAGCCGGTGATAGCGGCGCTCGAGGACAGCCGATGGTACGTAGTGCGGAACCTCGCCATCGTTCTGCGTACTTCGGGAAGCGACCGCGTAGCGCCCGAGTTGGCCCGACTCACTCGCCACGACGACCATCGGGTTCGTGTCGAAGCATTGCGGGGGCTCGCGATGATCGCTCCGGGGGCTGTCTCCGACATAGGGGAGCGGCTCGCTGACGACCACGAGACAGTCCGTCGGACGGCCATCGGCGTCCTCGGTGTACGACCGGGACCCGAGGCGGAGGCCTTGCTGATCGAGGCGCTCGACGGCAGGCTCACGGTTGATGAGAAGGCCGATCTTCTCCGACATCTGGGCGAGCGTGGGACTCCCAAATCGACCGACACTCTCGAGAAGATCTCAAGACGACGGTTTGCATTGACGAGCGGTGCGCGAACGTTGAGGAGTGCGGCGCGCCAGGCCTTGGGAGCGAAGAAGTGATCATCGAAACCGCCGCCCGAGCCGCGCTGCGATCGATCCAGGCCCTCTCGCGGCAGATGAGCCTGTACCCGACCGGCCACCCATCGACGGGTGAGGCGCTCAACGAGGCCACGGCGGCGGCGGAGGCACTCGCGGCGAGCGAAGGAGGGTCGGCCGTCATCACCCTGCTCGGGGACTCCATCTACCTCGGCAAGGCGATCCTGCCGCACGCGTCGCTCGAGCTGAGTTCATTTCTGCGTACCCTCCAGTCCGGGGGAATCGAGTCGATCTCCTTCGCCTCACCGGTAGCGGGAGCGGATATCGCCGACCTTGGCGCGTTCATCGCTGGTCTGAGCGGAGATGTTCCGGCCGAGGCCACGATTCGACTCAACGAGTCGCCCTACTCGAGATCCGATCTGGAGAGCGGAGAGTCGGCCGGCGTGCGGAGGTCGTATACGAGGTCACTCGACGTGCTCCGTGGGATGGCGGCCGCCCTCGAACGGGATGAGCACTTCGATTTGTCGGGGGCGGCGTGGGCCGTCGAACAACTCGTCGAGCAGACGATCTCCCAGCCAGCGGCATCGTTGCTGCTGTCGACGATGAAGAGCCACGACGAGTACACGTTCTTTCATTCGGTCAACGTGTGCATCCTCTCCATTTCGATGGGTCGCATGATCGGACTTCCCAACGATCAGCTCTCGGCGCTCGCGATGGGTGCACTGCTGCACGACATCGGTAAGGTGAGAGTCGCCCCGTCGATCCTCCAGTTTCCCGGACGACTCGACGCTGCCCAGTGGCGGCAGATCAAGCTTCACCCGCAGGAGGGTGCGGCGGCGATCTTGACGGCGGCAAGCCCGATGCAGGAGATCGCCGCGACGGTCGCGTATGAGCACCACGCGCGGTTCGACGGCTCCGGGTATCCGCCGTCTCATCGAAGCGACAGGAACCTTCACTTCTACAGCCGTCTCGTGGCAACGGCCGATACGTACGACGCGATCACGACACGTCGGTCGTACCGGCGTGCAGAGACCCCGAATCGTGCGCTTCACGCGATTCTCAATGGCGCAGGAACCATCTACGACCCCGATTTCGCGAGAGCGTTCATCGAGATGGTGGGCGTATACCCTGCCGGGTCACTCCTTCGGCTGTCCGATGGCGATCTGGTGATGGTGACGAGGGCCGACGAGCGCGGCGAGTCCCCCGACGTCGTGCTCCTCCAGCCGGCGGGTGATGAGATGCTCGAGCAGCCGGTCGGGGCGGAACTCGGCGATCGGGCGATCGTCGACCAGGTGCTGCCGAGCGAGGTCGGCATCGAACCTGCTGCCCTCCTGGAGCAGGCGGGCGTCATCGTCCAGTCGGTGTAGACAGCTCAGCGACAGCCGACCGCCGGCGGGGCGGACGAGGATTCCCGAACCCCAACGTGGGCGACATAGACAGCCCTCCCGATAAGATGAGCAGGCAATGTCGCTCATCAACAAGGTACTCCGAGCCGGTGAGTCGCGCGTTCTCAAGGATCTCGGATCGATCGCTGAACAGGTCGGCGCGCTCGAGCCAGAGATGGAAGCGCTCGACGACGCGTCGCTGGCGGCCAAGACAGACGAATTTCGGAATCGTCTCGCCGACGGAGAGACGCTGGACGATATCCAGGCCGAGGCGTTTGCTGCCGTTCGGGAGGCGGCGAAACGGGTGCTTGGCCAGAGGCATTTCGACGTGCAGGTGGTCGGCGCTGCCTCTCTCCACGCCGGGATGATCGCCGAGATGCGAACCGGCGAGGGGAAGACACTCGTGTCGACGATGCCGGCATACCTGAACGCGCTCGGCGGGCAGGGCGTTCACATGGTGACGGTGAACGACTACCTCGCGGCGCGCGATGCGGCCTGGATGGGGGGAATTCACAGGTTCCTCGGTCTGGAGGTTGGACTGATCCAGGCAGCGATGACCCCTGAGCAACGCAGACCCGCCTATGCGGCGGACATCACCTACGGAACCAACAACGAGTTCGGGTTCGACTACCTCCGCGACAACATGGCGATGCGAACTGCCGACCTCGTGCAGCGCGGCCACCACTTCGCCATCGTCGACGAGGTCGATTCGATCCTCGTGGACGAGGCTCGAACACCGTTGATCATCAGTGGGGTGGTCACCGACACCGCGAAGTGGTACCGCGAGTTCGCCAAGATCGTCAAGCGTCTCACGAAGGATGAGCACTACACGGTGGACGAGGGGAAACGCCAGGTGCTCACTACGGAAGAGGGCGTCGCTCGGGTCGAGCAGATTCTCGGCGTCGAGAACATGTTCGACTACACGAGTGTGGACTTCGTTCACCACCTCGATGCCGCACTGCGTGCAAAAGAGCTGTACCTGAAGGATGTCGCCTACCTCGTCGACCACGGCGAGGTGAAGATCGTCGACGAGTTCACCGGGCGTGTGCTCGAGGGGAGGCGGTACTCCGAGGGCCTCCACCAGGCGATCGAGGCGAAGGAGGGCGTTCGAATCAAAGAAGAGAACCAGACGCTGGCGACGATCACCCTTCAGAACTACTTCCGCATGTACGACAAGCTTGCCGGAATGACCGGTACTGCCAAGACCGAGGCAGCCGAGTTCGCTCAGATCTACAACCTCGAAGTTGCGGAGATCCCGACCAACATGCCGGTGGTCCGAATCGACCAGCCAGACCTCGTCTACAAGTCGGAGGAGGCCAAGTTCAATGCAGTGGTCGACGACGTCGTCGACCGGCATGAGCGGGGTCAACCGGTGTTGATCGGTACCGTGTCGATCGAGAAGTCGGAGCGACTCTCGACCGCTCTGCGCAAGCGGGGTGTGCCGCATGAAGTCCTCAACGCCAAGCAGCACGCTCGTGAAGCGACCATCATCGCCCAGGCGGGCCGCAAAGGGGCGGTGACGGTGGCCACCAACATGGCCGGACGTGGGGTCGACATCATGCTCGGCGGCAACCCCGAAGGTCTCGCTCAGGTGGCGCTTGTGAAGGCAGGGTTCGAGCCGGGATCGGATGAATTCGAGACGGCACTCCAGTCGACGACAGCCGACTTTCAGGCCAGGACCGATGCGGAGCGAAAGGAAGTGCTCGACGCCGGCGGCCTGTATGTCGTGGGCACGGAGCGCCACGAATCTCGTCGAATCGACAACCAGCTGCGGGGCAGATCCGGACGGCAGGGCGACCCCGGTGAGTCTCGTTTCTACCTGTCGCTGGGTGACGACCTGATGCGCAGATTCGCGTCGGACCGTGTCGAGCTGATCATGGACCGATTGCGAATCCCGGACGACGTGCCCATCGAAGCCAAGATCGTGTCGAAGGCGATCGAGCGGGCCCAGGGTCAGGTGGAGTCCCAGAACTTCGAAATCCGCAAGAACGTGCTCAAGTACGACGAGGTGATGAACCGCCAGCGCGAGGTGATCTACGAGTGGCGCAACGGCCTCTTGCGCCAAGATCGAAGCGAGACGCTCGTGCGCGAATGGATCGAGGAAGTCATCGGCCGAACGGTCGAGGGTGTGCTTGGCGAGGGCTCACCACGCGACTGGGACTGGGATGAGCTGATACGGCAGCTGACCGTGTACTACCCAACCGAACTCGACCTCGAAACGCTCGATGACGGCAGAGGCATCGACGCAACCGATGTTGCGGACGTTGCCATCGACGAGGCTCTGGCCGTGTTCGCGGCGCGCGAAGAGGAACTCGGCCCTGACACGCTCCGACAGATCGAGAAGACGGTCGTGCTCGCAGTGATCGATGCGAAATGGCGCGAACACCTCGCAGAGATGGATTACCTGCGCGCCGGAATCGGGCTTCGCGCCATGGGGCAACGCGATCCGCTCGTCGAGTACCAACGCGAGGGCTACGACATGTTTGCCGAGATGGTCGACTCGGTGAAGGGCGAGACGACGAGGTACATGTTCCACGTGCAGGTTGCGCAGCAGGCGGCCGAGGCGCAGCGCAGACAAGAGGTCCATCAGCGCGAAGCCGCGGCGGCAGGCGGGCGTTCCACCTCACAGGCAACGTCCACCAAGGTGGGTCGCAACGAGCCGTGTCCTTGCGGATCAGGAAAGAAGTACAAGTACTGCCACGGAAGAAGGACCTAGGCCCCTCTTCCGTACTTCGTACTTCGTATCTCGTAACGAGGACGGTTGCACCGCTGTCCTGTCGCAGATCGCGTACGAGATACGCCGAGCGAAGCTCGGCCATGAGATAGGGCGAGCGTCGCTCGCCTACTACCATTTCCGGCTCATGGATATCGATCCCCGATCACTCTTGAGCGAGCTGCGCGCACGACTCTCCGATGCCCGGAGGTTCCTTTGACCTCGAAGGCAAGCGCGAACAGCTCCCAAAGCTGAAAGAGGCCGCGGCATCCCCGGATCTGTGGTCGGACCCGTCGAGGGCCACAGACGTCAACCGGACCCTCTCCCGCTATGAGGGTCTCATTGCGCACGTGGAACGCCTTCAGAGCACGCTCGACGACGCCGAGGTGATGCTCGACCTCTCAGCCGAGGAGGGTGATGAGGAAGCGGCGGCAGAGGGGTTGTCGGAACTGAGGGCGGCCGAGAGCGATCTGGGCTCATTGGAGACGGAGTCGCTCTACTTCGGAGAGCACGACGAGGCTCCTGCGATCATGAGTGTCCACGCCGGCGCGGGAGGTGTCGATGCCCAGGATTGGGCGGAGATGTTGCTGCGGATGTACCTGCGCTACCTGGAGGACGGCGGCTATCGAGTCGAGATCGATGAGGTGACTCCTGGCGACGAAGCGGGCATCAAGTCCGCCACGCTGACGGTGCGAGGAGAGCACGCGTACGGGGTGCTCGAGGGGGAGCGGGGCGTGCACCGGTTGGTCCGCATCAGCCCGTTCGACGCCAACAGCCGAAGACACACATCGTTTGCAGGTGTCGACGTGATCCCGGAGGTGGAAGAAGAAGAGGTCGAGATCGACCAGGACGACCTCCGCATCGAGACGTATCGCTCGCAAGGAGCCGGTGGTCAGCACGTCAACGTCACCGATTCGGCGGTACGCATCACACATCTGCCGACCGGGACGGTCGTGACGTGCCAGAACGAGCGTTCGCAGCTCCAGAACAGGGCGCGGGCCATGGTGATTCTCAAGGCGCGACTCGGCGAGTTGGCCCGCCAGGAGCGCGCGAAGGAACTCGACGAGATCCGGGGCGACCAGGAGGCCGCTGCGTGGGGGCGCCAACTCCGCTCCTATGTGCTTCAGCCGTACCAGATGGTGAAGGACCTCCGTACCGGAGTCGAGGTCGGGAACGTGCAAGGTGTACTCGACGGTGACCTGGACATGTTTGTCGACGCATACCTGCACTGGCGGAGGGAGAGGCAGGAGCGAGGGGACGGATGATGCCGATTGTCCCCATTCCGTTGCTATCCTTTGCAACCGCCCGGTGCGGAGTTCGGGGCGAACATACGGCCGGCAGTTCCACAGACGGGGCCGCCGCTGAAGTGAGTGGTCCATGATTCTTCTCGAAGGTGTCACGAAGGTGTACGAGGGGGGGACCGTCGCGCTTCGTGACATCGACTTGGACGTGAAGAAGGGGGAGTTCGTCTTCGTCGTGGGGCCATCGGGGTCAGGCAAGTCCACCCTGATCAGCATGCTGCTCAGAGAGCAGCGTGCCACGCGTGGCAAGATCTGGGTAGCTGGGAAGGACATCTCGAAGATGCCGGCCTGGAAGGTTCCGCACCTTCGCCGATCGGTCGGAACCGTCTTCCAGGACTACAAACTCCTGCCAAACCGCACCGTTGCCGAGAACGTCGGCTTCGCGCTCGAGGTGCTCGGTCGTCCGCGAGGGGTGGTGACGCGCCAGGTCCAACAAGTGCTGGAACTCGTCGGTCTTCAAACGAAGGGCGATCGATATCCCCGGCAGCTCTCCGGTGGGGAGCAGCAACGCGTATCCGTAGCACGGGCCTTCGTCAACCGGCCGCCAATCCTGTTGGCGGACGAGCCAACCGGCAACCTCGATCCGGGAACGTCGGTCGGCATCATGCGCGTGTTGGACAGGGTCAACAGAACAGGAACCACCGTCTTGATGGCCACGCATGATCACGCGATCGTCGACGCGATGCGGCGGCGAGTCGTTCAGCTCGATCGCGGCAGAATCATCCGAGACGAGACACGGGGTACCTACGAGAGCGTGAACGGGAGGGGCGATGCGTAGGCTGATGTTCCTCGCTCGCGAAGCGCTCTCGAGCTTGCGACGCAACGTCCTCGTTGTGACCGCGGCGGTGGTTTCGGTCTTCATCAGCCTGACGCTCGTGTTCGGCGCCCTCGTGCTCAGTGAGCTGGTCAGGGAGAACACGGCACGGTGGCAGGAAGGTGACCACATCATCGTGTTCCTGAACGACGTACCCGACCAGACCGAGTTGAGTCTCCAGGAGGAGGTTCAGGGCTGGTCTGAGGTCGCCAGTGTCACGTACTGCGACAAGGCGTGCGCGTACCAAGAGTTCAAGGAGATGTTCGCCGACCAACCATCGTTGCTCAGCGTGGACCCTTCGGTGCTCCCCGCCTCGCTCCGCATCAAGCTGCACAACATCGACACGTACAAGGACGTCACCTATCGACTGATCGGGAACCCGGCCATTCGGAAGGTGGTGACTGCAAGCGAGCAGTTCGATCAGTTGAGTGCTGTGACGAAGGCGTTGAACTGGTTGGCGTTGGGGCTCGCGATCGTGCTCGGAGTGGCGTCTATCGTGTTGATCGCCAACACGATCCGTATGGCCATCTATGCGCGGAGAGATGAGATCTCCGTCATGCGCCTCGTTGGAGCCTCAAACTGGTTCATTCGAGTTCCCTTCCTCCTCGAGGGGATGGTTCAGGGGCTGATCGGCGCCTGCCTCGCCGTGGTCGCCGTGTGGATCGGCCAGAGCTACGTCACCAACCACATCAGCCCGACGTTTCTGATTCGGCTCACGGTCGACCGTGGCTTCCTGATCTCGTGGAGCCTGGCGATCATGGTGTTCGGTGCGCTCGCCGGCGTCGTGGGGAGTGCGACTGGCGTGCGCAGGTTCCTCAAGGTGTGACGTTGTGCGGAAGCAGACTCTCCTCGCCGTGATATCGATGGTTGTGGCGCTCCTCGTCCCTGTGGCGATGCCGGTGTACGCCGCCTCGAGCGCCGAGCAGAAGCTGGCCGATCTCCAATCGCAGATCAGTGATCTGAACGGACAGATCAAAGCCCAGAAGGGTGAGCGGACCGCCATCCAGCAGGATCTGTCAACGGCGCAGGAGCGGCTGGCCACCGTCAGTGCCGAACTTGCCGAGGCTCAGTCGAAGGTCCAGGAGGTCGAGGCGACGATCACGTCGACGGAGGACCATCTCGCGCAGGTGCAGGAGGAGCTGGACGCGCTCGAAGGACAGCTGGCAGACACTCGGGTGAGCATTCGTGAGACGAGCGACCAGCTCTCGGACCAGGCGATCGAGATGTATATGGGGGGTGTGCCAGAACTCCAGTCGGTCGTGTTCAACGCCGGAGACATGACCACGGCCGCCGTCGGAGTCAGCTATGCCAAGGAGATCGTGGCATCCAGCGAGTTGCTGATCAACGATCTCGCGACGCTGGAAGCTGTCGAGGCCCGCCAGAAGGAGGCCGTGGAGGACCGTAAAGCATCCGTTCAATCCGATCTGACGGCTCTGGACCAGCAGCGGGAGCAGCTCGAGGCCGACCGCGTCGAGGTCGATGTCCGCCGCCAGGAGGCGCTGGCAGAAGCCGACCGCCAGCAGGAGCTTCTGAACCAAGTCAACAGTGAGATATCCAACTTCCAGGGTGAGCTCACTGCGCTGGAGAGGGATCAGGCGCAAGTCAAGGCGCAGATCGCCGCTGCGCAACAGAAGGGGGGCACCAGGCCGTCGGTCTTGCTGTGGCCGGTGAGCGGGCCGATCACGTCACCGTTCGGATGGCGGGTGCACCCCATCTTCGGGACCAAGAAGCTTCACACGGGTATCGACATCGGCGTTGCGTACGGCACTCCCATCAAGGCTGCGGCAGCCGGAACGGTGATTCTCGCCCAGACCTACGGGGGGTACGGCAACGCCACCGCAATCGATCACGGTGGAGGGTTGTCCACGCTCTACGGCCACCAGTCGAAGATCATCGTCAAGGTCGGACAGAAGGTGACGATGGGGGAGGTGATCGGGTACGTCGGGTGCACCGGCTACTGCACCGGCCCGCACCTGCACTTCGAGGTGAGGGAGGACGGGACACCGGTCAACCCGACCAAGTACCTCCCGTGAACGTCGTCACCACCAATCGCAAGGCTCGACACGAGTATGAGATCGCCGAGACCATCGAAGCAGGCATCGTGCTCGTTGGCTCGGAGGTGAAGAGCCTGCGCGCCGGTCTCGCCAATCTCAAGGATTCCTACGTGCAGTTCAAGGCAGGTGAGGCGTGGCTGGTCGGCTGCCACATCAGTCCCTACTCGTTCTCCAGAGGGGGAGGGCACGATCCCGACCGCGACCGAAAGCTCCTGATGCACCGCAGAGAGATCGACAGGATCTCGGCCAAGGTGAAGGAGCGGGGACTCTCGCTGGTCGCGCTCCGTATCTACTTCAATGATGGGATTGCAAAGCTCGAGTTGGGTCTCGGGCGCGGCCGTGCAACCTACGACAAGCGTCGAGCGATCAGGGAGAAGGAGCAGCGTCGGGAGATGGACAGGGCGGCCCGCCGAACCGGCCGCATCTAGGACGCCTGCGATCCCATCGCTTCGAGTTGTTCGAAGAACGCCGCGAGCTGCTCCTCGGGAAGCAGGCCGGGCGTGCGGCCCAGCACGGTTCCGTCGGGCCCTGTGAACACCCAGAACGGGAACGCCGATACCCCCAATTGGGCGCTCAAGGCGCCGGACGTGTCGACAATGACCGGGAACGGGAAGTCCTGCGCCTCCAGGTAGGGGACGAGTGGGTTCGATGCCGAGTCGTCGATCGCCGTCGTGATCGACACGATCTGCAAGTGCGGGTTGTTGGATGCGTTCTCCTCATACCAGGACTTCACGATGGGCAATTCCTTCTGGCAGTAGGGGCACCAGTGCGCCCACACGACCCAGGCGCGCGCGATCCCGTCGGCGGGATCGATCGACTGGATCTGACCGTCCGGGTACCACGCGCCGGTCACGGGACCCAGCTTCATGCCGAGCGCGGTGTCTTGACCTGAGTCCGGGTAGCGGGGGAGATCCTGCGCGACGATGCTCTGGCCGTCTGAAGGCGCCGGAGACGACTCGGCCAGTTGAAGTCGAGCCTGCGTGTCGGCGAGGGACGCTTGCAGCGTGGCGAGCTGATACTGGAGGTCCGTGACCTTCGATTCGAGAGAGGCAGCTCGCTGATCGGCGCGGTCGGCTGCGCGGTAGACCGCGTAGTTGGCGGCAAGTGCGACGACGGCGATCAGTGCCGCCAACAGGGCGATCCCGTTGCGCGGTTGTGGTTTCTCGCGGGGACCAAATGGGTTCTCGAGCTCGGTCATGTCGACAAACACAGTACCGGCTGGGGTGGCGATGCGGTATCGTGGTCAGCGACAAGGGGCTGAATGGAATCGACTTGCGGTGTCGAAGCCATGCCCACCATCCGAGTTGCTCAGACTCGCTAAACGGGGCACCAAGAGAACTGCCGATGCAGATCTCGCCTACGCCGCGTAAGCGGTAGTGGCACTTGCACCCCGAAAGGGGAGACGGGGCCAGATCGCGCAGCCTGGCACCAGAAGCGTGGTTGACAGCAGGCAAAGACCGCCGGACGGCTCGGAGGAGACGAGCGACAGTCGGGATAGACCGGCGGGCCGTCAGGCCAACGGTGACCTCCACCGCGAGCGAGGATGATGGTCAGGGTTGGTGTGAAGCCCGTGAGGACCCGGGTTCGAATCCCGGCAGCTCCACGGAACAGGACGGACAGGGTGGTGGCCGCGCCGTCCGAGAAGACCTGACTTCGCCGGCACTGGCTGGCAGCCTGCACACGCCCGGCGTGTTCCCGACGGTGTTCGCGCAGGTGCGGAGTAGCGTCGGCCGTCAAACCTGGCGGCAACCGCTACCGTGTCCGGGATGTCGCAGGCGGACCCTGAACGGGCGATCCTCGAGTCTGTGCTTGCGGATCGTGGCGAGTACGAGCTGTTCGCGTGCGATCCTGCTCTCGCCGACACGGCCGCCTTCTGCGCTGCCTATGGCTTCCCGTTGGAGGACTCCGCCAACACCATCATCGTGGTCGCCAAGAGCACGCCTCGGAGGTACGCGGCATGCGTGGTGCTCGCAACCCACCGGCTCGACGTCAATCGCACGGTGAAGACACGGTTCGGGAAGAAGTCGTCGTTCGCGTCGTCGGAAGAGACCAAGAGGCTCACCGGACAGCAGATCGGTGGGGTGACGGTGTTCGGGCTGCCGGCGGATCTGCCGATCTGGGTCGATACAGAGGTCATGGAGCGGGCGCGGATCGTGCTTGGTGGTGGGAGTCGAAGTTGGAAAGTGATCGCACCACCCTCGATCCTTCTCACGCTTCCGACCGTCGAGGTGGTGGCAGGACTGGCACAACCGGCCACGACCCGCGAGGACGGCTGAGGCACTCGTCTGTCAAGCTTGCTGCTCCGGTGTCGATAATGGGGATAACTGGAGAGCGACACAGTCGAGAGGACATCATGCAGAATGCGACTGGGACGGCGTTCACGATCGCTGCTGGGGCCGTGGAGGGGTCCGGACTGACCATGGCCTTTCAGCCGATCTTCGAGCTGCGGGCACTGGTTCTTGGCGGGCAGGCAATCGTCGGCTGCGAAGCACTCGCGAGGTTCGAAGGTGGGCACCAGCCCGATGAGATCTTCACGGCTGCCCAGGCGGCCGGGTTCGGGATCGAGCTGGAACGCCGTGCCGCTCAGCTGGCCCTCGAGTCTCTGAAGAGCCTGCCGGCCGGCATCTTCGTTTCGATCAACGCCTCGCCGCAACTGGCCACGTCGGGTGCGCTCCTCGAGCTTCTGAGAGGGCGGGACACCGCCAGGGTGGTGGTGGATCTGATCGAAGGAGGTCAGAGCGCGATCCACGGGCCTGCCGGAGGATCGGATCGCCTCGCCCTCGCGCTCGCCGATCTGCAGGAGCTCGGAGTTCGTATCGCCTTGGATGACACCCTCGGTGGGAGCAGTGATTCTCTCGCCGAGTTGGTGCTCCTCCCGTTCGACACGATCAAGGTCGATCGTCTGATCATCCGCGATGTCGACAAGCACGCCGAGCGTGCCGCTCAGATCAGCGCGCTGATGCAGCTCGCAACGGCCTCCGGTGGTGACGTCATCGCCGAGGGGATAGAAACCGCAGATGAGCTCGCCGCGCTGATCGACATAGGAATCCGGTTCGGCCAGGGTTATCACCTTGCCCGTCCGGGACCGCTCGACGAATTGCTGCGAGAATTCCCCGGCCCTCGGCCCGAGAGCTCGACCCGATAGCGAGCGTGTCGCTGGGCTCGGGATCGGCGAGCCCGAGGAGGTTGCCCGATCATCGAACCACGATCACTGCAGCGCCTGGATGACCCACAGAGCGGCCATGCCTGCGACAATCGTGAAGAAGACACTGCGCGTCTTCCATGCGACGAGGACGGCGACGAGACTGGCAACCGTTCTTGGGCCGACCTCGAAGTGACCGTTCGAGGTCGCGACGGCCGGGAGCACGAGTGCACTCAGCACTGCCGGGGGAATGAATCGCAGTCCTCGTTCGACACCGTCGGGCACGGTGCCGAGTCTTCCCCACAGGGCGATCACGGAGAAGCGCAGGAGGAACGTTCCTGCTCCGATGACGAGGAAGAGAAGCCACACCATCACGATCGAACTCGTTCGACCGTGATTCCGGCGACGATTCCCACGGCAGCGGCAAGGGGGAGGCCGAGGTTGTACGGCAGTCCGATGAGCATCACTGCGAGCACGGCCGCGACACCCGCCGCGGCCCCATCCGCGCGGTCACGAATGGCGGGGACGAGCAGAGCGATGAACACGAGGGGAATGGCGAAATCGAGTGACCAGGCCTCTGGAATGGAAGCTCCGAGAAACGCACCGACGGCAGTGGCGGTCTGCCATGTCACCCACAAGGTGATCGCCGCTCCGAAGTAGTACGAGAGCCGTGCCGAAATCGGCTCGCCGCGTTCCGCGTAGCGGCGAATCGAGAACGCGTATGCCTGGTCCGTGAGAAGGTACGCGAGCAGCGCCTTTCGGCCGGTCGAGGCGCCGTGGAAATGCGGGGCAAGCGAAGCGGAATACATGACGAACCTCGCGTTGATGATCAGTGCTGTCGCCGCGACAACGAGAAACGGGGCATCTCCACCGATGAGCTGAAGTGCCGCGAGTTGAGCCGCGCCGGCGAACACAAGGATCGACATACCCACGCCGTGGACAGGAGTCAATCCGACGGAAACGGCCGAGATCCCCGCGATCAGGCCAAATGGCACGATCCCCAAGAGGATCGGTGCCACGTCTCGAGATCCGGCAGCGAGGGAGGTGCGGTCGATTGGACGATCGTACCGCGTGGCCGTCGGGGATTTGTGCACAGATACTGGTTCAAGATGGGTGTCCATAAGGACGATATGTCTCTGGTGGAAGAGCTCGTACTGAGTCATGCGTAGGCGGGAGCCATTTCCGTGGCTGAGGAGCATCGCCCACGACAAGGTGGCGGTCTGGCTGGTGATCGCCGGCCTCATGGGTGGGCTCGCATCCGGGGCGGTCGAGATCTTCGAGACGAACAGCGAGGGAGTGGTGGCAACGGCGCATGTCGCCGAGATCGCGGCGGCATTGGTCAACGGAACCATCACGTCCCGAGTGGAGCACATCGAGGGGATGGTGCACGTATTTGAGAGCTCCGATGGGAATGTCCAGACCTTGGTAGAGGCAGCCGCTTCGGAGTGGACCCACACGTCGTTCCGAGGGCTCGAGTATTTCGGACCTGACGGCCGGACCACGAGCATGTGCAGTAGCTGTCCGGGCCTCACAGCCGACCTGGACGGCCAGATGCTGGAGATCGCGGCTCGGACCGAGCCTGGCGGTGGAGCGGTCTTGTCGTACGACGAGGCCTCCGACTTCGTCGTCATGGCCGTTCCGGTCGGGACCAGGGACGACGCCGGCGTGGTCGTCGGCGCATTCACGCTTGCGGGCACGTCATTCGCCGGGAGCGCCGCCGAACTGCTTCCGTCTGATGCCGTGGTGGGCGTGAGCCCTTCGGTTCCTGATGTCGTGCCGACCGATCGACGTGCGCAAGCGTCACGCGTGATATCGGTGGACGGGCTGCGACTCCTCGTCACCGTCACCGTTGCGGATCGCTCGCTCCTCAATTCCCGGGCAATCCCGATCGCTCTGGTGGTGACGCTCTGCGGACTGCTGATAGCAGGCGCGGCACACGAACTCTCGGAGCGCCGCAGGGTCGCCGGCGAATTGGAGTCCGCGAAGGCCGTCTGGGACGTCCCGGTAGGTGTGTTCGTTTCGAGCGCGGACGGCCACCTCGTGTCCGCAAACGACACCTACCTGACGATGTTCGGCTACGAGTCACATGCTTCAGCGGTCGGATTCGATGAGATCTCGCTCTGGCCGACCCCGGAACACAGAACGCGGCTCCTCGAGCAACTGAGGCGGTTCGGACATGTGGATGGCCTGGAGACGACGCTGGTGCGATTGGATGGCAGCGAGTTCCCCGCGAGGGTGTGGGTGCGGATGGTCTCCGACAGCGGTGAGTTGCGCGGCGCGGTGGAGGACGTCACCGAAGAGCGCATGGCCCGTGAGGCGGTCGAACGGTCGAGAGACGAGTTTCGAGCACTGTTCGAGTCGTCGCCGACTGCTACCCAGATCCAGGACCTGACCGTCGAAGCGAAGGTGCTCCAGGAATTGAAGTCGTCGGGAGTGGATGTCGGCACCTACTTCGCTGAGCGCGCCGACGAGGCGGCGGACCTCATAGGGTCGGAGGTGATCGTCGGTTCCAATCCCGCAATGGTGCGCTTGCTCGGTGCGGCGAACGACGAGGAGCTGAACGGCGGGCTCCTCGATCGAACCGCGTTGGTCCTGTTGCCCGGGAGCGCGTCGGCGTGGCTCGAGGCGTTTGCCGCGTCTCCCAATCGAGGAACGTGTCGATTGCCGATGGGGCTGCTTGGGCGCGAGGCGATCTTCCAACTCAATTGGGCCATTCCGACGATCAACGGATCTCTCGATTTCTCGAGAGTGATCGTGACGTTCACGGATATCACCGAGATAGAAGCCGAGCGAGCACGCTATGAGGCGCTGTTCGAATCGTCGCCGGTGGCGATGCGTCTCCTCGATCTGACTCCCACACTCGAGTGGCTGTGGAGCCTGAAGGATGGGGGTGTGAACGACATCGTCCGGCATCTGTCCGCTCACCCCCACCTGGCACTCGAGGGGCTCGGGCGCTCCATCGTGACCGCAGCGAACCCGGCCGCGGCGGCCTTGTTCCAGATGGATCGGGGGCGGCTGCTGGGAGCGCTCTCAGGTCAACCGAGCCTTGTCGCCATGTCTTCCGAAGCGGCCGTCGACGCCGTGCGTGCTCTCGTCGATGGCGTTGCGGAGTACGGCCTCATTGAGGAGCTGCATCGGCCCGACGGGACCATTCGCCACCTCCAGGTGCGTCTCATCGCGCCCGAGCTTGGTGGGCGGATGGACTTCCAGCGCGTCGTTGAGGCGGTCGTGGATATCACCGAGGTCGAAGAGGCCCGAAGGAGGGCCGAAGAACTCGCGAAACTCAAGTCTCGCTTGATAGCATCCGTTTCACATGAGCTTCGCACGCCACTCACGGCCGTGGTGGGGTTCTCCGGCGTTCTCGAGTCGGACCTTCCGGCGCTCCCCGACGAGGTGGCGGAGATGGTGGGGCTCATTGCCTCGACCAGCCGGCAAATGGGTGGCATCGTCGAGGATCTGCTGACTGCTGCGAGGGTGGATCTCGGTGAGGTGGAGATCGCCCCGTCCGTGCTGAAGCTCGGGGAGGAGGCCCGGGCCACCCTCCCCACGGTCGATGTGGGCGGACGCGATGTCACCTTCGTGATGGATGACTCTGAGGCGTGGGCCGATCGAGGTCGCGTGCGTCAGATCGTGCGGAACCTGATGACGAACGCCGTCCGATACGGCAAGGGCCCCATTCGCGTCCACGCCTTCTACCGGCGTGGAGACGCCGTTCTCCGTGTGTCCGATCGGGGAGCCGGAGTACCGGCGGAGGTCGAGTCGGATCTGTTCGAGCCGTATCGAACCTTCGGCAAGGCGGCAGGCCATACCGAGTCGGTCGGGCTCGGACTCAGCCTCTCCCGCCATCTCGCTCGCAGGATGGGGGGCGACCTGGTGTATCTGCGCGATGCGGGTGAGACGGTGTTCGAGCTGATGCTGCCCGCGTGGGAACCCGAACGGGCGTTCTCGTCGGCGGGGACGTGAATCGACCCGCCGTATCGACGCGGAATCAGGCGCGATTCTCCTTGTCGGCCATCCATGCCAAGAAGGAGGCGCGATCACCGGACCCCTTCTCGGCGATGTAGGTCAGCGCCCACTCGTCGATCTCTTTGTTCGTGAAGCCCTGTCGAGTCAGATCCTCGCGTGTCTCGTTCGCGAGCAACTCGGCGCCTTCGATGTGTGAGAGATCCGGGACTTGCTCTTGCAGGCCAGCGTCGTGCGGGTGTTCGGGTTCCAGCTGCATGCCGGTTGCCTTTCTGTGTCGCGCCAAGCCTAGGGTCGGTTTGCCGGAATCAGATGCCGGTGTACCGTGCCGGTGACTGCCGAGGATCCAGAGACGTCATGACCAAACACGCCGCCTGCGCCGTCATCGTTGCCGTGTTCCTGGGGGCCTGTTCAAGTCCGGCTCCGCTCCAGGTGAACGACGCGCGCATCCCACTGCCGGCCGGCCCGAACGCTGCCGTGTACTTCCAACTCGAGAACAACGGCGACCACGAGGCGGAGTTGGTGGGAGCGAAGAGCGACATCGCGACGGCGCAGATCCACCAGACGACGATGAGCGGCGGATTGATGCAGATGGAGCCGGTCGACCAGATCACGGTTGCACCCGGGCAGACGGTCGAGTTTGCTCCTGGCGGCCTCCACGTCATGCTCATGAACGTCCCAGCGCTCGAACTCGGACAGAAGGTGCAGGTGTCCTTGCTGTTCAAGAGTGATCCGTCCGTGACGTTCTCCGCCGAGGTGAGTCCGATCGAAACACCGTGACGCCGGCCTCACTTTGCGCGCGCGGATGACCACATGGTCGATGTGAGGTAGCTCGGCTGGGTCCGTAGGGTATCTGCTTGCGCGACATCGATGCAGTGCTGGATGTCGATGTTCGATCTCCTAGTCCTTGGAGTACACCCCCTGATGAGACACTCAAACCTATGGCGCGCGCTCGCCGTCGCGGCTGCCGTGCTTGTCCTGACGCTGTCATCCCTCGAACCGGCTGTGGCTGCGTCAGACATTCCCTCCGGGTCCGAAACCGTGCGAGTCCAGCTGACACTGCAACAGCTGAAGTTCTATCGAGGTCCGATCAGCGGCGTTGACGACCAGGCCACCGCCGACGCCATCATGGCGTTTCACAAGGTTGTCGGCGCGGACAGGATCAGGGACTGGATCGAAGCCGACTGGGAGAACGCAAGAGCGCTCGAGTCCGTCGGCTTCGACATCCCCCGGCGTCCCGACGAGCCGAACCGGATCGAGGTCGACCTGTATCGCCAGGTGATGTACCTGGTCTTCGGTGGTCACGTTCAGGCGGTCTTCCCGATCGTCTCGGGCAAGGCCGATACGTACGAGCGACTCGGGCACGCGACCGCGGGAGCGCACACACCTGTGGGAGACTTCACGCTGATCAGGCATGTGGACGGTTGGAGAACCGCCGCGCTGGGTCGCATCTATCATCCCTGGTACTTCGTGGGTGGATACGCGATTCATGGGAGCAGGATCGCCCACCCTCAGCCGGCTTCCCACGGGTGCATTCGAGTGCCGATGGCCGACATGGACTGGCTGGAAAGCAGACTCTGGCTGGGAATACCGGTGCACGTGTGGGTCGGGAGCGAGGCGGCAGCGGTCGGTACCTACGTTCTCGAGCACCAGGTGGCCGCGCTTCAGTTCGACGTCATCTAGCCAACTTGGCAGGAAACCCCTCGAGCCTCTAGCATATTGGTCGGATGGTTAAACCAAGTGACCAACAAGGGACGAGGGAGAAGATTGTCGCGGCCGCCGGGGAGCTGATCGTCGAGGTCGGGTGGGCCAACACGACCACCCGAAGTATCTCCAAACGGGCAGGGGTCAACAACGCGTTGATCCACTACTACTTCGGTTCCAAAGACGATCTCCTGCTGGAGGCGGCCGCTGCCGCGTTCGCCGAAGAGGTCGAGGGGCCCCTGGCGATGCTCGCCGACGCCGAGTCGGTGACAGATGCACTGAAGGGGACGTTCGACTGGGTCGCGTCCATCGATGTGCATTCGCCGGTCATGATCATCACGATGGAAGCTGCTCGCGAGGCGATCCGGGATGCACGGATTGCCGAACTTCTCGAAGGCGTCTGGGACGGGTTCTTCCGGGCAATCGCTGCATTCGTCACCCACGCTCAGACCAGCGGAGAGATCCGGGACGACATCGATCCGATGGGCGTCGCCACCGTGTTCGGTGCGATGTTGGACGGGCTGTTCCTGTACCGACTGGTCGCTCCAGGCTTCGACATCGACGCGGCTTCCCTCGTGGCCACCACTCTCATCGACTCGTTGAAAGGACAGCAGTCATGAACGTGATCGATCTGCATTCGGCAACCAGGACCTTCGGAGAGGGACCGACGGCCGTTCGGGCCCTCAGGGGCGTCGACCTACAACTGGACCAAGGGGAGTTCATCGTTGTTCTGGGACCGAGTGGATCTGGCAAGACGACGCTGCTCAACCTCATTGGCGGGATCGAAGAAGCGACGTCGGGGCGGATCGTTGTCGACGGAATCGATCTCACCAACATGGACGAGGATGAACGGACCGAGTTCCGGCGCTCCCACGTCGGGTTCGTATTCCAGTTCTTCAACCTCATCCCCACACTCACAGCGCTCGAGAACGTCCAGCTCATGGCCGAACTCGTCGGGAAGAACCACGACGACAGCCTGAGCGCACTGGACGCGGTCGGACTCGCTGACCGGGCCGATCACTTCCCCGGCATGCTGTCGGGGGGCGAGCAACAGCGAGTTGCCATCGCGAGGGCCCTCGTCAAGAAGCCACCGCTCCTGCTCGTCGATGAGCCGACGGGTTCGCTCGATCTCGACACCGGGCGCCAGGTCCTCACCCAGCTTCGGGCGGTCGCCGACCGGGACCGGCGGACAGTGCTTCTGGTGACCCACAACGCGGCGATCGGTGGGATGGGAGATCGTGTCGTCCGCCTGCACTCCGGCGAGATCGCCTCGATCGTCTCGAACGAGCGACCACTCGGCGCAGAGGAGGTCGAGTGGTGAGCATCCTTCACCGCAAGCTCTGGAGAGATCTCCGACTCCGTCGAAGCCAGTTCGTCGCCGTGATCATCACGATCGTTCTTGGCATCGCGCTGTTCGGAGGGACATACGACGCCTACCAGAATCTCACCGACTCGTACCACCAGCTCTTCGCGAACCTCAACACCGCCGACATGACTATCGCTGGAGGTCAGACGGATGCGATCGTCCAGGGGGTCAAAGGAGTCTCCGGCGTCGCAGACGTGACAACACGGATCGTGGCCGATGTTCCCGTGCAGGTCAACGGCGATCACAAGATGCTCGGGCGACTCGTTGGCATACCCTCTGGGGGCCAGCCATCGATCGACCAGGTCGACATTCTCTCGGGTAGCTATCCCGATGTATCGGCCCCTGTCTTGATCGAACAGCACATGGCCCAGCACTTCGACCTGAAGGCCGGCGACACTATCCAAGTGCTCGGCACCAACGGGTGGGTAGACGAGAAGATCGCCGGCGTCGGGGCGTCGGCCGAGTACCTGTGGCCGGCGGAGAGCCGCCAGCAGATCATCCCCTCCTTCGACGACTTCGGGATCGTCTTCGCCGACGAGTCGCTGCTTGCCGCCTTGCCGTCCACGGGCGCGCACACGGAGGTACTCGTTACCTACAAGTCGGGCGTGGACACGAAGGGGCTCGATCAGTTGCTCGAGGACTTCGCCAAAAACAACGGCGCTACGAACGCGACACCCCTGGCAGATCTGCCATCGAACGCCGCACTGAGCGAGGACCTCTCGGGCTTCCAGGAGATGTCGTTGATGTTCCCGCTTCTGTTCTTGGCCGCGGCGGGAATGGCCACCTACGTGCTCCTGACACGGCTGGTGCTGAGCCAGCGGGGTCAGGTGGGTTTGCTGATGGCGAGCGGCTTCCGTAAACGGACGGTGTTCGCTCACTACCTGGAGTTTGGTCTCTTCGCCGCCATCGTCGGGGCCGCCTTTGGGGCGCCGCTGGGTGGCCTCTTGGGGAGTGTGATCTCGAAGATGTACACCGGGGCACTGTCGATTCCGGCCACCGTGACCACCGCGCACCTATCGACCGCGCTGATCGGTGTGGTGTTCGCGTTGATGGCCGGCGCGTTGTCCGCCCTCGCGCCCTCGATGCGCGCCGCCAAGCTGGTGCCGGCTCAGGCGATGCGCGGACTCATTCCCGCGGGCAAGGGTGGATCCACCTGGATCGAACGAGTCGTGCCGCCGCTTGGCCGGCTGCCCGCCCGTTGGAAGGCCGTTCTGCGCGGAGTCGGAAGGAACCGGAACCGGACGCTCTCGACGGTGATCGGGGTGGTCTTGGCGGTGACCTTGATCCTCACCTTCTGGGGGATGATCGACTCGATCCAGGTGCTGTTGAGCCGCCAGTTCGACCAGGTCAATCGTCAGAACGCGCAGGTCTATCTGACCGGCCAGGCCACTCCCGATGCCGTCGCTGAGATCGCGGCCGAGTCCGGCGTCGCGCACGCCGAAGCAGTTGCCGACCTCCCAGTATCGATCCAGTCCACGACGGGGCAGTACCACACAGAACTACTCGGTTTCCGGCCGGACACGACGTTGCACAGCTTCATCGTGAAGGGTCACGACGTGCCCCTGCCATCGAGCGGGGTGTACCTGGGCACGTCCCTCGAGAAGGACCTGGGCGTCAAGGTGGGTGACTCGGTGACGATCGACGTCCCCGACGTCAACATCCACACGACCCAGACGGTCGCCGGGTTCGTCAGCGAACCGCTCGGCACCTATGCGTACATCTCGCTTCCAGAGCTGACCACGCTCGCCGGTGGTGCGAATCCTGCCAACACCGTGTACCTGACCTACGCGCCAGGAGCCCAGCCGGAGACGATGCGCAACGAACTGAGCGCACTCCCGGCCGTCGGCGCGTTCGTCGACTCGCAGGCACTCAAATCGATGGCCCAGCAGTTCATGGGTTTGTTCTATGCCTTCGTGGGAGTGATGCTGGCGCTGGGAGGGCTGATGGCGTTCGCGCTGATCTACAACACGATCTCCGCCAACGTCGCAGAGCGAGCGTCGGAAGTGGCCATGATGCGTGCCGGCGGAATCAGTCGACACACGATCTCGAGGCTCCTCACGTCTGAGAATGTGCTGCTGACGCTCATCGGCGTGATCCCCGGACTGCTGTTCGGGTACGTATTCGCCTACTACGGGCTGTCCGTGTACTCGAGCGACCTGTTCAAGTGGGACCTGTACATCCGGCCGACGACGTATGTGTTCACTGTGATCGCGATCATCATCGCTGCCCTTCTTTCACAACGACCCGTGTTGCGCGCCGTGCAGCGCCTCGATGTGGCGACGGTGGTTCGGGAGCGGTCACTTTGACCACGGAGGCGAGATAGCCTTGCGGTCGACCGGGGTTCTTGTCGAAGGAGGAGCGCAGGTCGAGACGAGATCCTCTGATCCCGTGGGACACGACTACGGAGAACGCAGCGGACAGGAGACGGATCGCATGTGATACTTGGGTGAACACGTCACGGCACCGCCCGACGTGCGGCATAGTGTGGGATAGACAGGAGGAGACGATGACCGAGTTCTTCGCAGGTGTGGATGCGATCCGCTACGAAGGCCTGGACTCACCCAATCCTCTTGCCTTTCACTACTACGACCCCGACCGCGTCGTCGCCGGCAAGACGATGAAGGAGCATCTGCGCGCCGCCGTGTGCTACTGGCACTCATTCCAGTGGCCGGGCAGCGACGTCTTTGGCGCAGGCACCTTTGACAGGCCGTGGCTCGACCCCTCGATGAACCCGATGGCGGCCGCCCGGATGAAGATGGACGCAGCATTCGAGTTCTTCGGCAAACTCGGATTCCCATTCTGGTGCTTCCACGATCTGGACATCGCCCCGGCAGGTGACACGTTCACCGAGACCCGCGCCAATCTCGAGACGATGGTCGAATACGCCGAGAAGAAGATGCAGGAAACTGGAGTCCGGCTGCTGTGGGGCACGGCGAACCTCTTCGGAAATCCCCGCTACATGGCGGGTGCGGCGACGAATCCCGATCCGGAGGTCTTCGCGTATGCGGCCGCCCAGGTGAAGAATGCGATCGACGCGACCCACCGTCTCGGCGGCGTCAACTACGTGCTGTGGGGCGGGCGCGAGGGATACGAGACCCTCCTGAATACCCGCATGAAACACGAGGCCGACCAGCTCGCCCGCTTCCTCCACATGGTCGTCGACTACAAGAAGTCGATCGGCTTCGAGGGCACACTCCTGATCGAACCCAAGCCGCAGGAGCCGACCAAGCACCAGTACGACTACGACTGCGCGACGGTGCACGGATTCCTCGAGCGGTACGACCTCCTCGGCGAGCTGTTCGTCAACATCGAGGTGAACCACGCGACCCTCGCAGGCCACAGCTTCCACCACGAAGTGTCCTATGCGCTCGACAACGGTATCTTCGGATCGGTTGACGCCAACCGTGGCGACTACCAGAACGGGTGGGACACCGACCAATTTCCCAACTCCGTCGACGAGATGAGCCTGGCCATGTACGAGATCCTTCGCACTGGTGGCTTCACGACCGGCGGCTTCAACTTCGACACGAAGCTCCGACGCCAGTCCATGGCCCGCGACGACCTCTTCCACGGTCACATCGGAGGGATCGACACGCTCGCTCGATCGTTGGTCGCAGCGGCGACCCTCCTCGAGGACGGTGGGCTCGAGGCAGCCCGCGACATGCGCTACGCCGGATGGTCAGGCGATCTGGGCACGGCAATCTCCAACGGGCAGGTAGACCTCGCCGGGCTCGAAGCCAAGGTCGCGAGTGGCGCGGTGGATCCGAATCCGGTGTCCGGCCGCCAGGAGGCCCTCGAGAACCTCGTCAACAACGCGATCTGGAAAGCCCAGTAGCACGCGTCCCGGGGCCGGCTCCGTCGGCTCAACCGACGAACGCAACGAGGTCGCCGCAAGCGCGATCATCGCTAGCGTGATGCCTGGAACCGACTCAGGATTCGATGACACCGACAGCCACTCGCACGCTCCGCATCGGCACCAGGGCCTACCCGTTGGTGCTGCCGTCGATACGCGACCCTCGGCTCCACCTCGCGGCGGTCATCATCACGATCCACGTGCTCGGCCAGGTCGCCCTCGGGTTCAGGGTCTCTGTGCCCCAGATCGTGGTCGCGATTCTGACCACGGCACTGATCGATCTGGGTATCACGTTCGCGCAGCAGCGTCGAATCGTATGGCCTGCGAGCGGCATGCTCACCGGCAGCGGCGTGGCGCTCATCCTGAGGCTCGTCGGAATGGGCCGGGATCAGCACTGGAGCTGGCAGGGCTGGTACGTATTCGCGGCGGTCGCCGGTTTCTCGCTCCTCTCCAAGTACGCGATCCGACGTCACGGAACGCACGTCTTCAACCCGTCGAACTTGGGGCTCGTCCTGGCATTCGTCATTCTCGGCAGCAACATCATCGAGCCGCTCGACTTCTGGTGGGCACCGTTGGGGCCCGCGATGGTGTTCGCCTATCTCGTGATTCTGGCCGGCGGTCTCGCCATCACATCGCGTCTCCACCTGCTGCCGATGGCTCTGGCCTTCTGGGGTGCGTTCGCCGTGGGCCTCGGCGCGCTCGCGGCATCCGGGCACTGCATCACAACCGCCTGGTCGCTGGCGCCGGTATGCGGCAGGTCGTTCTGGTGGGTGGTGGTGACATCACCGGAATTGCTGATCTTCCTGTTCTTCATGATCACGGATCCGAAGACCATCCCGCGTGGACGAGCCGCCAGGGTCGTGTTCGCAGCGGCCATCGCCACGCTGAGCACGCTCCTCATCGCCCCGCAGACCAACGAGTTCGGAGCCAAGGTGGGTCTGCTCGCCGGGTTGGTGATCCTGACCCCGTTCA
>CAYLHS010000028.1:0-24912 GCA_964383535.1 uncultured Acidimicrobiia bacterium
GCTGGGAACGGCCCCCTCCGGCGTCAAGCATCAGCTTGACGCCACCTCCCCCAACGCTCGCGTGGCTCGCTGGGGGAGGAAACGGGAACGGCCCTCTGCGGCGTCAAGCATCAGCTTGACGCCACCTCCCCAACGCTCGCGTGGCTCGCTGGGGGAGGAAACGGGAACGGCCCCCTCCGGCGTCAAGCATCAGCTTGACGCCACCTCTCCCAACGCTCGCGTGGCTCGGTGGGGGAGGAAACGACGGACTCGCCGTGCGAGCCCTACCTGATGACCGCGATGACCTGGCCCGTGGAGATGGTGTCACCAGGTCGCACCTTCATCTCGATCACTTCGCCGTCGACCTGGGAGCGCACCTCGTTTTCCATCTTCATCGCCTCGAGTACGCAGATCGGGTCTCCGCTCCTGACACGGTCGCCCGCCTCCACATGCACCTTCACGATGGTCCCCTGCATGGGTGCCGTGATGATGCCCGCGTCATCCGAGGTGACCGCCGCGGTCCTGGCGAGCCTCGGTGGTTTGTGTCGGGGTCGTCCTCCTGCCGTGGGCGCCTCGGGTGCCCAGAACGTGACCGTGTATCTCCTCCCAGAGATCTCAACGGTCATGTCGCGTCGGGCCAGCGCCTCGTCTCCTTCGACCGGCGGATGGATCGACTGGACCAACTCCGTGAAGTCGATGTCGTTCTCGACGAGTGCCGTGTGGTGGCGCCCTCGTCTGAATGTCTCGTTGTCGAGCATGACCAGGTGGGCCGGGATCGTTGTCGGAACTCCCAAGATCCTGAACTCGCCCAGGGCGCGCTTGGCCTTGGCGATCGCCTGGTCGCGGTCCCTGCCCCATACGACGAGCTTGGCGATCAGCGTGTCGTAGTAGCGGCTTATCTCAGAACCTGTCGTCACACCAGAATCCACCCTGACACCGAATCCGGCGGGCTCTCTGTAGTCGACGATTCGACCGGGGTGGGGAATGAAGCCCTCGGCCGGATCCTCGGCGTTGATGCGAAATTCCATGGCGTGACCCGTTCGATCCGGGCTCGTGAACGACAGGGGCAGACCGCTCGCGACTCTCAGCTGCTCTTGGACGAGGTCGATCCCTGTGACCATCTCGGTCACGGTGTGCTCGACCTGGAGTCGAGTGTTCATCTCCAGGAAGTAGAAATTGCCATCGGAGTCCACGAGGAATTCGACCGTCCCCGCTCCGCGGTAGTCGCAGGCTTTCGCCATCTGGATGGCGGCACGTCCGATCGCTCGACGTTGGCGGTCGGGGAGGTTTGCGGCCGGCGTCTCCTCGATCAGCTTCTGGTGTCGTCGCTGGAGGGAGCAGTCGCGCTCTCCGAGGAACACCGTGTGACCGTGATCGTCGGCAAAGATCTGCGCCTCGATGTGGCGTGGCTTTTCGATGTACTTCTCGATGTACACCTCCGGATCGCCGAAGTACGCCTCCGCTTCACGTTTGGCGCCCTCGATCGCCCCTTGGAGCGCGGCCGCATCCCCGACGATGCGCAATCCCTTCCCGCCTCCCCCGTGTGCCGCCTTGACAGCCACCGGAAACCCGAACTCCGCGGCGATCGCGAATGCGTCTTCGACCGACGCGAGTGGTTCGCTGGTTCCAGGTACCACGGGAACGCCGGCCTCGATGGCCGCCTGTCGCGCCGTGATCTTCGAACCCATCATGATGATCGCCTCGGGCGGTGGTCCGACCCAGATGAGGCCGGCATCGGCGACCTCCGCCGCGAAGTCTGCGTTCTCGGCGAGGAACCCGTACCCCGGATGGATGGCGTCGGCTCCGGCTTCCTTGGCAACCCTGAGGATGCGGTGCGAATCGAGGTAGGACTCCGACGAGGGTGCAGGTCCGATGTTCCACGCCTCGTCCGCGACTTGTGTGTGGAGAGCATCGCGGTCCAACTCCGAGTAGACGGCGATCGTGCGCATGCCCATCTCTTTTGCCGATCGGAGCACACGAACGGCGATCTCCCCGCGATTGGCGACCAACACGGAGGTAATGGATCGGGGGGCGTCGACTCTCGGGCTCACAGTGGGATGTTCCCATGCTTTTTCGACGGGAGCGACTCCCGCTTCGTGCGGAGCATCTCCAGAGAGCGGATCAGCCTGGGTCGCGTCTGGCTCGGTTCGATCACTTCGTCCACCAAACCCAGTTCGGCTGCCCGATAGGGGTTGTTGAAACGTCGCTCGTAATCGGTTATCAGCTCTTGCCGCCGCGCATCCGGGTCGTCGGACGCCGAGAGATCGCGACGGAATACGACGTTGACTGCGCCCTGGGCGCCCATGACGGCGATCTCCGCCGAGGGCCATGCATAGACGATGTCGGCTCGAATGCCACGGGAATTCATGACGACATAGGCTCCGCCATACGCCTTTCGAGTGATCACGGTGATTCTTGGCACGGTCGCCTCGCTGTAGGCGTACAGCAGTTTCGCCCCGTGCCTGATGATTCCTCCGTGCTCCTGGTCGACACCGGGCAGGAAACCGGGGACGTCGACGAACGTGATGAGCGGGATGTTGAACGCGTCACAGAAGCGAACGAACCGGGCTGCTTTCGTCGACGCCTCGATATCCAACGTCCCTGCCAGCACCGAGGGCTGGTTGCCTACGACTCCGATGCTGTAGCCGTCGAGTCTGGCGAACCCCACGACGATGTTCTGTGCCCAGTGCTCGTGCACCTGATAGAACTCGCCGTCGTCGACGACGCGCTCGATCACGTCCACCACGTCGTACGGCTGGTTGGCGGAGTCGGGAATGATCGAGTCGAGAGCAGATTCGAGCCGGTCAGGCCGATCGGCAGGAGCGAAGCGTGGTGGGGCCTCCATGTTGTTCTGAGGAAGGAACGAGAGCAGATAGCGGACCTGTTCGAGGGCATCGGCTCCGTCTTCCGCGACGAAGTGGGTGACGCCGGAGGTGCCGGCATGGGCGAATGCTCCTCCCAGTTCCTCAAAGGTGACCTCTTCGCCGGTCACCGCCCTAATGACGTCCGGACCGGTGATGAACAGGTGGCTCGACTCCCTGACCTGAAACACGAAATCCGTGATCGCCGGCGAGTAGACGGCGCCTCCCGCGCACGGACCCATGATCACCGAGACCTGGGGGATGACACCAGACGACTGCACGTTCCGTTCGAAGATGCGGCCATAGCCATCGAGCGACGCGACACCTTCCTGGATCCTCGCCCCGCCCGAGTCCTTGAGGCCGATGAGTGGAGCGCCCGTCCGGAGCGCGGCATCCATCACCTTGACGATCTTGTCGCTGACCGCCCGACCGAGTGAACCGCCGTACACCGTGAAGTCCTCGGCGAATACGAACACAACTCTGCCGTCGACGGTTCCCCACCCTGTCACGACGGCGTCACCGGCCGGTCGCTTGTCCTCGATGCCGAAACCGCGGGCCTGATGGCGAACGAACGTGTCGATCTCCTGGAACGACCCCTTGTCGAGTAGTGCCTCGAGGCGCTCGCGCGCCGTCAGCTTGCCCAGCTCATGCTGACGGTCGATTGCGCGCTGGCTGCCCGAGCGAAGCGCCTCGGCTCGCAGCCTACGCAGTTCTTCGATGCGTTCTTCGGTACCCATGCGTAGATTGGCTTTCGACTCTCGATCACCTCGAATGGCTACACATTACGACATCCTTTCTCTCGGCGAAGTGGCGTCCACTCAGGACGAGGCGAGAAACCGCCCCCAACCGGTACTGGTGGTGGCAGCACGACAGAGCGCCGGCCGGGGACGGTCAGGACGTTCGTGGTGGAACGCGCCGAGAGCGCTGGCTGCTTCATTCAGGTGGACACCCTGGTGGCCCGCGGAGGCATGGCCCAGGATCACGCTGGTCGCGGGCCTCGCCGCGCACGAAATCTTCGACTGCTCGCTGAAGTGGCCCAACGATCTCGTGATGGGCGGCCGCAAAGTGGGAGGCATCCTCACCGAGACGGACGGGAGTTCCGTCGTCTGCGGCCTCGGCGTGAACCTCTGGTGGCCCGACCCTCCGGAGCAGTCCTGCGGAGCATTCGAGGCGGATCCCGGACCCGAGGAGGCTGTGGTGCTCGCATCGCGATGGGTCGACGGACTCCTGCACCGACTCGAGGCAGGCCCGGACGGGTGGGGGATCGGCGAGTATCGCGCAACATGCACCACGATAGGGAGGGCGGTCACCTGGGCGCCCGACGGGGCGGGACGCGCGACGGGAGTCGACGAGTTGGGCCGTCTGCTCGTGTCCGTCGATGGGTCGCTCGTTGCGCTGGCTTCAGGGGAGGTGCACATCCTGTCCGAGTCATAGTGGCGGCGATCACGTCATCTCCAGACCCCGCTAACCTTCCCATCGTCCATGTCGAACTCCCTCGATTCCCCCCATCCTGTTTCGCGTTCTCGCGTCGGCAAGTGGCTCCTGCGAGCACTGTTCGCAATTGCGATAGTGATCGGGGTCGCGGCCATCGCCTCTGCCCTGCTGGTCAAGCACGTGTCCGACGCGTTCACCGGGAATCTGACCCGGGACACGGACGTGGTGCAGGTGCTGACGCCGACGACCAGCCCGCAGAGCGTGGACACGGGAGGCACCAAGGCAGAGCCTGCGAAGACGTTTCTGATCATCGGTTCAGATTCACGAGAGGGTGTCACCGATGCGCTGGGGACGAACTTCGGCGACTTTCCGGGTCAGCGAGCCGACGTGATCATTCTCGTCAAGGTCTATCCGTCGGACGATCGCGTACAGGTGCTCTCGATCCCACGCGACCTTCGAGTCGACATCGACGGCCACGGGACCAACAAGATCAACGCGTCGTTCGCGTTCGGTGGGAGCGAGTTGATGGTCCGTACGGTACGTCAGGCGACGGGACTCGACATCAACCACTACATGGAGGTGAACTTCGTCGGCTTTGCCGCAATCGTCGACGAACTGGGTGGCGTGCAGCTCTCGTTCCCGTACCCGGCACGGGACCTCAAGTCGGGCTTCAGCGTCGATGCGGGAACCCAGACGCTCGACGGGGCGACGGCACTGGCCTATGCACGGTCACGGCACTACCAGGAGCTGATCGACGGATCATGGAAATCGGTCGACGCGAGCGACATCGGCCGGACACGACGCCAGCAGCAGCTCATCCTTGCGATCCTGGCAGAGATCAAGCGCCCGTCGTCGATCACGGCCGCAACGTCGCTGACCGAGACGATCGCCAGCCATCTGACCGTGGACTCGACGCTCACGGAGAGCGAGATCGTCGGCCTTGCGTGGTCTCTGCGATCCGTCAACGGGTCGACCATCGAGTCCTCGACGCTTCCCACCTACTCCAAGACGATCGATGGCACCTCCTTCCAGATCCAGAAGGAACCCGAGGCGGGCGCATTGCTCGCTGCGTTCGCCGCCGGCGATCCGCTCACGGTCGACACGACCGATCTGATTCGAGTCCAAGTGCTCAACGGCAACGGCGTCGCGGGAGCGGCGGGAACGATGGCCGACAGACTCAACGGCGACGGCATCGAGGTCACAGACGTGGGCGATGCGCAGCGGAACGACTTCGCGTCGACGCAGATCATCGCCGCACCAGACAACCTGGCGCTCGCACGAGCGGTCCAAGAGAAGGCTGGGATGGGCGAAGTGGTGCCGGGGACGGTCCCCAGCTCGGTCGACGTGATCGTCATCGTCGGAAGAGACGCCCAAGGGTGACTCGGGGAGTATCGTTCGGCTGATGGATGTCGCTGTTATCGGGGCCGGCTACGTGGGCTTGGCGACGGCCGTTGGCCTCGCCACCCTCGGACACTCGGTGAAGGTGGGGGAGCACAGCCAGCGAAGGGTCGACGCGCTTCGCCGGGGTGAATCTCCGATCTATGAGCCCGAACTCACCCAGTTCCTCCAGGCCGCCGTCGACGACGGGCGCCTCACCGTGTTCACGTCCAATGTGGACGCCGTCCGCGGTGCGGACGTCGTGTTTCTCGCCCTTCCGACACCGCAAGGTGAAGACGGCGCCGCCGACACGTCGATCGTGTACACGGTGCTCGACGAGATCATCGGGGCGCTCGCTCCGGGAGCGATCGTCGTGCTGAAGTCCACCGTCCCTGTCGGAACGGTCGCACGCATCCAAGAGGTGCTTCGAGATCGCGGGACCGATGCCGTGGCGATCTCCAATCCGGAGTTCCTTCGGGAAGGATCGGCGATCTCCGATTTCCTGCACCCCGACAGGATCGTCATCGGAACCACGGATCAACGTGCCGCCGAGACGATGATCGAGCTGTACAGGGGCCTCCAGGCCCCGCTCGTCGTCACCGATCCCGTCTCCTCGGAGATGGTCAAGTACTCGGCCAACGCGTTCCTGGCGACGCGCATCACATTCGCGAACGCGATCGCGAATCTGTGTGAGGCGGTCGGTGCCGACGTCAAAGATGTGCTGTTGGGGATGGGCTACGACAGCAGGATCGGATTCCACTTCTTCAACCCGGGGCCCGGCTTCGGTGGCTCGTGCTTTCCAAAGGACACGAATGCTCTGGTCGCGGTGGCCGAAGACGCCGGCTACGACTTCGCGCTGCTGAAGAGCGTGATCCGCATCAACGACATCCAACGCGACAGGGTGGTCGACAACGTCCGACGCGACGCAGGCGGCTCGCTCGCAGGCAAGACGGTCGCCCTCTGGGGTCTTGCGTTCAAAGCCGGCACGGACGACACGCGTTCCTCGCCGGCAATCGCAATCGCCGAGCGGCTTCTGGAAGAGGGCTGCAGCATCCGGGCTCACGATCCACAGGCACGCGTGAGCATGGACGGACTCGATCAGGTGGACACACCCATCGACGCGGCACGAGACGCGGATGTCCTCTTGATCGCGACCGAGTGGTCGGAGTACCGAACGATCGACCTCCACGAGGTGGCACGCGTGATGCGAGGCAGCGCCATCGTGGACGGACGCAACCTGCTGGACCCTGTGGCCGTGCGGGGACTCGGGCTCAGCTACCAGGGCATCGGGCGATAGCCGAGCTTCGGCGGTTGGCTGAGCTAGTTGCGGGTGCAACCCGCCACTAGCCTTCCTGGCGTGAAACTCTCGATTCTCATTCCTGTGTACAACGAACGACGGACGGTGGGCGAGGCCGTGCGGAGAGCGCGCGGGGTCGACCTGCCCGTCGATCGTGAGATCATCATCGTTGACGATGGCTCTACGGATGGCACCGGAGAGGTCATCGATCAGCTGGCCGATTCGACGGTGCGGGTACTCCACCAATCGGAGAATGCCGGCAAGGGCGCCGCGATTCGGCGAGCGATCGACGCGTCGACTGGCGACTGGATCATCGTCTACGACGCCGACCTCGAATACGACCCGAGAGACTGGCCGGTGCTGCTCCGGCCCGCGCTCGAAGGAGACGCATCGGTGGTCTACGGGTCGCGGTTCACGGGAGAGCGGCGAAACATGCTGTTCTGGCATTGGGTCGGCAACCGCTTCCTGAGCCTTGTCACCAACGTGCTGTACAACACGACGCTCTCCGACATGGAGACGTGCTCGAAGCTGATCCAGGGAGATCTCGCACGCTCGCTCCATCTGACCGCCAACAGATTCGACATCGAGCCGGAAGTGACGGCCAAGATACTGAGACTCGGCTATCGAATCTACGAGGTGCCGATCCGGTACACCGGACGGGAAGCCGTCGAAGGCAAGAAGATCTCCTGGCGCGACGGGATCCCCGCATTCGTGCGACTCATCCGCGTACGGTTCGTCCGCAAGGGATCGATTGTCAGATGAACGCCCTGGTCACCGGTGGCGCCGGCTTCATCGGATCGCACCTCGTCGACCGACTCATCGACGAAGGGTGGAAGGTGCTGGTGATCGACGATCTCTCCAGCGGCCATCTCGGCAACCTCGCCGACGCGCGGAGCCGGGGCCACGTCCAGTTCCATCAGCTCGACATCAGAGACGACGCCTTCGTCACCGCCGTGGAGCGCTTTCGGCCGGAACTGGTGTTTCATCTGGCCGCCCAGGCGTCGGTAGCGGTATCCGCCCGGGATCCATTGCTGGACGCGTCGATCAACATCCTCGGGACGCTCAACGTTCTGGAAGCCGCTCGGCGTGTGGAGGCGGCCAGAGTCGTGGCGGCATCATCCGGAGGGGCGATCTACGGGGCCGGTGCCAGACTTCCATCAAAGGAGTCCCACTCCAAGCACCCGGACTCGCCGTACGGGATCTCGAAGAAGGTTGTTGAGGACTACTTCCGCTACTACAAGGACGTGACGGGCGTCGACTACGTACTGGCGGCGTTCTCCAACGTCTACGGACCGCGTCAAGACCCGCTCGGAGAAGCGGGAGTCGTATCGATCTTCTCGAACCTCATGCTGCAACGGAGGAGGCCGGTGATCTTCGGCGACGGAGGGCAGACACGCGACTACGTCTTCGTCACGGATGTGGTGGACGCGTGCGTGCGCGCAGGTGGCGTCGAGGGTGGACGGCTCATCAACATCGGCACCGGAGTGGAGACCTCGGTGGTCGAGCTGTTCACGCGGCTGGCATCGATCGTCGGATTCGATCAGAACCCGGTGTTCGCCGACCCGAGACCGGGTGATGTCTACCGATCCGTGGTCGATCCTTCGCTCGCCTTCAAGCTGCTCGGATGGCGAGCATGGACACCACTCGACGAGGGTCTGCGCCGCACGGTCGATTCATTTCGCTAGCGAAAGAGGTCCTCTTCAGGAGGCCGTACGAGGTCGGTGGCACGGCCCGTACCGGGTTCCCAGGCGAACCCTCGCACGATGGCGACCGGTAGGTTGTCGGCCTTGCCCATGACGAGATCGGCCGCGGCGGCGATCTCGTCGACGACGGCCACCTCGGTCACTTCGAGACGCCGATCCCATGTGTCGACCGTTCCCCGATAGTCGAGCAGTGGCGCGATACCCGAGACGCCGATCGCAACATCTGTGAGACCCCTGCGCCAGACGCGCCCGAAGGTGTCGGTGATGATCACGGCCAGGTGTGTGCCGGTCTCATGTTCGAATCGCTGTCGGAGTCCGTGGGCCGACCGGTCGGGGTTCCGAGGGTGGAGCACCACATGGCCAGGTTGCACGTTCGAGCGGTCGACTCCGGCGTTCGCGCAGATGAAGCCCTGGCGGGTGATCGATATGGTCAGATCGCCCCTACGCCGGATCACCGCCTGCGACTCCCTTTCGACGATGCGGCGGTACTCACGTTCGCTCCCGTATGCCTCCATAGATCCCTCGGCTTTGGAGACGACCTTGTGGGTCACTACGACGACGTCATCGTCGCGCAGCGCGATGTCGCCGGCGTGCAAGGCGGACAGGATGAGTGCGGCGAGATCGTCACCGTCGTGGACCTCGCCGATCCCCGGTACCGGAATGACCGAGAGGGTCACAGAAGGCTCACGAGCCACTCCGCGAAGGCCGTCGCGGCGTCCGATTCCGAGATCCTCGTGTCGTGCACGTGGACGCGAAGGCCCATGTCGGAGAGACGACTCCGATCGGGAGCGTCCCCGACGTCGATCACGAGGTCGTCGAGGAGGCCTCGGTACGCCTCTACCACGCCACGGTTGCCGGCCGACATGCCGAGTGACCGCAGCACCACGTGCGCCGGCCCCTTGAGTGCTCGTCCACCGAACAGCGGGCTCACACAGACAACCCGAGGCGATCCGGCGACGGCGCCGGCCACCCCTGGGATAGCAAGGATCGGCCATATCGACAAGGGTGGGTTCGAAGGTGCGATCAGGACCGCATCCGCCGTTCTGATCGCGTCGAGTACTCCCGGTGCCGGCGTCGCGAGATCGGCACCGTCGAATCGGATGTCGTGGACGCTGTCCTTCTGGCCGCGAAGAACGAAGTACTCCTGGAAGCGAATCCACCCGTCGTCGACGCGCAGCATCGTTCGCACCGTGTCGTCGGTGACGGGCAGGACCGTCGCATCCACACCGAGTGCCGATGCGATCCTGTCGGTCACCTCTGAGAGCGAGGCCCCGTCTCTCAGCATCTGTGTTCTCAGCAGATTGGTCGCGAGATCCCTGTTGCCGATGCGAAACGACGTATCGAGTCCAAGCCCCTCGAGGTGTGACATGACGTCGGTGGCATCGTTCTCGATGCCCCATCCGTGCGGTCCCTCCAGTGAGGCGAGGGTGTAGAGAACGGTGTCGATGTCCGGGGAGACATCGAGGCCGTAGACGACCTCGTCGTCGCCTACATTCACGATGATCGAGGTGTCTACCTCGTCGAGCGCGTACAGGCCGCGCGCGAGTCTCGCCCCGCCCACACCGCCGGAGAGAAGCGCTACTCGAGCCATCGGCGGTGTCCCTGTCGGATTGCGGTAGAGCCCTGCCGGCTCCACAATGGCGTCCGCATGTCGTCCTCCGATCACAAGGCAGTCGTTCTTGCCGCCGTCGTCGCGCGCGCCGGGTCGGTCGGCGACGCACTCGACGCGATCGCGGCCCAAGTGTACGAGCCGGATTCCATCTCCGTCGTCGGGGGTGGGGATGCCGAGCGAGAAGCCGCAGAAGCTCGCGACATCGCCTGGGTCGCGTCGCCAGGCGAGCTGTCCGGGGTTCTGGGATCCGAGACGACGCATGTATGGGTCCTCCACGATGATGCGCTGCCGAGGCCCGACGCGCTGGGTGCCCTCATCGGTGAGTTGGAACGTACCGACGCTTCGGTTGCCGGTGCCAAGCTCCTGAGGGCGGATGATCCGGACATGCTCGAGTTGGTGGGTGCCGCCACGGACGTGTTCGGCGTGCCCTACACAGGCCTGGAGGACAATGAGCGCGACCAGGAACAGTACGACGTGGTCCGTGACGTCGCGTACGTGTCGGGGGCGTGCATGCTCGTCAGGCGAGACCTCTATCTCGGACTCGGAGGACCCGACACGACGATGGCACCGAACGCGGCAGGGATCGATTTCTCGCAGCGAGCTCGGATCGCGGGCGGAAGGGTCGTGGTGGTGCCGTCGGCCGAAGTGCTGCATCGAGGGTCATGCGAGACGGGTTCTTCCTGGAGAGAGGACGCGGGCCAGATCAGGGCCGTCGCGAAGGCCTACCAGGGGCTCACGCTTGCATGGGTACTGCCAGGTGCGTTCGCCACCGGGCTGATTTCGGCCCTTGCGCACACGCTGTTGGACCGGAGAAACGCGCTTCTGCGCTTCTTCCTCGCGTGGGCGTGGAACGTGCGCCGGCTGCCATCGACGATCAGGGAGCGCCGCCGCACACGTCGCGCTCGACTCGTAGGCGATGAGGAGCTCTTTCGCTTCCAGGTGAAAGGATCGGTGGCGCTCAAGGAGGTCGGGGAGCTGCTCGGAGATCGGCTCCGCGATCGGACCACCGGAGGACGCTTGGAGGAGGTGATCGATCGCGGCCGCAACTTCTGGCAGCAGCCCGGTTTCATCGCGTCCGTTGCCGGCGTGCTGTTCGCGGTCGTTGCGACGAGATCGATTTGGGCTGGACGGCTTCCCGTCGGTGGGTTCTCCCTTCCGCTGCCGGAGTCGGCATGGGCGACGCTGACCCAATACGCCGGAGGATGGAACCCAGCGGGTCTCGGCGGAGCTTCCCCCATGATGCCCGTCGTGGGAGCGACCGCACTCGTCCAGCTCGTCCTGTTCTCGAAGGCGGGTCTCGCTTCAGCCGTCCTGACCGTCGGCGCCCTCCTCGGCGCGTTGTGGGGGGCCGGCCGGATGCTTGGTCGTCTCGGTATCGGTCAGTGGGGGAGAGTCCTGGGCGCACTCGCACTGGTCGGCGGCCCTGCCGCGAGGGTGCTTGGCCGTGCCGACGCGTGGCCCGGTCTGCTTGCGCTCGGAGCGGCACCGTGGGCGATCGCCGTCGCGCTGCAGCCGTGGCCGCGCGACTGGAGAGGTCGCGGTGCGCGGGCAGCCGCGCTTGGTCTGTCCAGCGGAACGCTCGCGGTCTTCGCCCCCGTTGGTCTGGTGATGCCACTCGTCGTGCTCGTTCTCGGTGCGCTTGTGAGGGGGAGCTGGGGTTCGGTCGTTCGAGGGGCCGTCGGTGCATTGCTCGCCATCCCCCTCCTGTTTCCTTGGCTCTATGCGATCGCGCCGAGGGAGCTGCTCGATGGGCCTTCCCTGTACTGGTCTCCGAACATTTGGATCGTCGGCCTCATGGCTGCGACCGCACTGTTGGTGGTGACGGTGGGGGACAAGGAGATGGCGTCAATCGGTGGCCTTGGCGCCGCCTTGGCAGCCGGGGGCGCGGCAGTGGCACGGACGGCGGGTGTGGGTGGCGGGTACGAAGTCTCCGTCGCCGGTCTCATCCTCGCATCCCTGGGTACGGCGCTCCTCGCCGGCGCGTCCGTGGACCTAGGGGGACGATTCGCGACGTCGGTATTGCCTCGGCGGATCCTTGCGGCCGTCGGAGCCATCGGCGGGGTCGTGCTCGCCATGGGTGCGCTTGCGATGATCCCGGCCGGCCGTGCCGGCCTCGGTGCCGATCAGTTTGGCGCGCCGTTGGCGTTCACGACCGCTCGGGCGTCCGCCGACGGCCCCGACAGAATTCTGCTCGTCGGCGAGCGCGAAGCGGACCTTCCGGGAGAGTCTCGGTCCGGCGACGGGTACTGGTTTCGCCTCATCGACAGCCCGGTTCCCACGCTGACGGAGGGACGTCTTGCTGATCCCGGTCTCGGTGATGAGGCACTGGCGGCGACGATGCAGGACATTCTCTCGGGCGAACTGCGGCCAGGGCAAGCACTCGCCGCGTACGGTGTCCGGTGGGTCGTCCTGATCGGAACGACTCCGTTCGATACGGCCTTCGACGCACAGCTCGACATGAAGCCACTGCCGGGTCTCGGATTCACGGTGTTCGAGAGCGAGGTGGAGTCACCGGTGGCCGAGTCGAGCGATGGACTGGCCTGGACATGGGTACCTCCGCGCTTCGAAGGCACCCCGGCGGACCGGGTGCTGCTCAAGATCAACGCCGACTCGCGGTGGGGGCCGGGTTGGGCGCAGTCCGAATGGGCAAACGAGATCGACGGATCCCAGGGCGTGGCAGAGTTCACTCCCGATGCGACGCTCAGGCTGCTTGCCGAGGCCGCCGGTGTGTATCTGCTGCTGTTGATCGGCGCAAGCGCGTTGGGGTCGAGATCGTGAAACGGGTTCTCATCCTTCTGCTCGTTGTCGTGCTCACCGGACTCGCATGGACCCTCCCTGTGCCGCAGGCCCCGACGCTGCCGTCCATCACGTCGACGACGAGTGCCGTGGCGTCGACGCCGAGCCATTCGACATGCCCGTGGGCATACTCGGATGCCACCGTCGACACGTATCTCGTCGCGCAGTCCGGCGATCCCGCGGACATCCGGTTCACGTTCCCGGTCGCCGGAGAAGTGAGTGAGACGAGGGAAGACCATCAGGGCACCTCTGCTGCAACGGCGCTCTCGTTGGCCTCCGTACTCAATCAGGGGATCGATCCGGCCGTCGTCGAGTTCTCGTCCAGTCCCTCGGCAGCCGGCATCGTCGAAGCGGGAGAGGGTGTGCTGGCCGTGGATACCTGTCCTTCTTCGTCTTCGAAGATATGGCATCTCCCCGGCGGCTCGACGTTGGATGGTCAGTCGCTGCTTCTCGTGCTGTTCAATCCATTCTCCGAGGACGCGCGGGCCTCCATCGCCGTCAAGAGCGAACTTGGCCCGGAGGCACTGACGGACCTCGAGGCCGTGACGGTCACCGGGCGCACCTGGAAGGTCATCGACCTTGCCGCCGCGCTTCACCTTCGAGAGAGCCTCTCCGTCGCCATCGACATGAAGCAAGGTGCGCTCACTCCGGTGATGGTGTTCGGAGAGGGAACCGATGTCGGTGTGTGGACCAATGAGGGCCAGGCGGAGCAGTGGGACTTCCCCATCGTGAACACAGGCGGGCTGAACGCGACCCTGTTCGTCTCGAACGACGCCGTCGAACCCGTCGACTACCAGGTCGACGTCTACACCCAATCCGGGGCGGAAGCCGCCGCACTCACCGGGACGGTCGCCGGATCGAGCCATGTCGCGTTGCCGATCGGCGGCCTCGCCGAGGCCCCGTTCGGCATCAGGGTGACGACCGGCGGGCCCACCGCCGCAACGGTCATTTCCGCGGATGGGTCCCGGGTCGCAGCGACTTCAGGTATCGCGGAGCCCCAAACCCACTGGATGCTGCCAGGGTTCGGGATCGTCGGCACCAGCCGCTTCTGGGTCATGAACTCAGGAACCGACACAGCAACCGTGACCTACCGGTCCGTGGACGCGAGCGGCGCATCGGGAGACGTCGACAAGGTGGCGGTGCCTCCAGCCACGGTGGTAGCGGTGGCGGGGCTGCCGCTGGTAGCGACAGGACTGGAAGTCGAGTCGAACGTGCCGGTGAGCGTCGCCTGGAGCGATGAGACGAGTACCGCGATCGGGTTCACGTCGGGCGTTCCTGTCCCATGACGATCCTTGGTCGACCTCTGTCTTCCCGGTAGCGTTGCGGCATGTTCATCGCTTGTGTTCGCTGCGGTACGCCCGCGGCCGCCGTCATGTCCTACGAATACGAGACACGCGAGGTGTGGCTCGACGATTTGCGAGTCGTCGAGCCCGGTACCGGGTATGCGCTGTGCGGTCCCCACACCGACCGACTCACGCCTCCACTCCAGTGGACTCTGACAGACCGGCGAACAACCGTCCGCCTGTTCGCATCCCTAGAAGTGGCGTAGTGGCGATCGATCGCGACCTGTTGGACGCGGTGAAGGAGCTCGATGCGCACGAGCTGCAACGTCTCGTGATCCTCGCGCGTGCACGCCTCGAGTCGGCAGGTGCCGTGACGCCCGGCGAGGACGTGAGCTTGCGCCGCCAGTGGGTGAGGTGCGGCAAGCCCACTTGCACGAGGTGTCCGCACGGTCCGTACTGGTATGCATACTGGACGGAGAACGGACGGCGCCGAACACGCTACGTGGGCAAGCTGTCAGAGGAAGACCGCGAATTCGGGTAAGCTCAGGGCCCGGTAGACATAGGGGTGGCGTGTGCACTGTCCGAAGTGTGGCGTTCGAGATGTGATAGAGATCGAGCATCGGCTGCCCGACGGCACCGAGGTCCATTTCTACTCGTGCCACAAGTGTGAAGAGAAGTGGTGGGACAAGGATGGCGAACACCTTCCCCTGGCCGAGGTCCTCGACCTCGCGCGAAAACGCCCCTCCTGAGCCTGGCCCTCAGCGCGACTCGACACCCCTCTGGGTTGCTGCTATCGGCGTAGGGATCGCCGTTGCGGCGATCCTGGTGGTGATGAATCCTCCCTTGCTGCTCCGGGCCAATACTCCGACGGGCGGCGACATGGGTGCGCACGCTGCCGTTCCCGCCTACCTGAGGGACATGCTGCTGCCAGAGGGGCGCATTCTGGGGTGGAGCAACGACTGGTTCGCAGGCTTCCCCTTCCTCTACTTCTACTTCCCTCTCCCGGCACTGGCGACCGTGCTCCTCGACGTGCTGCTCCCGTACGGGGTGGCGTTCAAGCTCGTAACCATCCTGGGGCTCCTCGCGTTGCCGCCCTCGACCTATTTCCTCGTGAGAACGATGGGGTTCTCGAGGATGACGTCGACCGTTGCCGGCGCCGCCGGCGGAGCATTCGTGTTCATGGAGAGCTTCTCCATCTACGGCGGCAACATCCCGTCGACACTTGCCGGCGAGTACTCGTTCTCATGGTCGTTCGCGTTCGTCGTGATCTACTTGGCGCTGCTCATCCAGTCGGTTCGCGACGGTCGCCGGCGAATCGCGCTGGCCGGCTTCGTTCTCGGACTGACCGCCCTCACCCACCTCATCACCACCCTCGCGGCGATCGTCGCCTCGCTCATCGTCATGCGATGGAAGGGAGGGCTCAAGAAGGTGTCCGCGAGCTGGGCGATCGGCTTTGGCGTCGCGGCGTTCTGGGCGATTCCTCTCCTGACGAGGATCACATTCTCATCCGACATGGCCTGGGTTCCGCTCACCGGGTGGAAGAACGTGGTCCCCGAGGAACTCTGGATGTTGCTCGTTCCCGCCCTGTTCGGATTGGTGATCGCAGGCCGGCGGTCGTCGAAGAGCACTCCGCTCATCGTGCTGACGGTGCTCCCCATCGTCTACTACTGGCTCATCCAGGCGATCCCCGATTGGCTCCCTGAGCGATTTCATCAGATCCAGGGCAAGCTCTGGAACGGCCGCTTCCTGCCGTTCTTCTACTTCGGTGTGTGGGTGTTCGCGGGGATCGCGCTGGGTGTCGCACTGAAGTGGCTCTCCAGGCACCTGCCTCGGCACATGAGCGCCGTCTGGGTACGGGGCCTGGTGGTCGCCGGCGCCATCGTGCCGTTCTTCGTCTCGGACAAGGTGGTTCTCGGCTCGAGCTCGGGTTGGATTGCGATCGGGATCGGCGCGTCTGCGATCGCGGCCACCTTCGCGTTGCCCAAACAGGTCGCGACCGGCACGGTTCTTCCTGTGGGCGGTGCGTTCGTCGTGGTTGCCGCGGCGCTCGCCGGGATGTCGTTCATACCCGGCTGGGTGCAATGGAACTACACGGGGTACGAGGGCAAGACCGACGCTCCTGAGTACTTCGCTCTGATGGACACGCTCGACCAGCTGCCGCCCGGTCGGGTCCAGTGGGAGTACAACAAGGATCAGAACAAGTACGGGACGCCGATGGCGCTGATGCTTATTCCGTACTGGACGGACGAACGCGACCCGACCATGGAGGGGCTGTTTTTCGAATCGTCGCTGACGACGTCGTTTCACTTCCTCAACCAGGCCGAGATGAGCTACCAGCCGTCGAGCCCCATCCCTGGCCTTCGCTATCACCGATTCGACTTCGAACGGGGCCTCAAGCACCTCGCCCTGTACGACATTCGCTACTACGTGACCTACACCGACGAGGCGAGGCAAGAGGCCATGAACACACCCGAACTCAGGCATATCACAGATTCGGGGCCGTTCTCTATCTTCGAGCTTCCAGCGTCCTCTCTCGTCGATGTGGCTACCTACGTTCCGTCCGTATACGAAGGCGAGGACTTCACCCACGCGACCCTCGACTGGTATGACAACGTCGACGAGCTCGACCGATGGCTGGTAGCCGACGGACCGGACGACTGGCCCCGAGTCGGAGGGGACCTCATCCTGTCGGCGATCCCTGAATCCGATACCGGGGTCGTCTCCGACATCCAGCTCACGAACGACCGTATCTCGTTCCACACCACCGCCGTTGGAGTCCCCCACATGATCAAGGTGTCGTACTTCCCAGACTGGAACGCAACCGGCGCCGAAGGACCCTACCGGGCGGCCCCATCGACGATGGTGGTGGTTCCGACGCAAGAGGATGTTGTGCTCCAGTTCCACGCATCTCTTGTCGAAAAGGCAGCAAATGCGATCACGATCGTCACATTGCTGCTTCTGTTGGGATTCGCCGTGGCCGGACGCCTGAGAGGGAAACGATGAGGGCATATCTTCGGAGCTTCCTGACGAAGGAGGCGCTCGGGCAGTTCATAAGGCTCAGCCTGATCGGCGGATTGAACACGGCCGTCTACTTCGCGTTGCTGAACATCTTCCGCTGGGCGGTCCACGTGTCGGCATTCTGGTCGGTCACGCTCGCATTCGGTCTCGCGACGGCCATGTCGTACGTGTTGAACAGGAGATGGACGTTCAAACTCAAAGACGGGCGGCTCTCCGCTCGAGAGACGGCGTGGTTCTATCTGGTGAATGTGATCGCGTGGGCACTGACGGTCGCCATCGTCAAGCTGGCTGAGGCGATGCTCGGTGAGTTGGGGCCGCTGGCGCTCAATGGTGCGAATATCGTTGCGACGCTGATCATCCTGATCCCCAAGTTCGCCGGATACCGCGACGTGGTGTTCGGAAAGGCACTCCGCTCCGAAGAGGGTAGTGGTGCTCCGGTGGAGTAGTCACCGCCGAAGCGACCACAGGAGGATACGGAGCGTGTCCCTTGCCATTTCCCACAGCGTGGACATCGACAGCGGCGAGGACGAGGCACCGACGCGAAGCGCCACGGGGATTTCGCCGATCTTCGCGCCGAGGCGCTGAGCCCTCACGAGTAGCTCGAGATCGAATGCGTACCGGGTCACCTCGAGATCCGGCATGATCGACTGGGCGAAACCGCGTCGGAGCACCTTGAGACCAGTCTGTGTCTCGCTGACGTGGAGTCGGAACAGAACACGGGTGACGACCCGGAAGACCGCGCTGAGGAATCTGCGCTTGAGGGGGTAGCGGCCACCACTCATCCCGTAGCGTTTCGTTCCCACCAGGACGTCGAGGTCGCCCTGAAGGAAGGTGTCCACGATGTCCGGGAGTTGCTCGGGGGGAAGGTCGAGGTCGCCATCTAGGAACACGACGGTCGGCGTAGTCGCTGCCATCGCTCCCGTCCTCGACGCAGCGCCTTTCCCCATGTTCACCTCGTGCCGGAGAACGAGGGCGACACCGGCAGATGCCGCCTGAGCGTACGTGTCATCCGTGCTGCCGTCGTCCACAACGATGATTTCCGAGCCGGGCATGCCCTCCAGGACGGACGCAACACGAAGGATGCTGTTCCGGATGGAGGTCCCGAGCTGATAGGCGGGCATCACAACGGAGATGGAGGTGGCCAAAGCACGAGGAGTCTAGGGGCTCCGAATCTTGAGTCGTCAGTTGTCGGTCCTCAGCCTCCTGTTCGCCGGGAATCACGGTCCGAGGTTCGAGGCTGAAGACTGAAGACCGAAGACTGATGACGGCTCGCGGAGCGAGCCCTCTACAATGCTCTCGATGCGCGATCTACACCCCATCTTCAAGGCGTACGACGTGCGCGGGCGTACCGACAGCGGGGACCTCGACGAAGAGGTCGCTGTTCGCATCGGAGCTGCCTTCGCACGATTCGCCAACGCACCGACGGTCGCCCTCGGAAGGGACTGCCGCGCTTCTTCTCCACAGCTGGCCGCCGCGTTCACCTCGGGAGTGGTCAGTCAGGGGGTGGACGTGCTCGACATCGGAGAGGTCGCCACCGACACCTTGTACTTCGTGTCGGGCAGTCGAGCCGTACCGGGGGTGATGATCACCGCGTCACACAATCCCCCCGAGTGGAACGGTCTGAAGTTCTGTCGCAGCGGGGCTGCTCCGGTCGGCGTGGAGTCAGGACTCCTCGACATTCGCGACATGGCCGAAGCCGGTGTGGCCGCACGTGAGACGAAAGGCGCCGTCGCGCATTTCGATCCCATCCCGGGCTATGTCGACCACCTGCTCTCGATCGTCGATCCTGCTCGCATCGGCGACCTCCGTGTCGTCGCGGACGGAGGAAACGGAATGGCCGGCGTGGCGCTCCCAGCGGTATTCGACCGACTCGACGCCCAGCTCCTGCCGCTCTTCCTGGAGCCGGACGGCACGTTCCCGAACCATCCGGCAGACCCGCTCAAGCCGGAGAACCTTCGGGATCTCGAGGAGGTGATGCGCGCAGAGCGCCCCGATCTCGGGGTTGCATTCGATGGCGATGCAGACCGGGCATTCTTCGTCGACGAGACGTCGCGGTCCCTGTCCGGGAGTACTACGACGGCCCTGATCGCACGGTGGTTCCTCGGCAGGGAGCCCGGCGCAACCATCGTGCACAACTTGATCGTGAGTCGTGCCGTTTCCGAGGTGGTGCGGTCTGCCGGGGGAACACCGGTCCGCACGAGGGTCGGCCACTCTTTCATCAAACAGATCATGGCCGAGACGGGAGCGGCATTCGGAGGTGAGCACTCGGGCCACTACTACTTCAGAGACAATTTCCGTGCCGACTCCGGGACACTCGCCATGCTCGTGCTGCTCCAGGTGATGTCCGAGGACGGCCGATCGCTGTCTGAGATCCGGACCGACTTCGAACCGTACTCGGCGTCTGGAGAGATCAACCTCGATGTCGACGACCAGGCAGCGGCCATCGAGCGAGTCGCTACACGGTTCCGGGACGCTGGGCAAGACCGACTGGATGGGTTGACGGTCGAGTGGCCCGACCGATGGTTCAACCTCAGACCCTCGAATACGGAGCCGGTTCTGCGGCTGAATGCCGAGGCTCCAGACGCCGACGCCGTCGCGGAGTTGGTCGAGTCGGTGAAGGCAGCTGTGAGGGGCGAACGGTGATTCCCGAGGAACTCAAGGCCATTCTCGTGTGCCCGGCATGTCATGGAGATCTGATCGAGGAAGCGTCCACACTCACGTGCACCCAGTGTGGACTGCGGTACCCGATTCGTGACGGCGTGCCCGTCATGCTGATCGACGAGGCGACCAGGGAGTGACGATGGAGTCGATGATTCAAACCCTACCGACGCAGTATCGGTGGGCGGCAGAGCTCGAGGTGACCGAGATGCCTCCGGCGGGCTCGGCGCTCGTGTGCGGTATGGGTGGCTCCGGCATCAGCGGCGATGTCGCCGCCGCCGCAGCGAAGGGACCTGTCTTTGTCCACAAGGACTTCGGGCTTCCGGCGTGGGCGCCCTCGTTGCCAACGCCGATCGTCATAGCCGCGTCGTACTCCGGCAACACGGAAGAGACGCTGTCCGCGGTGGAGGCGGCTCGTTCGGCCGGACTTCCCATCGCCGCCGTCTCCAGTGGCGGGCGGCTGTCCGAACTCGCGACTGATGAAGGGTGGCCGTTGATCAGCGTGCCAGGCGGACTCCAACCTCGGGCGGCGTTCGGGTACCTGGCGGGGTCCGTCGTTCGGCTCATCGAAGCTGCCGGCCTGGCGTACGAGACCGGTCTCGACGAGGCGGCCTCGATCACGGCGACGCTCCTCGGCGAAGGACTGCAAGGTCCGGGCCGTCGCCTCGCCGACGACCTCGCCGAGGAATTGGCAGGCCGAATCGCCGTGCTCATGGGCTCGGGTCGGACGGCGGTCGCTGCTTATCGATGGAAGACGCAGATCAACGAGAACGCCAAGAGCCCCGCATTCGTCTCGGTGCTCCCCGAGGCCGATCACAACGAGGTCGAAGGCTGGACGACGCTGGGCACGGCGTTGCGGCGAACCGTGGGCGTGGTGATGCTGCGCGACGATTCGGAGCCTCCGAGAGTCGCCGCGAGGTTCCAGCCGACGTCGCTCTTGCTCGGAGGAGGAGCAACGATCGTCGGCGAGGTGTGGGCCCAAGGGACGAGCAGGCTCGCCCGGCTCGCGAGCCTCGCCGTCGTCGGTGACCTCGTTTCGTTGCGGCTCGCGCGAATGGCAGGCGTCGACCCCGTCGCCGTGGATGCCATCCAACAACTCAAGCAGACACTGGGAGAGTCATGAACTACGACATTGCCGACCCATCGCTCGCGGGCGAAGGAGCTCGAAGGATCGAGTGGTCCGGGAGGAGAATGCCGGTACTCGCCACCATACGGGAACGATTTCGCGCCGAGAAGCCGCTCGACGGCAGGCGTGTAGCCGCGTGCCTGCACGTGACGGCGGAAACGGCCAATCTGATGCTCGCGTTGCGCGACGGGGGTGCGGAGGTTGTGCTCTGCGCATCCAACCCTCTTTCCACACAGGACGACGTCGCTGCCGCGCTGGTCGCGGATGGAATCCCCGTCTTCGCCGTGCGGGGAGAGGATGATGATCGCTACTACAGCCACATCAACGCCGTGCTCGACACCAACCCACATCTGACGATGGACGACGGTGCGGATCTGGTGACCGTCCTCCACAAGGATCGTCGCGACGTCACGCCTATTGGATCGACGGAGGAGACAACCACGGGCGTCATCAGGCTGCGAGCCATGGCGGCGGAGGGAATGCTCAGGCTCCCGGTCGTCGCCGTCAACGACTCGGCGACCAAGCACCTGTTCGACAACCGGTACGGTACGGGCCAGTCGTCTCTGGACGGAATCCTCCGTGCCACGAACATCCTGCTTGCGGGATCAACGATCGTCGTCGCCGGCTACGGAGACTGTGGGCAGGGGGTTGCCACGAGAGCCGACGGTATGGGAGCCAAGGTCATCGTTGTCGAATCCGATCCGATCAGAGCCCTGTCGGCCGCGATGGATGGATATCGGGTGATGACTGCGGACGACGCCGCTGCTGCAGGCGACCTCTTCATCACGGTGACAGGTGACAAGCATGTGTTTCGCGCTCGACACTTCGACAAGATGAAAGATGGAGCGATCCTCGCAAACGCGGGGCACTTCGACGTCGAGATCGACCTGGACGCGCTCGCCGAGTTGGCGATCGCACGCAAGGAAGTACGCCGGAATCTCGAGGAGTTCGAACTCGCCGACGGTCGCCGGATCATGGTGGCGGCGGAAGGCAGGCTCGTGAATCTCAGTGCGGCAGAAGGGCACCCCGCCGACGTGATGGACATGTCCTTCGCCGACCAGGCGCTCGCCGCAGAGTGGCTGGTCGACAACCACGAAGGATTGAAGCCGGGCGTCTACACCATCCCGGAGGAACTCGATCGGAATGTCGCTCTCATCAAGCTCGGTCACCTCGGTGGCGCAGTCGAGAAACTGACCGACGAGCAGGTCAGGTACCTGAAGTCGTGGCAGGAAGGAACGTAGCCGAAGGCCGCCGTTACAGGGACGCTCGTCTTCAGAGGTCTGTCAGATCGAACTCTGCGGTGAATCCACCGTGTCGTTCCCGGGTCCCCGGCGGATGTCGATCACGACGTCTCCGGGTGCCCGTTCGATCACCTCGATGATCTCGCGATCGATCAGCTCATTGCGTTCGATGAGCGCGTCTCTCAGCGCCTCGACGATGCGACGGTTCTGCGACAGCAGTCTGGTGGCCTGCTGCTTTGCCTGATCGAGGAGACGCTCGACGTACTCCCTGCCGGTCGGGTCCCCGAGCACACGCGCAGCGAGGTTTCCTCCAAGAGGACCACTGTCGAGTGCGCGATAGGAAACGAGCGATCCGCCGAGTCCCAACGAACCGACCATCTCCGCCGCGAGCTGGGTGGCCGCCGCCAGGTCGCCGGCGGGGCCCGTGCTCGAGTCACCGAAGAACAGCTCCTCTGCGGCCATCCCACCCATCGAGATCTGGAGCAGGGCTCTCAGTTCGCCCTCCCGCTGTGTCCTGCGCTCCTCGACGAGGCGATGTGCGAGGAACCCGAGCGCTTCGCGTCGTTTGATGATCGACAGAACCTCGAGACGGCGGCCTTTGCCGACGAGATACGCGATCGTGGCGTGGCCGGCCTCGTGTGTCGCGATCGCTTCGCGCTCCTCCGGTGGATAGTCGACCGGCTCGGGGAGGCCCAACTCCATTTCGATCCTCGCACGATCGAGATCTCGCATGGTCAGAGCGGTGCGGTCCTCGCGCAACGCGAGAAGGAGTGCTTCGTCGAAGAGACGCTCCAGGAACGCAGGCGTATACCCCAGCGTCGCCGCCGCGAGGTCGTCGCGGGACGACTCCAGCTCCATCTCCGGCACATGGGCTTTACGGGTCAGGAAGTAGTCGATCAGTTCACGTCGACCCGTTCGACCCGGGAGGTCGAAGTGGAATACTCGGTCGAAACGGCCGGGTCGCAGCAGTGCAGGGTCGAGGGAGTCCGCCCTGTTGGTCGCACCGATCAACAGCACGTTTGCGTACGACGTCGATGGAGGTCTGAACTGGCGATGTTCGGGCAGAAACAAGTTGATCTTGTCGCGGAACCAGCTCGCGATCTTCGTACGGGTGAGAGGCTCGTCGAAGCTCTGCATCTGGATCAGCAGCTCGTTCACGACGCCGCCGGTGTCGGTCGCGATGGATCGGTTGACCCGCATCTCCACCGACGATGACATGTTGGGTCTGGCCAAACCGATCGCATCGATCTCCTCGATGAAGCCGATCGCGCCACCCTCCGCTCGAGCTGCCTTTCTCAGCGCATGGAAGAACGAGCGGATCTTCTTGGAAGTCATCCCGTACCACATGCTCTGGAAAGCCGTTGCGGAGACGAAGAGGAATGGAACGTTCGCCTCCTTGGCGAGCGCCTTCGCAGCGTAGGTCTTGCCAGTCCCGGGAGGGCCCTCGAACAGCACGCCCCGTCTCGGACTGCCACCCATACTGGATCTGAGCTGCTCGTGATCGAGAAGGATGTGCAGCGTGTGACGAATCTCCACGAGGAGGTGTCCGAGGCCTTTCACGTCGTCGAAGGAGATGTCGATCTGATCGGGTCGGAACACCGTGTGGGGTGACCGGCGGTTGCCGAGCATTGGGGCGACGAGCATTGCGCCGATCAGCAGGACGATCAGCACCGCCGGAAGCCACAGTGTGGCGTTCGGCGAGAGGTGGGGGAGAGATGGCCACGGAGGGTGGCCGGTCAGGACTCGATACCACATCCACATCGCGATCGGTGCGAGCAGATACCCGAGCCTTCTCAGCCTTCGCCGTCGCTCAGCCTCCCGATCAACATGAACGTTCCCAGCCGCCATGTGTGTATCTAACCACAGAGAGTGGTATCGCGCCAGCAGTTCTGTCCCCGGTGCGGCGTACATTCGGGCCATGCTGTGTCTCGTGTGCTGTGTGCCGATCCGCGGAGTCCTCTGCGGGAGCTGCTCGTCCCAACTCCGTGAGGGGACCGACCGCCTGGTCGGCTCGAGTCTGCCGGTGCACGTTGCGCTCGTTCACGACGGTCCGGCTCGGGTCCTCGTGCGTCGCCTCAAGTACGAGGCGATTCGTGCTGCCGCCGAACCACTCGCAGAAGCGATGGCGAGAAGGGTTCCCGATCCGGACGGGGTCCTGGTGCCGGTTCCCCGGGTGCCCATCCGCACCTGGCGCTACGGGATCGATCCAGCAAAGGAACTCGCGCGAGCATACGCGGCGCTCGTCGGTGCGACGGTGGCAGACGTCCTCACCCCGGTGCTGTGGGCGCCTCGACACGCCGGGCGCACTCGTGGCGATCGGGCACCGGTCCGATTTCGTGGACGGGCAGTGCCGCGTGGACCGATCGTGCTCCTGGACGACGTGGTGACGACCGGCCTGACGTTGGGGGCCGCGTCGGCGTCGGTGGGAGCCGTGAGGGCTATCACGGCGACAGGCGCAGGTAGAGTGAAAGTGTGATTCTGCGACACGCAGCACCGCCGATCGCAACCCGTGTGATCGCGCACCGCA
>CAYLHS010000029.1:0-24534 GCA_964383535.1 uncultured Acidimicrobiia bacterium
GGCCAACGAGCGTGTCGTCCTTGCCCGCCACATCCAGCGCCGTCGGCACCTTGTCTGTCCACAGCTCGACTCCCGGAGCGTCGGCAATCAGATTCGACGCCTCGTTGGCGCTGACCGGACGCGAGAAGTGCAACGTCGCAGTCATGCCGTGACCGACGACCACCGGTACTCGAACGCAGGTTGGTTCGACTCGGAGATCCGGAAGGTCGAGGATCTTGCGGCTTTCGTTGACGAGCTTCCATTCCTCGTCCGTGTAGCCACCGTCGACCAAATTCCCTGCCAACGGGAGCGCATTGAACCCTATCGGACGAACGTACACCTCGCTCATCGGCTCCTTCCATCCCCCATTGGCGAGCGCATCGATGTCGTCTCCGAGCTCTGCGATCTGACGGGTGAGCTCAACGACCCCATGTTGACCCGATCCCGAAACCGCCTGATATGAGCTGACCACCATCGACTCGAGACCCGCCGCTCGATGCAACGGTGCGACGACCATCATCAGACCCATCGTCGTGCAGTTCGGGTTGGCGATGATGCCCTGGTGGTCGTGGACCGCCTCGTCATTCACCCCGACCACGACGAGCGGAACGGTCGGATCCATCCGAAATGCCGATGAGTTGTCGACCACGACTGCCCCGGCGGCTGCAAACGCCGGAGCGAACTCCTTCGAGCGTGAGGCGCCGGCGGAAAACAAGGCCACCTCGATCCCCGAGGGGTCGGCCGTCGAGAGGTCTTCGATCTCGACATCACCCCAGGGAGTGGTGATGACTCGGCCTGCCGAACGAGAGCTCGCCATGAGGCGAAGCTCTGAGACAGGGAATTCGCGCTCGGCCAGGATGGAGAGCATGGCTCTACCAACCGCACCAGTCGCTCCTACAACTGCGGTCCTAATCATCAGAATCCTCCTCCAGGAATGCGGCGTGAAGCGCACGCACAGCGTCCTCGACCTGTTCTTCCCGAATCACACATGAGATGCGAATGCTCGATGTGGAGATCATCTCGATGTTGATGCCGTTCTCGGCGAGTACTTCGAACATGCGCTTCGCGATCCCAGGATTCGAGCGCATACCCGCGCCGACGATGGACACCCTCCCGATCCCCGAGTCGACCTGTACCGACGCTCCGCCAACCTGCCTCGCTACGGTTCGAGTGACCTCTTCTGCGACCCGGATGGCAGCCGTAGGAATGGTGAAGCTGATGTCGGTTGTCCCGTCGTGTGACACATTCTGAACAATCATGTCGACATTCACACCGGACTCGGCCAGTGGTGCGAAGACTGTGGCGGCGACCCCCGGATGGTCCGGGACTCCCACGATCGTCACCTTCGCCTCGGACGCGTCGTGGGAGATCCCACGAACAACCGCTTCTTCCATTGTCGTCTCCTTCACCCACGTGCCAGGTCCGTCGTGGAACGATGAACGTACATGCAGCGGAACGCCAAACCGTTGCGCTACCTCCACCGATCGGGACATGAGCACCCTTGCGCCTGTCGACGCCAGCTCGAGCATCTCCTCAAACGTGAGCTCGTCCAGCTTGCGAGCGTTCGGCACGACTCGCGGGTCTGCCGTGAACACCCCATCCACGTCCGTGAAAATCTCACACACGTCTGCCTGATTGGCGGCAGCGAGCGCTACCGCGGTCGCATCGGAGCCCCCGCGTCCGAGCGTCGTGACCTCCTTCGATTCGGGGTCGACCCCCTGGAAGCCTGCGACGATGACGACCTTGCCGGCTTCCAGGCTTTCGATGACCCGAAAATCCCTGATTTCCTTGATCTTGGCTTCCCCATGTCTGGAGTCGGTCAGAATCCCGGCCTGGGACCCGGTGAAGCTGACTGCCTCGATTCCCTCGGCGTCGATGGCGATGGCGAGCAGCGACATGGCGATCCTCTCGCCGGCCGTCAGCAGCATGTCCATCTCTCTCGCCGGCGGCATGGGGTTGAGCTGGTCGGCCAGATCGATCAGGTCGTCGGTCGACGAACCCATCGCCGACACGACCACCACCACCTCGTTGCCGGCTCGCTTCGTTGCAGCAACACGCCCGGCCACTCGCTTGATGCGGGACGCGTCGGCTACGGAGGTTCCGCCGAACTTCTGTACATGGAGGGCCATAGGTCCGCGGAGTGTACCCAACAGGTTGGGTTGGGCTGTGCGATATGCAGCCCAACCCAGCCGTGCCTCGTACCCCGTATCGCGCGCTGGCGTGAGACAACGCGTTCGGAGTGGCTGCGCGTACGGTTCGCCCCGCCACCTCCGACAACTGCAGGCCGTGTACCAGGTACGAGATACGGCCGAGCGCAGCGAGGCTCGAGCCACTCTCTCCGAGGCCCGGATACTGAGCCTCGGAGGCAGCTACCATCCCCGCGTCATGCCAAGCGACAAGCGGGACCGTCAACGCCAGAACCGAGCAGCGAAGCGGAAACGTGAGGAACGGACACGCCGTCTGAAGCTGATCCAACGGCGTGCCATCCAGGCGGTCTGGTTCGCAGTGATCGTCGCTGCCATCGTCACGATTTCGAACCTGATCGCTCGATCGAACGCATCGACCACCACCACGGTGACCACCATCGCGGAACTCACAACCTCGACGACCACCACCACAGAACCCACCACGACGACGACCTCTAATACCACCGGACTCCTTCCGGGCAGCACCAACGGGGGGATGGTCGTCCAGGGGGTGGTTGTCACACCGACTTCGTCGCTCGCCACGACGCTCGTCCTCACCCCTTGGGCGCTCCCCGGAACGTGAACCCCGGACGGGTACCCTCACCCCGATGTCGGTAGACCTCCATACGCACAGCCACTACTCGGATGGCAGCGATTCGCCGGCAGCCGTGGTCCGCCAGGCAATCGCAGCGGGACTCACCGCCGTGGCGCTCACCGACCATGACACCCTGGCAGGAATCCCGGAGGCAATCGATGCGTCAGGTGGGATCGAGGTTGTCCCCGGAGTAGAGATCTCATGCGAGTGGCCGCGCGGCGCGATGCACATGATCGTCCTCTTCCTGGAGCCTCGACAGGGCCCCCTGCAGGATGCGCTCGAGGAAGTCCGTGCCGGTCGCGAGCTCCGAAACCGGCGCATCGTCGAACAGCTCCAACATCTCGGCATCGACATCACGTACGAGGAGATCTCCGCCGAGGCCGGCACAGGACTGGTCGGCCGGCCCCATATCGCTGCGGTGCTCGTCCACAAAGGCGTCGTCGAGACCCCGAACCGCGCCTTCGGCGATCTGCTCGGAACCGGCAAGCCCGCCTACGTCTCGCGTTTCCGCTTGACACCCGAACAGGCAATTGGCCTGTCGCTCGAGTCGCGGGCCGTTCCCATCCTTTCACACCCCCACACCCTTGGCCTCAACTCGGCGACCGAGTACGCGTCGACCCTCCGCCATCTCAACGCGACCGGCCTGGTGGGGTTGGAGGCGTACTACGCCGAGTACACGCCGGACGAGCGGCTCGATCTTGCGTCGATCGCGCGGAGTCACGGATTGATCCCCTCGGGAGGGTCCGACTACCACGGCACCTATCGTCCCGGAGTGTCCGTCGGGATTGGCCATGGAGATCTGCGGGTGCCGGGCGAGGTCCTGGAGGAACTGCGGGCGGCTCGACCATGACCCGGCTCGGCAAGGCGGCACTGATCGTGTCGGTGGGAATCCTCGGCTCGAGACTCCTGGGGTTCCTCAGAACGATGGCCCTCGCGGCAATCCTTGGAACCACCCGCCAGGCGGACCTCTTCCAGGACGCCTTCACCATCCCCGACATCCTCTTCTATCTGATGGCCGGCGGCTTCCTCAGTATCACGCTCATCCCGATCCTCACCCGCCATTTGGACGACGAACGAGAGGAGTGGAGGTCGTTCACCGCAGTGATTCGACCCGTCGCCATCGCAATGGTCGCCCTGACGATGATGGCCATGGTGCTCGCACGGCCAATCGTGGGCGCCGTGTTCCGTGAGTTCGCTGCGCCGGAGTTGGACCAGCTCGCCCACCTGATGCGCATCGTGTTCCCCGCTCAGGTCTTCTTCGTGCTCGGTTCGCTCTTCATGGCGGTCCAGTACACCCACAAGCGGTTCCTCATACCCGTGCTGGCACCGATCGTGTACAACGTGGCGATCATCGTCGGCGGTCTCGCGACCGCATCCGGTGCCTCCGCTGACGGCTTCGTGTGGGGAGCACTCGCCGGAGCGGCAATCGGCAACCTCGGGCTCCAGTGGTACGGGGCACGCAGGCTGGGCCTTCGATGGGAGCGGAGTGTTCCGTGGAACCATCCTGCATTGAAGGAGTACCTCCTCCTTGCGCTCCCGTTGATGCTTGGCCAGTCTGTCGCAGTCCTCGATGAGCAGCTCCTCAAGGTGTTCGGCCAACTCGCAGAAACCGGCGCGACCGGACTCCTCGCCTACGCCCGGCGCCTCAACATGCTGCCGGTCGGCATGATCGCCCAGGCTGCCGGAGTCGCCGCATACCCGTTCCTGGCGAGCCTCTTCAGCCAGGGACGGCGGGCCGAGTTCGACGCGACGATCACACGGGCCCTGCGATATGGGATCTTCGTGGGATGCGGTGCAACCGCGGCAGTTGCCGGGGCAGCACTGCCCGCTGTCAGGCTCGCGTTTCAGCGCGGCCGCTTCGGACCTGACGACACCGTCATCGCGGCAGGCCTGCTCGTCATCTACTCGCTGAGTATCCCCTTCTGGGCGTCTCACCAGCTCTACGCGAGGGCGTTCTATGCCCAGCGACGAATGTGGATGCCGGTCGGGATCGGCACCGCGGCAACCGTTGTCGCCATCCCTCTGTATTTCTGGTTCTTCCACACGTGGGGCATCGAGGGCATCGCGCTCGCAAGCAGCGTTTCCATCATCGTCTATTCGATCGGACTTGCCATCGCGTGGCATCTCGGCACGACGTCGTGGCGTCCCATCGCCGCCACATGGTGGAGGAGCATCGCGGCTGGAATCGTCGCCGGCTACGCCACCTGGGGCGCGGTCCGGCTCATCATTCGATCCGAGGTGCCTGGTGTCGGGGCATCGCTGGCGGCCATCGGTGCGGGAGCGATCGTCGTGGCAGCCGTCTACACGGGCCTATCTCGGCTGTTCGGCGGTCGCGAGCTCATGGATCTCCTCCGACGAACCAGCTGAGCGCTGCCCGGACAGGTTGCCGACACCGGTGCGCTTCATGTCACCCCACGTTTTCCGTTTGGGATTCCAGAACATCGCCCGAACCCGCCACCACACCGTACGCTGCCTCGGTCCGAGCTGTTCGAGCACCGAATACGAAAGGAGCCGCCATGTCGCTCCCGGCCCCTCGTAGTAGCCGAACCGTTCGTCGAGGATGAGCCCGACGAGGGAGTTCGCAGCTCCGATCGCCAGCGCCACGAGCATGAGGGGAATCGCGATGTCGTACCGAAGCGCGCCCACTGCCAGCGAAGACGGGATCACGATCCAGCCGATCGACTCCATGAACGGGGCTCCGAACTCGAACGCCACGAAGCTCGGCCACCCCACGAGGCCCACGACCCCATACCGCGGATTCATGAACATGGCCTTGTACTGCCACATGACCTGCATCAGTCCTCGGTGCCACCGAATCCGCTGATTCCTCAGGATGTGACTGTCGGTCGGAACCTCCGTCCATGCGACAGCGTCCGGTGCGTACACGATTCGGTAGGGAACGCGCTTCTTGCGGAAGTGCCGGTGAAGCCGCATCGTCAGTTCCATGTCTTCACCCAGGTGGTCTCGTCGATAGCCACCGACCTCGATGACCGCGTCCTTGTTGAAGACTCCGAACGCGCCCGACACGATCAGCAGAGAACCCATAGAGGACCAAGCGGGTCGCGCGCCGAGGAACGATCGGATGTACTCGATGACTTGCGCCATCTCGAGCGGACGCTTCGGGAGTGCAACACCGGTGACTCTCCCCCGCCGAACCTCACATCCATTGATGGGGCGTATGTTCCCTCCAACCGCGATCGTTCTGGCTCTGTCCTCCACGAAGTGTCGTGATGCCCGCAGCAGGCATTCCTCGTCAAGCACGATGTCGGCGTCCGTGCCCATCACATACGGATACCTGGATACGTTGATGCCGGCGTTGATGGCGTCGCCCTTGCCACCATTTTCCTTGTCGATGACGATGATCGGCAGTGGGAGCGTGGAACGGTAGATACCGCGAATCGGCCGGGTCTCGAGGAAGGACCGATAGGGCAGGTCGATCGGTTCCATGCGGAATTCGCCGATCAAGCGCTGAAGCGTGTCGTCGGAGCTTCCATCGTTCACGACGATGACCTCCTTCTTCGCATACTTCAGCATGACAATGGAGCGCACCGACTCGACGATGCCGGCCCCCTCGTTGTAGGCGGGAATGATGACCGACACAGGTGGGGTCGTGTCGGACGACAGCATGTCCTGAATGCGCCCGAACCGGGACGTGAATTGCTCGACACGCAGCACCCGATACGAGACGAGCGCCAGGAACACCAGCTGAAGTTCCATCGCGATGTAGTAGAGAATCACGACGAGGTTGAAGATCTCGATGAAGCTCACGAAGCGCTCTCCGTACGGCTTCCCGGGACCTCCCCTGAGGCATCGGCAACAGCCGTGACCCCGTTGTCGAGCGCGGCGCCAATCGGCTCCAACGCTCCCGGCATCGCTTCGAGCGCCAGAGCCGCGTTCCTCCGCACCCACCACTCAGGATCTTCGAGAGCGACTCGGAGCGTCGGAATCGCCCCAGGATCCATCAAGCCGCCCAGGGCCCGTGCCGCCTGCGCTCGCACCTCCCATACGGGATCTCGGACGGCACGCACCAACGCGGACAGGGACGCCTGGCTCCCTGCGCTGTACAACGCGGCAGCAGAGCGGATCCGCACCTCGTCGGTGCCCTCCTGGAGAGCTCGCATCAGCGCAGGTTCTGCCGCCGTATCTCCGATGGCACCCAGCACCCGCGCAACGAGCGACTCTCGTCCGGATTCCGGTCCCACGAAGGACATGATCAGATGCCTCGAGAGCGCGGGAACACAAGGCGATCCGAGCTTGACGAGTGCATCGGCGATGCGATTCGCATTCCACTCGGTTTCCGTTTCGAGGAGCCCGATGAGGGGTTCGATGGCCCGTACTTCCTTGAGCTGTGCGAGCGCATCGGCGGCTTGGATTCGCACCTCTGGAACGCGATCGGACAGCGTCCGCAGCAGCGCATCCGCCGTACGAGGGTCCCCGAGTTCGGCGAGTGCGCGAGCTGCCAAAACGCGTCGCTCCCGATTTCGAGAGCCGAGATCCGCAACGAACCGCCCAACAATGCCGAGGTCTCGCGCGACGCGCAGCAGGTTGGCCCTTTCGGATCCCTGAACGAGATCGACGAAGTCCATGAGGGTGTCGAGGAAGACACGATCTTCGGCGCACGAGCGCAGCATGTCGACCGGATATCCGGCACGTGTGGCGACCTCGCTCAGGAGCCCTATGTAGGACGCCCTCCGGATCTGGTCGAATCTCCGCTTCAAGTGCCCGACCAGCTTGCTCGCGAGGAGCCACAGCGCCATCAACACAGACACCGCAACAGCTGCCAACAGCCCCGGCAGCATCTCCGGGTTCACAAACCATCCTTCATCCCTACTGATGTCGGCACGGAACCCGGTCGGATTGAGGAATCGGCCTACTCAGCCTTCCAGCGCCAGCCCGACGGCACGGAGCTGAACTCCCACCCGTGCGAGCACTTCCCGCACGTTGAAGGGCTTTCGGACGAAGTCGACGGCACCAAGCTCGAGGCAGGCGACGATGTCTTCCTGGTCGGTGAGACCCGAGATCATGATGACAGGGAGCCGAACGCCCTCCTCACTCCACCGTTGAAGGACCTCGGCGCCAAGCAGGCCGGGCATCACCTGATCGAGCAACGCAATGTCGAAATCGTGCTCTTTGCCCGCTTCGAAGGCATCGAGGCCGTCATACGCAGCGATCACCTCTGCGCCTGATGCTTCGAGGCTCCGGCAAACGAGCGTCGACACGACGCGATCGTCTTCGGCTACCAGGATTCTCGGTGGACGCATGTGTGAAACGGGCAGGACGGTTCTCCTTGCTTGAGTGTCACAGCGGAGGTTCGGTGCGGGCCGACAGCACCCATTTGCTCTCGAACCGCTGTGTGGACGGCAACGCGGCTGCGAGTTCCTCCTCTGCAAGGACTTGTTGCACAACGGCCGCTATCGCGGCCGCTTCGAGAGGCCCTGCTCCGCCTGCGATGTCGAGGTCAGTGTTCATCGATCTCTACCAACTCAATGAGCGTACCGGCAAGCGTCGCCGGATGCACGAACGCGATGCGATGACCACCACCGCCGATACGGGGTTCTTCGTCGATGAGTCTGGCACCGCTGGACTTCAGATGCTCTAGTGCGTCGTCGATCGACGTGACAGCGATGGCGACGTGATGGAGCCCTTCCCCGCGTCGCTGGAGGAATCGACCAACCGGACTGTCCTCCGAGAGCGGCGACAGAAGCTGCAGATTTGATCCCCCGACGGGGATCATCGCCTCCTCGACGCCCTGTTCTCCCACCACCTCGCGGGAAATGGGTTCGACACCGAACAGTGTCCGGAAACTCGCGATGGTCCCGTCGAGATCGTCGACGGCAAGGGCAACATGATCGAGGTTGTACGCCTTCACGGCGCGCAGCCTACCTGGAGTACGATTCGATGGCAGCCAACAAGGAGCCTGGAATGGGTGCCGTGATCACGGGAATCGCCAGAACGCCACAGGGGAGATTCGCAGGAGCACTCAAGCCCCTCAGGGCGGTTCAGCTTGGGAGCGTCGCCATGAGAGGTGCGATCGATCGATCGGGAATCGCCCCCGATCGCATAGACGAGGTGATCTTCGGACAGGTGCTGCTCGCCGGGGAAGGCCAGATCACCCCAAGGCAGGCTGCTGCGCAGGCGGGAGTGCCGATGACGGCCCCATCTACGCTGATCAACAAGGTGTGCCTCTCTGGCATGGCGGCGATCGCCATGGCGGATCGGTCGATTCGGCTTGGTGAGTCGACGTTCGTCCTCGCCGGCGGCATGGAGTCCATGACCAACACGCCATTCATCGCGCCGGATGTGCGTTGGGGTGCACGCATGGGCGACACGAAGCTCGTCGACGCGATGCTGCACGACGGCCTTTGGTGCAGCTTCGACCACTGCATCATGGGGGAGTCGTCGGATGCCAAGAGCACCGAGTTGGGGATCAGCCGCGAGGAGCAGGACGAGTGGGCGGTAGCGAGCCACCAGCGTGCGGCCGCAGCGACCGATTCGGGGGCGTTCGACGGCGAGATCGTTCCGGTGGAGGTGCCTCAGCGCAAGGCCGAGCCGATCGTCGTCACCGAAGACGAGGGGATCCGCAGGGACGTCACCATAGAGGGACTTGCGAAGCTCCGGCCGGCGTTCACACCCGGCGGGACGACTACCGCAGGAAACGCGTCGCAGATCTCTGACGGTGCAGCGGCGCTCGTCGTCGCGAACCGGTCGGCCGCCGAGGCCGCCGGCCTCCCGATCCTCGCTGAGATCCTTGCGTATGGACAGATCGGAGGGCGCGACGCCTCTCTCCACGAGCGGCCGGCGGAAGCCCTCTCCGTGGCACTGAAGAACGCGGGGCTCGGCATCGACGACCTCGACTTGGTGGAGATCAACGAAGCGTTTGCCTCAGTCGCGATCTGGTCGGCTCGCATGCTCGGTCTCGATCATGCGACCGTCAACGTCAACGGAGGCGCGGTCGCGCTCGGTCATCCACTTGGAGCAACCGGCGCACGTATCACGGTCACCATGATCAATGCCCTTCGTTCTCGGGGAGGCGGGATTGGTGCTGCCACACTCTGCGGTGGTGGTGGACAAGGAGACGCTCTTATCATGAGGGTCTTCCCGTCATGACCGAAGCTCCAGATCACAACCTCGCCCTCGACCTCGTTCGTGTCACCGAGGTGGCAGCCATGGCCGCCGCTCGCTGGCAGGGACGCGGCGACAAGGACCGTGTCGATCAGGCGGCAGTCGACGGCATGCGAGCGGTGCTGTCGACCGTCGCGATCACCGGAACGATCGTCATCGGAGAGGGAGAGAAGGACAACGCCCCGATGTTGTTCAACGGCGAGAAGGTGGGCTCCGGAGTTGGGCTCGAGGTGGACGTAGCCGTCGACCCGGTCGACGGCACACGTCTCACCGCCGGTGGCATGCCCGGCGCGTTGGCGGTGATCGCTATGGCCGAGGCCGGCTCGATGTACGCGCCTGGCAGCCTCGTATACATGGACAAGATCGCCGTCGGACCTCGTGCCGCCGGCACCATCGATCTCGACGCACCGGTTGCCCACAATCTTCGCCAGATCGCAAATGCACTCGCCAAGGACGTCAACGACCTGACGGTCATCATCTTGGATCGCCCCCGCAACTTGCGATACGTCGACGCGGTTCGTGAAGCGGGTGCCCGGATCAGGCTCATCACCGACGGCGATGTGTCGGCCGCGATCGCGACCGCCGAGGAGGATTCCGGCATCGACGTACTCATCGGGATCGGTGGTTCTCCGGAAGCGGTCATCGCCGCCGGGGCGCTCACATGCCTCGGCGGGGAGATTCAGTGCAGACTGTGGCCGAGGGACGAATCGGAGAGGGTCTACGCGCTCGAGAATGGACTCGACATCTCCAGCGTGCTGACCACGAGGGATCTCGTGAACTCCGACAATGCGTTCTTCGCCGCCACGGGCGTGACCGACGGCGAGCTCCTCGATGGTGTCCACTTCTACGCCGATGGAGCCACGACCCACTCGGTCGTGATGCGCTCGAAGACCGGCGCCGTTCGGTACGTGAAGACCGACCACAACCTGGCCAAGTTGGAGAAGCTGAGCAGAGTCCCATTGAGCTAGGCAGAGCCCGCGCTAGATCACTCCCCCGGCCCTTAGGGCCCCCATCAGGCTCGAGGAAGTCGGCACACCTGCCTGTCGGATCTGCTCGCGCGGGAAGGTCCCTCGGTCATACATGACGCAACGGGTTCCTGCGGCCCGAGCAGCGGCGATGTCGTCCAGAGCATCACCGATGATCACAACGCCCTTCTTCGGCACACCCAAGGCCTCGATGTGGTCTTCGAGTGATGCCTGTTTCTGTACCCCTCTGACGCCTCTGAGGCCGTCCACTCGACGCATGAATCGGTCGACTCCAAACGCCGATGCCATGTTCACGAGGTCATCGTGGAGCAACATCGAGAGCAACGACTGAGTGTGCCCCGCAGCGTCGACTGCTTGAAGGGCTTTGGTCGCGTCCGGTGCGAGCGAGACGTCTGGAAGCTGCGACCGGTAGGCGTCGTGGAACAGCCGATCGATGAGGTTCCACTCGTCGTCGGGAACGGCCCTCCCCAACAGCGACTCGTAGAAACGACGTACGGGGCGCTGGTAGTGCGCCCCGTACGTGGCTACGGAGATCGGGGATTTACCCAGCTCTCCCAGTGTTGCGTTGACAGCGGCAATCACCTGGTCGAGATCATCGAGCAGCGTGCCATTCCAATCCCAGACGACGTGCACCGCCTATTGACTACTCCGCGACGCGACGGCGGAGGCCGGTGGCCGGCTTGAAGAAGGCGTACTTGGTGGCGGCGATGGTGATCTCTTCACCTGTGGCGGGGTTGTGCCCCTTGCGGGCAGAGCGACTCCGAGTGCCGAACTTGCCGAAACCGGCGATCTCGACCTTGCGGCCCGCATCCAGCTCGACGGCAATGATGCCCTCACCTGGCTTCGTCGAGAAGACCTCTTCGATCACCTCTGCAGCCTTGGTCTTTGTCAGACCGGTCTTCTTGGCCAGCTTCTCGGCCATCTCTTTCTTGTTCACGAGTTCTCCCTCGTTCACGCGCCGCTCGTTTCGGGCGCTCGTACAGCTGATCGTCGCGTCCGACGACACCGAGAATCTACCCGTTTCCCCCTGCTTTGTGGGGGATTCAGAGCATTTCGCGCCGACCGATGAGCGCCCGGCCGAGCGTCAGCTCGTCTGCGTAGTCCAGATCACCACCTACGGGGAGGCCACTCGCGAGCCGCGTGACACGGACACCGAGTGCCTTGAGTTCCCGCGCGAGGTACATCGCGGTGGTGTCGCCCTCGACGGTGGGGTTGGTGGCGACGATCACTTCTTCGACTCCTTCCGTAGGAGCTCGTTCCAGCAACTCCGCGATGTGAAGCTGCGACACGCCGATCCCGGAGATCGGCGACAGTGCTCCGCCGAGCACGTGATAGCGACCTCGGAATTCCTGCGTCCTCTCGATCACCACGATGTCCTGGGGTCTCTCGACGACGCACAACACCGACGGATCTCGTTTCGTATCCTGGCAAATCGCGCACTCCTCGCCTGCCGCCACGTTGAAGCATCGCCTGCACGCATGCACCTGTGCTCGCATGTCGATGATCGAGTGGGCGAGGCGCTGGGCGTCTGCTTCTTCGGTCGCCATCAGATGGAAGGCGAGACGTTGGGCCGACTTCCTTCCGATCCCCGGAAGCCGGGCGAGCTCGTCGATGACGCGTTGGACAGGGCCGGCGAACATCAGCCGAACAGGTTGCCCAAGCCGCCGCCGGTGACATCCCCCATCTGCTCCTGCGCGGCTCCGGAGGCCGCTTCGAGGGCCTGATTCACGGCAGCTACGACAAGATCACCGAGCATCTCGGCGTCGTCGGGATCGATCACCGCGGGGTCGATGTCCACCGACACCACCGAGCCCCCTCCCGTCACCTTCGCCTTGACTACTCCGCCACCCGCGGTTCCCTCATACTCCGTCTCGGCGAGCCGCTGCTGTACGACGGCCATCTGCTCCTGCATCTGTTGCGCCTGCTGAAGGAGCTTGCGCATGTCCTGTGGTCGCATTCCCATGCGTACCAGGGTATCAGGGCAGGTCGTCGATCACTTGACCACCGAGGAGCCCTTCGACGAGCGCCGCCGGGTCGGTTGCGGGCGATCCTTCCTCTAGTTCGCGTCTGTCCGGCGCTCTGTCCTCACCACCATCCTCTTGCGGCGCGCTCGCGGATCGGAACACGACATGAACGGAACCGCCAAGCAGCTCGGAGGCTCGGTCGGCGACGATTCTCGCGATAGCGGGATCATCGTTGATCTGCGCCAAGTGGAACGCAAGGTGTTCGGGGATCACGAGCACGACCGTCGTTCCCTCGACATGCCCTGGACTCGCCTCTCTGAACATCGCGAGTCGTCTCGGTCCGAGTTCATCCCTCACCGAGCCGACGAGTGCCGGCCACACGGCCTCGAACTCCTCGATGGTCAGCGCGTCGAGCGACGGCGGCGGCTCGACCGGCCGGTCGGGTGGCGTCGCGTCGCCGGACGGAGCCGTGTTTCCGGCCGCCGGCTCGGGCTCCTTCGTCTGGGATCGCTTCTTCTCTGGCGCGTTCGTGTCTCCCGTTGGTGAGGCCCGAACCGGCTCTGTGCGGGGCTCAGGACTCACCTGTGGGTGAGGTTCTCTTGCCATGCGTTTGAGTGTCTGCTCCGCTTTGTCCAGCCGTACCCCGATCGAGGCAACATCGGGACTGGTCTCCGGTCGGGTCAACTTCAGCAGTGTCAACTCGAGCATCAGTCGATCCTCTCGACCTTCTCGCAGACGTACCAGGGCCTCGCCAAGCTGATCGATGGCGCGAAGCACTTCGGCCGGCGGCAGCGTCCTGGCCAATGTACGCCACGTCTCCAGAGTGGATTCGGGCTCGTCGACAACCTCGGCGAGGTTCGGCGCATAGTGGGCGAGGAACACCCCCCTGAACGACGCGATCGCCTCACCGACGAATCTGCGAAGGTCCACCCCCTCTGATGAAAGGGCGGCGACCAATTCCAGAGCGCCCTTCGCGTCCTGCTGGACGATCGCTGACGCCAGACTCGCGAACGCCTCGGAGTCGGCGAGCCCCAGTGCCTTGTTGACGCCGTCAACCGTCACATGCTGCTCGCCGAGGGCCGCGACCTGCTCCAGCAGACTCAGCGCATCTCGGACGGAACCGGTAGCCCTCCGCGCGATGGTCGTCAACGCGAGAGTGTCGGATTCGTACCCCTCGGCGTCGCCGATCCTCTTGAGCTCCGCGACGAGCACCTCCACCGGGACCTGTCTGAAGTCGAAACGCTGGGTCCTGCTCCGGATCGTGTCGAGCAGTTTGTACGGCTCGGTGGTTGCAAGAACGAAGTGGACGTGCTCGGGCGGCTCCTCGAGCGTCTTCAGGAGCGCATTCCCGGCAGCCTTCGAGAGCATGTGCGCTTCGTCGAGAATGAACACCCGTCGTGCACCACCACCCCACGCGACGGTCGACACGCTGACTCGCATCTCCCTGATGTCCTCCACGCTGTTGTGGGAGGCGGCGTCGAGTTCGATCACATCCAGTGACGAGCCTTCGGCGATCGCAACGCACGACTCACACACACCGCACGGTTCGCCGTCGGGCGACCGATCAGGGCAGTTCAACGCCTTCGCGAGCACCCTCGCCGTGCTCGTCTTGCCCGTGCCACGAGGTCCGGCGAACAGGTAGGCGTGCGCAACCCGCCCCTCTGTGACTTCCCTCGACAGCGTGCCCGTGACGTGATCTTGGCCGATGATTTCGGAGAATTGCTGGGGCCGGTAGGTGCGATAGATCGCCTGATACTCCACTGCGCGCGATAGTAGCGGGGGTGTGAGACAGGCGTCCCGGCGTGGTCAAGTACCCGGGCCCTCGGACCGATACGCTATGTCACAGGAGTTCAGTGGATATAACTCGCACCAACGACCCGACTTCGCCGCCTGCCGTGTGGGCACGCGGCCTGATACGGCGCTTCGGCAAGAAGACTGCAGTCGACGACGTCAGCCTCTCCATCGAACCGGGGGAGTTCTACGGCCTCCTCGGGCCAAACGGCGCCGGAAAGACCACAACGATCAAGATGATCGTCGGACTGCTACGCCCGACCGCCGGTTCGGCGGGGATTGGCTCGTTCGACACGTGGCGGCAGCCGATAGAAGTGAAGCGAAGAGTCGGCGTACTTCCCGAGGAATTCAACCTCTACGACCGGCTGACCGGTTCGGAGCTCCTCGACTTCACCGGCGCGATCCACCACCTCAGCAAGGTGGACACGCGCGAACGTCGGGACGAGCTGCTGCACCTGCTCGACCTCGAGGACGCAGCATCCGTCCTCGTCGCCGACTACTCACGGGGCATGCGCAAGAAGCTGGCGCTCGCTGCGGCAGTGATCCACGCTCCGCCGGTGCTCTTCCTCGACGAGCCGTTCGAAGGAGTCGATCCCGTCTCTGCGAGGCTCATCCGGCGGCTACTCCAGACGTACACGGCTCAGGGTGCAACGATCGTTTTCTCATCCCATGTGATGGACCTCGTCGAGAGGCTCTGCACCAAGGTGGGGATCATGCTCCACGGTCGCCTCGTCGCCGAGTCGACCCCCGCGGATCTCAAGGCAAGGCACGGGACGATGGAGGACGCCTTCATGAGCGCTGTCGGAGCGGAGGATCTGGGTGAGGGGTTGCGGTGGTTGACCGACTCGTCTGGCTGAAGTGGCGCCTCCTCGTCAATGGGCTTCGTCGTGATCGCCAGCGAAGCGTGGGTTTCCCTCTCGTCCTGATCCTCATCGTGTGGGCGTCGTTTTGGCTGTCGGATCACTTCACCGCCACCGTCATGTCGCTTTCGGGCACGGCACGTATCGAGTACGGCTATTGGGCCGCGCTTCTCGCGTGGCTCGGATGGACCACACTCCCCGTGCTGCTCTTTCCGCTCGACGAGACCCTCGATCCTGCTCGCTTCTCGCTTGCACCCATCACGCGAGGCAAGCTCATGATGGGGTTGACGGCAGCGGCTCTGATCACACCCACGCTGCTCGTCCCCCTCGTGTTGCTGGTCGCCGACCTCCGCCTGTACGCTCCCACCTCGCCGATCGCCTGGCTCGCAGCCATCTCGCTCCTCTTGCTGATGATCGTCAGCGGCCGTACGTTCTCCGGCCTCGTCACCAGGATTCTCCGAGGACGGAGGGGCAGGGATCTTGCCATGGCCTTCGTCGGCTCGCTCGGTGTGGTCGGGTTCGCCCTTCAGCAGATCCTCGATCACACCGTCAACCAGCTGGGCCTGTCCGGATCGCTGACAGCACACCCCCTCTCGACCGCCGGCTGGTGGCTTCCACCTGTTGCCGCTCAACGCGCCATCTCCGAGGCCGGACTCGGACACTGGGTGACGGCGCTCGGTTCGTTGGTGATTTCGATCGCGTGGATTGTCGTGATCGCCGGTGCCTGGAACGTGCTGATCGACCAACTCACAACACTCCCGGAGAGCACGGCCATCTCGACGGCCAGGAAGAACGGGCATGGGCTCACAAGGCTGCCTGGCTGGTCGGTGCCGGTTCTCATTGCTCGCAAGGAACTCCGGTTCTACCTTCGAGACCCACGGCAACGGATGGTATGGACCGGAGCAGTGATCTTCCTCGGGGTGATCGTGGCGTCGGTGCTCGTCGGAACTGCGACGCTCACACAGCTTCGCCTCAGCCCCTGGCTTCCTCTGCTCGGACCCCTCGTCGTTGTGTTCGTCGGACTTCCAGTCGCGCTGAATCAGTTCGGCTGGGAACGCAACGCGGCATCGTTTCTGTTCGCGTTGCCTGCCAAGCCGACGCAGATGATTCTCGGCAAGAACCTCGCGACGTCCGCAGCGATCCTCACCGAGGCCGCAGCTCTCTCCGTGATGCTCGCGGCCGTTTCGGGACGCTGGGAGGTGCTCGGTGTCATTCCTCCTCTCGCCGTGACCGCCGTGGCGTGTCAGCTCGCCGTCGGGAACATCGTGTCCGTGCTCGCACCGCTTCGACTCCCGAACGTTGGAACCGACATGTTCGCCCAGGCGTCCGAGCAGGGGTGCCTGTCCGTTGGAGCGCAGGTGGCGTCGTTCTTCGTCATCGTTCTGCTCCTGACCCCGTCGGTTTCGGCGTTCGCACTGGTCGTCTCGTTCAGTCAGGCGCTGTCCCCGTGGATCGCGACAGCCGCTTCTCTGCTGTGGGGAGCGATCGTGTACGGCGTCGGCCTCTTCATCGCGAGCAAGATCCTCTCTCACCGCCTCCCGGAGATCGTCGCGCTGGTACAAACCTTGTAGGGGCCGAGCGAAAGTCGGCCCCTACAAGGTGGTTTCCTCCCCCGCGAGGCCGAAGGCCGAGTGTTGGGGGGGCATCGAGCTGATTGCTCGACCCAGGGTCGGTCCCGCCAACGTAGATGGTGCCTGCCTTCAGCTTGCCCCGCGGTCGTGACCGCCGCGTGATCGCCTACTAGATACGAAGTGCGGTCCTTTGAGCGAACTGGCTCGCTCAAGGGAATTCTCTACCCTTGTGGCCATGCGTTCCCTCCGCCTTGGAATCGACCTCGACGGAGTCGTCGCCGACTTCAACGCTGGTTGGATCACCCGCTACAACGCCGAGTTCGACGGCGAGGTCCCGGTCGACGCCGTCCAGACGTGGGATGGGCTCCACACGCTCACCCACTTCCGCGACAACCGTGAGTTCTGGACGTGGGCTGCCGGACACGGAGGTGGTTCCGTCTTTCGGCACCTCGACACCTACGCCGGTGCAGTGGAGGCGCTCAACGCCCTCTCGGGAACAGGTCACAAGATCGTCATCATCACCTCCAAGCCGGGCTGGGCGGTCCACGACACGTTCGCCTGGCTCGCCGATCGGCGCATCCCAACACGCGAGGTACACATCATCGAAGACAAGTGGACTGTCGCCTGTGACGTCTATCTCGACGATGCGCCACACCAGATCGAATCCCTTGTTCGCAACCGTGCGGACGCCACCGTCTGCCGCTTCATCCGCCCATGGAACGACCCGGTTGCGGGAAGTGTGGACATCCGCACCTGGGACGGCTTCAGGACACTTGTTCGCAACCTCACGGAATAGAACCGGACATCTGGCTCGACTACGATCAAGGGTGCGTCGCGGCTCTCCGCGACTGGTAACTCATCAACGAGTAAGGAAGGGCGGAATGAAGAGCTGGAGATTCCTCTTGCTCGTCGCGGTATTCGCACTCATCGCCACTGCGTGCGGCAGCAGTGCAACCACCACGACGGCAGCAACAACCACAACCGAGGCCATGACCTCCACAACCGAGGCCATGACCACCACTACCGAGGCCATGACCACCACTACCGAGGCCATGGTGGAGTACGGAACGCCCGATAACCCGATCGTGGTCGCCTTCGAGCCCTCGGGTACATCCCAGGAAATCACAGCCGGCGGCCAGGAGCTCCTCGACCTGCTTTCGCAAGAAACCGGGTTGACCTTCAAGGGCGTGGTCCCGACGTCATACGCTGCCCTCACGGAGGCCATGGGCTCCGGAAACGCACAGATCGGTTGGATGGCTACCTTCGCGTACATCCTCGCCCACCAGAAGGGATACGCGGATGTTGCCCTGATCACGAACCGCTTTGGTTCTGACCACTACGGCTCACAGTTCCTCGCGAATGTGGATTCCGGGTTCACCCCGGCGCCTGATCAGCCCGGGACAGAGGCGGAACTGGATACGCTGCTGCAGTTCAAGGGCAAGGTGGCCTGCTTCGCCGACCCCGAGTCGACTTCTGGATACGTGATTCCGCTCATCTTCCTCAAGAAGGCTGGTTTGACGGACGCTGATATCCCCGATCCTGTGTTCACCGGCGGTCACACCCAGACGGTCCAGGCACTCTATGACGGCGGCATCTGCGACTACGGACCCACCTACGTCGATGCACGCTCCAACATCGCCGACGACCACCCGGACGTGACGGACAAGGTCGTGGTGATCTACCAGACCGAGGCCATCATCCCGAACGACAACATGTCGTATGCTCCGGACCTGCCACAGGATCTGCGCGACCAGATCACGGCTGCGATGGTGAAGATCGCTGATACCGAAGATGGCAAGACGGCCCTCAACGACCTGTACCAGATTGGCGGAGTCGTGCCGGTTGATGACACTGCCTACGACGTGTTCCGTTCGTACCTGGAGGCTTCAGGTATTGACCTCAGCCAGTACGTGAAGTAGCAGCACCACACTGTTCGCCGAGAGGAGAGAAGCACGCTTCTCTCCTCTTGGCGAACATGACAAGCCGGAGGCACGCCAGTGTTGAAAGTCGAACACCTGACGAAGGTCTATCCCAACGGGACAGTTGCACTCAAGGATGTGAGCATGTCCGTTGAAGACGGAGAGTTCCTCGTCATTATCGGCCTCTCCGGTTCAGGCAAATCGACCCTGCTGCGTTGCATCAACCGCTTGATCGATCCAACCGAGGGTCAGATCTTTCTTGATGGTGCAGATATAACGAAGGCCTCGGCCAGTGAGTTGCGGCAGATACGACAGCACATTGGGATGGTCTTTCAGCAGTTCAATCTGGTCAAGCGGAGCAAAGTGCTGACCAACGTACTCTCCGGGCGCCTTGGGTATGTCAACCCCCTACTCAGCTTGCTGGGCATTTGGTCCAAGGACGACCGCGAGCGTGCGTTTCAGGCCTTGGACCGCGTCGGGATCAAGGAGAAAGCCGGCGAACGTGCCGATGCCCTGTCAGGTGGACAGCAGCAGCGGGTCGGAATCGCCCGCACCTTGATGCAAGAGCCCAAGTTGATCCTGGCCGACGAGCCGGTCGCCTCTCTGGACCCGGTCCTGTCCCATTCCATCCTCCAGTATCTCGAACAACTCAACAAGGAAGGCATCACCGTACTCTGCAGCCTCCATTTCCTGGACCTTGTCCACCGCTACGCCACCCGCGTGATCGCGCTCAAGGACGGGGTCAAGGTCTTCGAGGGGCTCCCCGAAGAGATCGACCGCGGGAAGTTCAAGGAGATCTACGGAGAAGAAGCACAGGAAGTGCGCGCCACAGCAGTTGAACCTGGGTAGATATGCCAGCCAGCGGTACTACTAACGCCAAACCGAACCGTTCACCGCTGCTTTCCGGCCTGCTTTCACTCATCGTCCCAGGACTGGGCCAGGTCTACGCACGGAAACCGTACCGTGGCGTTTCCGTCTTTCTCAGTGCGCTGGTAAGCAGCTTGATCGCAGTGTGGTACGCGGTGCCCGCCTGGTATCTCGTGCCGGCCCTCATCTGGGTGTGGGGAGTCTGGGACGCTATCGGCCTCAGCCGGGGAACCGTGAGGTCGGCCAGCGTTCCCCTCATTCTGATCTTGATCATGGGCTACGGCATCGGCTGGCAGGTCACGAACATCAACCTCTCGACGCTCACGAAGAACGCAGACCGGGCCAAATCGATTCTCGGGCCCATGCTCCATCCTGACTTCCTGGCGCAGGTCGAGATCACAAACTCGGCTTGGGCGCCGATACAGGTCCCCTGTGGTCCCAATCCCCCCGAGTCCTCGAATACCATCAACGGGATTCAGGTGACAATCTCTCCCAACTGTGGGAGTCCAACCGATCCGATCACCCTCACGGCAACCGGGTTGTGGCCGGATACCCCAACCCTCATCCAGTGGGCGACACCCATCGGAGACCGTCTCCCACTGGGCAAGGGATACATCACGCCTCTGTACGTGAATACCGATTCGCAAGGGAACCTCGACGTTGCCATCAACATCTCTCGGAATGCGCTCTCGGCAGCGCCGGATCCAACGATCCCGCTCGAGCACAGGGTCTATGTGACCCAGTCTCAACCGCAGGCTTCCTTCAAGCTTTCGAAGAACGGTGTCTACGTTGTCGACGGGATCGAGGAGACCCTCTTCCTGGCCCTGATGTCTACGACACTCGGGACGATCGGAGCCATCTTCGTCAGCTTCTTTGCTGCGCGTAACTTGATGAGCGGCAACCCGATCACGCTGGCTATTTACGTCGCGACGCGCACGATTCTGAACATTGTGCGATCCATCGAACCGCTGATCATCGCCATCGTTTTCGTGGTCATCGTCGGCCTAGGACCGTTTGCAGGCGTGATCGCGATGACGATGCACACAGTTGCCGCCCTCGGGAAACTGTACTCAGAGGTCATCGAAGGGATCGATCCGGGCCCGCTGGAAGCCATCCGGGCCACGGGAGGGAACTGGCTCCAAATGGTCCGCTACGCCGTCATCCCTCAAATCGTGCCCCCCTTCGCTTCGTTCACCTTGTTCCGTTGGGAGATCAACGTGCGCACCTCCACGATCATTGGTTTCGTTGGTGGTGGAGGAATCGGCTTCTACCTCTACCAGTGGATCATCAAAGGCGACTACAGAGCAGTGGGGTCTTCCTTCATTGCCATCGCAGTCATCGTCATCGTGCTCGACTTCTTCAGCGCCAAGCTCAGAGCACGGTTGGTGTAAAATGGGTCCTCGCAACCTCAAGACCCGCCGCTGGTTCATCACAGTCTTCCTCGGCGTGCTTGCCATCGCCGCGTATGTGACCGGCTACCGAGTGACCGAGATCGATCCTGTCAAGCTGATCACATCGCTGCCAAAAAGCAAGGGGATCCTGAGCGACCTAATCCACCCCGAGCTGCTCACCCGTGAGACAGAAGAGACCACGTTCGACATCGTCTTCCCGGTTCCCTGTGGATCGGCAGAGCCTACGCAATTGCCCAGTGCGGGTCCACAGATCACTCCTGATGTTCAATGCGCCGACCCCGGAGACGTCATCGCCGTGCAGGGGTCCGGCCTCCCCTCCGACACCGACGTGAAACTGAGGTGGCTCCTGCCCAGTGGCAATGCTCTGTTCTCTGCGCTGGCTACCACCGACGCGAACGGGGCGTTCTCGGCCCAGGTCGAAGTACGCCCGATCACCGAGACGACAGATGGAATCCCCAGTCACTTGCTGGTTACTACCTCTGTCCCAGTAGGCGGCCTGGTCCCCAGTTCGACCCTGAAAGATGTGATCGACAACATCATCGTGACCGTCTTCATGGCCCTGCTGGCCACGACCGCAGGCACGATAGTTGCCGCCCCAATCAGCTTCCTCGCAGCCAGGAACATCATGGGGCGCAACTGGTTCGGGACAGGCGTCTACACAACTGTCCGTGCGATACTGAACGTCACTCGTTCCTACGAGTCACTGGTCCTGGCGACCGTGTTCGCGCTATGGGTGGGGTTTGGGGCCTTTGCCGGCGTACTAGCGCTGACCGTCGTCACAATTGCTTCTCTAGGGAAGCTCTTCTCAGAAGCCGTGGAGAGCATCGACGCCGGCCCTATCGAAGCAGTTTCTGCCACAGGAGCGAGTTCTACACAAGTGGTCAGGTTCGCTGTCGTGCCCCAGGTGATCCCGGATTTCATCTCCTTCATCATCTATCACTGGGACATCAATGTGCGAATCAGCACGATCCTGGGCTTCGTGGGTGGCGGCGGCATCGGTTTCTATCTCAGCCAGCGAATCAACGTCCTGGAATACCGAAAGGCGGGCACGGCGATTTGGGCCATCGTGATCGTCGTGTGGGCGATGGACTTTCTCAGCGCAGAGATACGAAAGAGATACACGTAGGCCTCCGGGACCTCCGCACAATCGCCGAGTGTGCAGGAACGCGTCGTCTGATTATCACTCTCGTCAGCGCTGGCCGGAATACGTCCGGCCGGCAGCGACGAGAGTGTTGATGTCTACCCTTGCCGCATGAGCGAGATGATCCGGCGCACAAGGGAGATCCGAGAACGAGAGGAACGTGATCTCCTCGCGCCTGCGGCGACGAGGTCCACCGACTCGAAGGGGCGAGCCCAGCCGGAGGATCCCGATCCATACCGCACCGCGTTCGAACGCGACAGGGATCGGATCCTGCACACCAAGGCGTTCCGTCGTCTGAAACACAAGACGCAGGTGTTCATCAATCCGGAGGGTGACCACTACGTCACTCGCCTCACCCACACCCTTCAGGTCACCCAGGTGGGCAGGGCGATGGCGTCCGATCTGGGCCTCAACGAGCCCCTCACAGAAGCGATCTGCCTCGCCCACGACGTCGGCCACTCCCCGTTCGGTCATACCGGCGAAGAGGCGCTCTCCCCCTACGTCACCGGCGAGTGGCTGCACTCAGAACAAAGCGTCAGGGTGCTCAGCGTCCTCGAGCCGTCCAATCTCTCATGGGAGGTGCTCGATGGTGTGCGCGCCCACTCGTGGAAGGTCGACCCGCCTCCGGCGACCCCGGAGGGGATGCTCTGTCGATTCGCCGATCGGATCGCCTACCTCACCCACGATGTCGACGACGCCCTCAGAGCACACGTCATAGGTCGATCGGATCTCCCCGAGCGGACGCTTCGAGTATTCGGGGAGCCGGGTGCCGAATGGATCGACACCATGATCAACGCCGTCGTCGACGAGTCGCTCGAGCAGGGCCAGGTAGTGATGGCGCCCGACGTCCTGGAGGCGATGCAGGTGCTGAGGGACTTCATGTTCGAGCGTGTCTACCTCCGCCCCGAGTCACGCCCGCAACAGCAGCGAGCCATCGCGGTGATCCGGAATCTCGTCGATCACTTCATCGCTCGCCCCGACGAGGTACCGGACACCTACCGTGTCGACGACGCCGACGACATCGAACGGGCTATCGACTACGTGTCGGGGATGACGGACCGCTATGCCCTCAGGATGTACGACCGACTGTTCCGGCCCGAGGGGATCGACTGAGCTTTCCTTGTCAACCTGAACGTCGCTCAGCGAGGCTGACATTGACAAGAACCGCAAGAGAGGAGACGGGCCCCGAAGGGCCCGCCTCTTGCGTTGGTTCCGTTGCCGCTACCTTCTGAACGAAGGGAGCTTCCAGCCCGGGAAGGGCCGACCCCATATCGTCCACCGGGACGACACCAGCAGCGATGCCGTCTGCGTCAGGACGCGGGAGGCGTCCCGATCGATGAACCTCGGTGTGAAGCCTCTCACCTGATTGATGAACGCCCGGAGCTGTGCCTTGTAGGCGGCGGTCTTGCCTGCCTCCAGGTACGTCCGCGCTCGTTCGAGACGGTCCAGCAGGATCTTCACGGTGTTGTTGCCGCTGATCTTGCCCTCGTCTGCGTAGTACTGCACGAGCGACTCCAGCTGCCCGACACCAATGTGGAACCGAGCCACCTGCGGATCGTGATCGCTGGTGCCTCGAGGACCGTCACCCACGTAGTCGGACGGGAAGTCGCTATTGATGTGCGCCGCCCGCATCTCCACGAGATCCGAGAACATGGACGGCGTCACGAACAGCTGATCGAGCGTCTGCGCCTGTCCCTGGTAGACGTAGCTGTACGCGCTTGCCGGATGTGCCGCGAGGAGCGACTCGTACAGGTTCACCATTCCCTGGTTGTACAACGCAGCGAGCTGATCGCTCGGCACCGTTGTGTCGTCGGGACGCGGATACACGTTCAGGTCGCCACCGACCACCACGCGGACATTCGGGTCTGCGGTCTGCAGAGCATCCACGATCGCCGCGTTGTAGGCCGCCTGCTCGGTCCGTTGACCCACACGGCCGTCGGGCCCGCTGCTGAAGTGGTTGTCGACCGCGTACAGGTCGGTGAACGCACTCGATCCGATGCCTTTCTGCCAGATACGGAAGTAGCCGACCAGTGGCGCCCTCGTGAAGACGAGATCGCCATCGGTACCGGTCGAGGTGTCAACGTCGCCCGGCAGGTCCGCGTTGAACGACTTCGGGTTGGACACGTCCGTGTTGTAGCCGA
>CAYLHS010000030.1:0-24254 GCA_964383535.1 uncultured Acidimicrobiia bacterium
GGGAGGTGGCCCGAAGGGCCGGAGGGGGCTGTTCCCACCAACGGAGACAGCCCACAGCGGACAGCCAGAGCGCGGCCGCGAGGCAACGTTGTGCTTCACCACCCCCCTACCCCCGGCGGCTTCGCCACCGGCGGTGCTTTCCCCCCAACGCTCGCTCCGCTCGCTGGGGGGACCAACAGACCGTTTCCTCCCCTAGGGAAGCCGCAGGGCCGAGCCGTTTCCTCTCCTCGCGAGGGCGAAGCCCGAGTGTTGGGATGCTCCTATAGATGTCAAGTGGGGGTTTGGGTGAGGTGGTGGTGGATTTCGTTGGCGATGTAGCGTTTGATGCAGCGGATGGTTTCGGGTTTGGTTTTGCCTTGGGCGAGGCGTCGGGTCATGTAGTCGCGGGTGGGTTGGTGCCAGCGGAGGCGGACGATAGTGATGCGGTAGAGGGCTGCGTTGGCTTGTCGGTCGCCGCCTCGGTTGAGGCGGTGTCGTTGGTTGAGGCCTGAGGAGGCGTCGACGGGTGAGACGCCGCAGAGTGCGGCGAATGATCGGGGGTTGTTGATGCGGGTGGGGTTGGTGCCGGCGGTGATCAACAGGTCGGCGGCGACGTGGGGTCCGACTCCGCACATGTCGAGCAGTCCTTGGGGTGCGGTTGCTTGGACGATCGTGGTGGTGTTTGTGGTGAGGGTGGCCAGTTCTTGTGTGAGGTGCTGGTAACGCACTGCGAGTGTTTTGAGGGCGAGTTTGGCTGCCTGGGTGGGATCGAGGGGGTCGGCTGGTCGGTAGCGGGCAGCGATCTCGACCGTTTGGGTGAGGTTCAGGCCTTGGTGGCGGGTTCTGATCTGGTCGGGTGCGGTGACGAGCACGGCGTGGATCTGGTTGGCGACCGCGGTGCGTTGTTTCATCGCTGAACGTCGAGCGATCCGTAACAGACGTAACGATTCGACCGGTCCTGTCCCTCCACGAGGTGGGCTGGTCGCCTCCCCAGACAGGACAGCTTTCGCTGCTGAGATGGCGTCGGTCGTGTCTGTCTTGCCGTAGCGGCGGCGACGCTGCCGATTCGGTCGGGTCACCTCAACCACCCGAACACTGACCGACTCGAGATGTCGACTCAGGCCGGCACCCCACGCGCCGGTGCCCTCAACCCCAACCACCCCGATCGTTCCATACGAACCCATCCACGCGGTCAACGTCCGATACCCCACCGGCGTCGCCGGAAACGACCCCGTAGCGAGAACACGTCCCAGCTGATCCAACACCGCTGCGACATGCACATCACGGTGTGTGTCGACGCCACCAGTCACAACCCGGTCTGTCTGTAGGCTTGCCACTGCTATCCCTTTCGCTAGAGGAGGGATGGCACGCACCGTCAGGTGATGGACAGTCCAGGGACGGGGCCTCCAACACAGGCTCCTATCAGGTCACATCCACCATCCGGCGAGTGCCAACACGGCGGACCCCCTGACGGTGGACAGATCCCAACAAAGGCACACAGCCCGGGAAGTGGCGAGTCACACCAGCCAGGAGTACCGCCACACCCATTATCCCTGGGAGGTGGCCGAGGCTGAAGGCCGAAGACGGAGGGGGCGGTGCCCACCAACGTAGCCCATGGGGGACGCGGCGTCAGGCCGATGCTCGACGCGGGAGGGGGTGGTTCCCGGCAACGTAGCCGGCCAACAACCCCCTCTCAGGCAGCTGCTATCCGTTGAGAGCCGTGACGGTGTCATGCGTCAGGAGTTCCACCCTGCCGGTTTGGGCATGGCGAACGAGACGGTACGTAGACATCGTCTCGAAGGAGCCTCCCGTCCAGGTGACCTCCTCCGGTTCGGCGATCGTGTAGTAGACGGTATCGCCCACCGGGGTTTCGATCACCGTCGTCGGCCCTGTCGGAGTGGATTTCCACCCGCCGTAGAGGGCGTCCACCATCGTTACGAGTGCGGCCCTGCTGTACTCGCCTTTATAGCTTGTGAAGGTGCCCACCATCGATGCCGCCGTCGCTCCGTCGTGGGCTCCCCACGCTGCCCTGTAGTCGTCGAGCACCGTTTGCACATCCGCGGGGACGGCTGACGCCGACGATTCGGGCGGTGCGACGAGCAGCCACACGACGGCCGCCAACGCAAGTACGAGCGCCACCGCCAGCACGATGACGAGCCGGCGATCAGGTCCTCTCGTCCTCGCCACGGCGGGCGAGGTTCTATCGATCGTATCCACTTTTCTCCCCTTCCTTCCGAGTAGGGCCAAACCGGCGGCCAACACTGCAAGGCCAACGGCGATTCCGATCAAGATCGAGAGTGCCCACGGCGTCGACCTCGCCGAGCGAAGCATCGAACTCCAGATGGGTCGGATCGTCTCTGGTCCGGCTCGCAACAGCCAGTTGGCCGCGATGATCGAACCGATGCCGACCGTTACCGAGATTGCGCCCAGGGCAGCGGCCCAGACGGGACGCAGGGTCCGCTGGTTGCGGACATGTGCCTGAGCCATGACATCGCGCACATCGACCCGCTCGACAACGCCATCGAAGTAGTCCCGAAGCTGGGTCTGGAGCTCAGACATCGATCTCCACCTCCATCGCCGATCGCAACCGCGCGAGTGCTCGTTCGACATGAGTCCGCACCGTCGCTCTCGACACGCCCATCAGGTCGGCCGCCTCGCGTTCCGACCAGCCGAGCGCGTGGACCAGCACGACTGCAACCCGCTGGTTCTTGGTGAGCGACTCCAGAGCTCCCGGGAGCTTCGGCTCGAACCCGAACTGGTCGGCCGGCTCCCTGGGTGGGAACGTCACGCGCGGCCGAAAGAACCGTCTCGACTTGCTTTGGCCAACCCGGTACAGGTAGCCCGCCGGGTTGTCCATCTGACGGACTCTCACCCAATGCTCCCACGCGTACACGAGTGCTTCAGACGTCGCCTCCGATCCGATTTCCGGTCCATAGGCTGCTGCGAGCGCATAGGAGAGCTTCGGCTCCGTCTCCTTGACGAAGCGGACGAATGCCCGTTCCTGATCCGCGTTCACCGTTCCTCCGGACCGCTTCCACCCGAATAGACCATCGAGAAGGGGATGTGGGCGACATCCCGAGTGTTTCACAGGCGGAGCCGGCCTTCAAGGAAGATTCCAGCTATTCCGGCCGGATCGTGCGTAATCTGGCCCTATGGCCAGACCTCGACCGTCGCTGCTCGTTGTGGTGTCATCGTCGATCGCCGCTGCGTTCGGGTTCCTGATCGCTCGTTTCGTCTACCTCGCCGGATTGGCCGGATTCGGCTGGATCGAAGGCCGCGACCCCTTCATGTCACACAGCGAGGTTGTGTTTCGGTCGGCCGGCCCTCAGCTCGCCGACGCGGGCGGGGTGCTCGTCGTGCTCGGCCTCGGCATCCTGCTGGCTGTCGTACTGCCTGGACCCGGCCCATACGGTGTCGCCCGATTGACCGTCCTCTGGACAACCATCAGCCTGCTGGCGCTCGGGCTGCTGTCCTTTGTCACCGCTCCGTTCACGGATGCCGGCGGGATTGTGCTGTTCGGCCTGGACGTATCTGACACGGCCGTATGGCTGATCGCGGGAGTCGCCGCCGTTGCACTCATCGGCATAGGTCTCTTCACTGGACCCTTCTTCCTTCGGTTCGCACCCAAACGTTCCCTGGTCGACTCGGCACAGAAGCGAACGCGATTTGCGGCACTGATCGTGGGTGTTCCCTGGCTCGTTGGCGGCGGCATCGCCATCGCAACGCTCGTCCCGATGGAGGACCTGCTGATATGGGTGGGCTTGGTTGCAGTCGTCGCCATCTCGGCCATCGCGGCGCTCTCGGCGTCGGCGCCAGATCCACGATGGGACCCGACGATTCCACGATGGCCCGTTGTGCCCGCCGTGTTGCTGATCGCGTTCGTGTGGGTGTTCGGCTTCGGTCTGCGTCCAGGTATCGACATTCCACCCTGGGGGTGAGTCCGCTCTGATCAACGCAGGGGTGTGAGCCGATCCAGCCACCGGGTCGCCACCGACTTGAACGGTTCGACGTTGCGAGTCACGAGATCCACCACCTCGTCGGTTGCTCGCCGCGTGGCATCGATCAAGTCTTTCGGATACTCGTAGCGCACCTGGTGATCGAGGAACTCGTCCTCGTCGAGGATCTCAACGGTGCCGTTCTGACGGCGCACCACATCCAGATCCATGTCGAACATCGTCACCCGGTCGTCCGTCTCCCACACGGCGGGTGTGGCGATGTCGACGTACACCTCGTACTTGTGGGCCGTCCCGTTGTAGATGAGGCTCCACCAGTCGTCTGGCGTGATGAGCTGGACGGCGTCCCAGCGGTTGGCGAAGGCAGGCTCGTGACCGCGCTGAAGCGTGGTTGCCGCCGGGATGGCGAGCCACACACCGAACTCGTCTTCACCCATGTGGAAGGCGTCGTGCCGCCAGTGCAGGCGGTCTGGATACTTGAAGTACTGGACGGTGACGTCGGACATGGAAGTGGCAGGGTAGCCGTCGTGCACGGTAGATTCCGCGCCAGTGAACCCCCTCGCCGACTTCGTCACGTCCGGACTCGCCGCACGGGCCGATGCCGAGAAGGCCGTTGCCATGGCCGCCTACATGAAGACCACCATGCCGTTCTATGGCGTGCAGGCGGACGAGAGGCGCCGTGTGTTGAGAAAGGCACGACGCGTCTCCCCCATCGAGTCTGCCGACGCATACCGGAGGACCGTGATCGCGTTGTGGGAGCGGCCTCACCGAGAAGAGAAGTACTGCGCCGTGGACCTCGCCGTCGACGAGAAGCGGTGGATCTCCTTCGACCATCTCGGCCTGTACCGGCGGCTGATCGTCGAAGGCGCCTGGTGGGATTTCGTGGATCTCGTCGCAGCGAAACTCGTCGGCCGTGTGCTTCTCGACGAGCCGGCCCAGATGTGGCCAGTACTCGACGAGTGGATCGACGACGATGGCATGTGGTTGCGGCGCACCGCCATCCTCGCTCAGCTCAAACACAAGGACGCGACAGACGCCGGCAAGCTGTTCGAGTACTGCCTTCGGAGGGCAAGTGAGACGGAGTTCTTCATCCGGAAAGCGATCGGGTGGGCGCTCAGGGAGTACGCGAAAACCGACCCTGACGCGGTTCGTGTGTTTCTGGCAGCCCACGGGGAGGAGTTGTCAGGCCTGAGCGTTCGGGAAGCGAGCAAGCACTTGTAAAGAGAGTCCTGAGTCTTCAGTCGTCAGTCATCAGCAAGCGCGGGCCGTGCACCGGCGAACAAGTGGGGTAGGCTCGATCGAAGGAGGTAACGGTGAGAACGAGCACAACGATGTTGCTGAGCGGCTTGATCATCGCAGTTTCCGCCGCGCTGCTGCTGTTCGTCGGCGCGATCGCCTCGGGTCCGGCTGCCGTCATCGGCATAGTTGGGATCGGGCTCATCGGTGCATCCGTGCCACTCCGCAGACGCCCCTGACCTCCGCGTCAAGAGATGAGGACATCGCTCACAGCAGGAGGCGGGTCTGCATCCGGAGCAGAGCGGGTGTCCCCCCTGGCCGTTCATTGTTGGCTGTGGGCTCTGCGTACACTCCGGCTATGGTCACTCCTCTCATCACGGCTCGTGAGCTGTCGAAACTCGTCGGAAGAGACGATGTCCGCATCGTGGATTGCCGGTGGTATCTGGATGCACACGAACGAGGGCCGATCCTGTACAGGGAGGGGCATCTTCCTGGAGCGGCGTACGCGTCACTCGACGGCGACCTGACCGCTCCCGTCGGCCCGGGCCGCCATCCGCTGCCGCCACCAGAGCAGTTCGCCCGAACCATCGAGCGGCTCGGCATCACGCCCGAAACCTCTGTCGTCGTCTACGACGACATGGGAGGCGCGTTCGCAGTGCGGCTGTGGTGGATGCTCACCGACCAAGGCCACGAGCGGACGCAGGTTCTCGATGGCGGGATTCAGGCATGGACGTCGCTCGGGCTGGGGCTGGAAACAGACATCCCCGAGCCCGCGCGGGGTGGGATGGACGTGGGGCCCTGGCGGCGGGTCGTCGATCGCGACACCGTCGAGGGACGTGCCCCTGGGGTCATTGTGGTCGACTCGCGCACCGCGGATCGCTACCGAGGGGAGGTCGAGCCGATCGATCCCATTGCCGGACATATCCCCGGTGCCGTTTCCGCTCCGCATCCCGGCAATCTGACCGATGAGTTGACGCTGCTACCTTCCGACGATCTCCGAGATCGCTTCACCCGGATCGGCGCAACCGATCCAGACAACGTGATCGTGTACTGCGGTTCGGGTGTCACGAGTTGCCACAACATCCTTGCGATGGAGCTCGCGGGCATCGGCCGGCCCTGGCTGTACGAAGGCTCCTGGAGCGATTGGTGCACGAGCGACATGCCCATCGCAACCGGACCGACACCGTAGAACTGTCGACTGGCCACTACTCCACTCACCTCTCGGCGACCTGCCAGAATCGCTTGGTGCCTGACCCAGACCCGCTCCAGTACGAGGCCTTCGCAGCCGACTACGAGGACCACGCTTCGACCGCTCCGTACAACGCGTTGTACGACCGTCCAGCGACACTCGGCCTCGTCGGCGACGTCGCAGGCAAGCGCGTCCTGGATGCCGGGTGCGGTCCTGGCTTCTACACCATGGAACTGCTCGATAGGGGAGCACGCGTCGTCGGTTGCGACGCCTCGCCCCGCATGGTGGGGATAGCGAAGTCCAGGGTCGGGGGCCGCGCCGATCTTCGCGTCCACTCGCTCGAAGAACCGTTCGATTGGATCGAGTCGCGCAGCGTTGATGTGGTCGTCAACGCACTCGTCTACCACTACATCAACGACCGAGTCGGCTTCTTGAGAGAGATGCATCGGGTGCTGCGGCCAGAGGGCGCTTTGGTGATCAGCACACATCATCCCGCGTCCGATTGGCGGCGGCTCGGCGGGTCCTACTTCGCTGTCGAACCGGTCACGGAAACCTGGAGACGAGGTTGGGAGGTGACTGCGTGGCGTATGCCACTCACGCAGATGACGGGTGAGTTCGCCGAAGCCGGATTCTGGATCGAGAGACTGGTCGAACCGATGCCGGCGCGGAGCATGGCCGAGAGCCATCCGGCGAGCTTCCGAAGACTGGCCACCGAGCCGGCATTCATCTTCTTCAGACTCCGAAAGGCTCCCGACTGACGACTGGCGGCCGACGGCTACGGGGCGCATGGAGCTGCGCCCCGCCCGCTACTGAACCATCCAGGTTCCTTGTGAGCGGAGCAGCTGGGCGAGATCGCCGACGCCCTTCTTCTCCTGGGCAGTGTCGATCTGCTGTTGGAGCACGTCCTCGTAGACGGGACGTTCGACGTTGCGGAACACCCCGACCGGCGTCGGACCGTGCGGGCCATGTGAGAGCCGGCTCAACGCGAACGCGACACTCGGGTTCACCGCGAACTCGTCGTGAACGAGGATCTCCGATGCATCCACCGACGAGGTCGGGACGACCTTCGCGGCACCGTTGTCGATGACGACAGCGGACTCGTCGTCGGGTCCGAAGATGATCGGTTTTCCGTGCTCGAGATTGATGCGGTTCTGGTCGCGCGTCTCCTTGCCGGTCAGCTCGAGGAATGCATGGTTGTTGAAGACGTTGCAGTTCTGGTAGATCTCGATGAACGCAGCGCCTCGATGCTCATACGCCTCTTGCAGCACCCGTTCGGTGAGCTTGCGGTCCATGTCGATCGACCGGGCAACGTAGGACGCCTCTGCGCCGAGCGCCAGGCTCACCGGGTTGAAGGGGTGGTCGATCGAACCCCACGGGCTCGACTTGGTGATCTTGCCTTCTTCACTCGTGGGTGAGTACTGACCCTTGGTCAGGCCATAGATCTGGTTGTTGAAGACCACGACCTTGATGTTCACGTTGCGGCGCATCGCATGGATGATGTGGTTTCCGCCAATGGACAGCGCGTCGCCGTCGCCGGTGGTTATCCACACCGACAGATCCGGCCGCGAAATGGCGATCCCTGATGCGATCGCCGGTGCCCGACCGTGGATTCCGTGCAGGCCGTACGTGTCCATGTAGTAGGGGAACCGTGACGAGCATCCGATTCCGGACACGATCACGAACTTCTCTTTCGGGAGGCCCGCTTCGGCGAAGAAGTTCTGCATCGACGCGAGGATCGTGAAGTCGCCGCATCCCGGGCACCACTTCACCTCTTGGTCTGATTGGAAGTCCTTGCGCGTGTAGGTGAGCGTGGTCATGCCATCACCTCCCGGATCTTTCGTTCAATGACCGAGACCTTGAACGGGAACCCGGTGACCTGATTGAGTCCGATCGCCGGCACCAGATACTCGGAACGGAGCAGGTGTCGGAGCTGACCGGAGTTGACTTCGGGGACGAGGATCGTCTTGTAGCGGTTGAGCACCTCACCGAAGTTCGCCGGGAACGGGTTGAGGTATCTCATGTGGGCCTGGGCGACCTTGAGGCCGTCCTTGCGAACCCGTTTGACGGCGCCCCTGATCGGACCAAACGTCGAACCCCAGCCGAGGACCAGCACGTCCGCGTCCTCGTCGCCGAACACTTGCAGAGGCGGAATGTCGTTGGCGATATTGCGGATCTTCCACGCTCGCACGTCGGTCATGAGCTGGTGGTTTGCCGGATCGTACGAGACATTTCCGAGAACCGCCGACTTCTCCAAACCTCCGATCCGGTGTTCGAGACCGGGCGTTCCCGGAGTCGCCCACGGACGGGACAGGGTTTCGTCATCACGCAGGTACGGCAGATAGTGCCCTTCGGCGTTCGGCTCTGTCGCGAACTGAACACTGATGTCGGGCAGCGTGTCGTCATCGGACACCCGCCACGGTTCCGAGCCGTTTGCGATGTAGTTGTCCGAAAGCACGATGACCGGGGTCATGTACTTGAGCGCGATGCGGGCCGCCTCGATTGCGACGCGATAGGCGTCCGCTGGCGACCTGGCCGCAAGCACCGGCAGTGGTGCTTCGCCGTGCCGCCCGTAGAGGGCGAAGAGCAGGTCCGTCTGCTCCACCTTCGTGGGCAGTCCGGTCGATGGGCCTGCCCGTTGCACGTCGACCACGATTATCGGCAACTCGGTGCTGACCGCGAGCGAGATGGTTTCGCTCTTCAGGGCCAAACCGGGACCGCTCGTTCCGGTGACGGCGAGGTTGCCGGCAAATGCGGCCCCCACCGTGGCGCCGACGGCAGCGATCTCATCCTCCGCCTGGAACGTCATCACGCCGAACTCGCGACGCTTGGCGAGCTCGTGGAGGATGTCCGAGGCGGGAGTGATCGGGTAGGAGCCATAGAACAGCTTCAAACCGGCGGCCTTGGCGGCAGCGATCAAACCCCAGGAGAGGGCGGTGTTGCCGGTGACGTTGGTGTACTCACCCGGCTCGAGGGTCGCCTTGCGCACCACGATCGTGTGCTTGAACGCCGCAGTGTTCTCTCCGTAGTTGTGCCCGCCCTTGAGCGACGCGATGTTTGCTGCCAGGACGTCTGGTTTCGCTGCGAATTTCTGCTTGAGCCACTCGATGGTCGGTTCCATGGACCGGGTGAACACCCACGCGAGAAGTCCGAGAGCGAAGAAGTTCTTCGACCGCAGCACGTCGCGTCCGCTGACGCCGGTTCCTTCGACGGCATCCTTGGTGAGTCGCTCCATCGGGACAGCGAAAACCCGGAATCCATCCAGCGATCCGTCCTCGAGGGGGTTGCTGTCGAAGCCGGCCTTCTTCAGATTGCGGTCGTCGAACGCGTCGGCGTTTGCGACGATCATCCCGCCAGGTTTGACGTCCTTGCCGTGGGCTTTGAGTGCCGCCGGGTTCATCGCGACCAGCACGTCGGCTTCGTCGCCGGGTGTGAGGATGTCGAAGTCGGCGATCTGAACCTGGAATGAGGAGACGCCTGCAACGGTACCGGCAGGTGCACGAATCTCGGCCGGGTAGTTGGGGAACGTTGCGAGGTCGTTTCCGAACAAGGCGGCATCACTGGTGAAGCGGGTACCGGCGAGCTGCATGCCGTCGCCGGAGTCTCCCGCAAACCTGACGATGACCTTGTCGAGCTCTTCGACCTCGTGATCGATGGGTTCGAGAGTTTCAGTGTCGTTCGACACAGTGGTCCTTTCACGCGTGGAGCGCCGGAGCGCTCGGTGTAAGTTTACCGACGTGTCCGCCTTGTCCAAGCGGGCGGAGTGTCAGGTCGCAGGTGGGGTCGGTGTCTCGAACAGCCCGATTCCTTCGAGCGTTTCTCCGAGAGCGAGCAGCCGCCGCTCAGACCACCATGGACCAATGATCTGGAGGGATGGCGGCGGGGCTCCCGGACTCTTCAGCGGAGCAGTCAGCGCCGGAACCCCGAGATGGTTGACCATCGACGAAAACCACGACAGCACCGTGACGTAGCGGATACCCCCGATGGTCGGTTCCCCTATTCGTTTCTTGGTGGCGGCAACGGTCGGAGTGACGAGAACGTCGACGCTCTGGAACAGCTTTGTCGCGCGATTCCGTAGGTGCGCAATCCGCTGTTGTGCGGCCAGGTACTGGTCTGTCGTCACCTCGAATGCCGGTGCCAGACGATCTGTGATCTCTGGGCCGTACGGTTCGTGACCGAACCACTTGCGGTGCACTCTGGCGACCTGAGCGCTCACGCCGTCCGAGATGCTCGGATCAGGCACGAGCCACGGTGTGGCGAGGTCGATGACCGTTGCACCGGCGTCTGAGAGCACATCGAGCGCATCGCTGAACGTAGTGGCGATCTCGCCGGCCATCGGGGCCTCGTCGATCCAGTCACGGGGGACTCCGATCCGGAGACCGGCGAGCGAACCATCCGCCTGGGGGCCCACCTGGCGAGGGTTCGACCAGGGATCGGACGGGTCATGGCCGGCCATCTGTTCGTAGAGCAGGCCGGCATCGGCAACGGATCGTGTGAGGGGCCCGACCGTGTCGTGGGTTGAGGCCAGCGGAAACACTCCGGTGAGAGGCACCCTCCCGTGCGTGACCTTGAGGCCGACGATGCCACACATTGCAGCGGGCACACGCACCGAACCGCCTGTGTCGGTTCCGATCGCAGCGGGTACGAGGCCTGCTGCAACTGCTACCGCCGAACCACCGGACGATCCTCCCGGTGAGGTCTCGATGTCCCAGGGATTCCGCACGGGACCAAACCAATGGTTCTCACTCGAGAACCCATAGGCGAACTCGTGGAGACCGGTCCGACCGATGATGATCGCGCCCGCCGCCTCGAGTCGTTGGACCACCGTCGCAGAGTGGCTTGGCGTCTCTCGGTAGAAGCCGGAACCACAGGTGGTTGGCAGGCCGGCTTGGTCTATGAGGTCCTTGAGGGCGACTGGAACGCCTGTGAGCGGGCCGGGGTCCTCACCTTTGGCAATCCGATCGTCGATGTGCCTCGCCCCTGTGAGCGCCCCTTCGCGGTCGATGAGGGTGTAGGCGTTCAGGGACGTGTGTTCGCTGCGGTCGAGTGCATCGGAGACGACGTCGGCGGCACTGAGCGCTCCGCTCCGCACCGCTCGGGTCGTGTCCGAGACGTTCACCAGTTGACGTCCAGAGAGTCCGGATAGAGCGAGATCCACAGGAAGCCCGGCGGCACGGTCAGCGCGGAGCCGTCCTTCCGTGTCAGCTGGAACATCTCATCGATCGAGTCGCGTGACCAGGTGCCTTCTTCGTACTCGCCGCCATGGAAGACGACGACCTTGCCTGAGCCGACGGTCTTCATGGCAGGGACGGGGGTTCCCTTGCCGTCGGGTGGGTTGGCCGTGTAACGCTCGGCGAAGATGACCACCAGCGTGTCCGCAGAGATCTGGCCGGTCTCTCCGTCTTTGGTCACCCACTTGTGTGGAACGCCGTCGGACGTTCGCGTGTAGTCCTGTCCGTTCCACGTCCACACGGTCCGCGGTGACCAATAGAGGGTGAGCGCGTCGGAGGTGCCGTCAGGTTGCAGTGGACCCCACTGGAAGAGGTCAGGAGAGGGGTCGTCCGGATACCCGCGGTCGTCGGCGACTCCCCGAAGAGCGACGGTGTCGCCGTAGAGATTGTGCGGGGCGCTCCTCGATGAGATCCGAAACATGCCCGGCCTCGAGTCGATGATCATGGGAACGTCGTCGTTGCGAATGATGTCGAGGACCCACTTCTGGGCTCCGCTGATCGCGAACGTTCCGCCGAGCGGTTTGACGAGTGTTGGGTCGGTCGGACGGCCCGATCGGACGGGTCCCACGTAGGAGGAGTCGCTGGCTCCGAAGAGGGCCATGAAGCGGGTGATACCTTCGACCGGAAGTTCGATGACCGCGTCGGCATCCTCGATCCCGGATTCCGGACGTGCGGCCGGATGGTTGTCGATCTTGATCGCAAGTGTGCGGCGCTCGACCGGCTCGTCGACGGGGAGGCCGTTGAGTGGGTTGACGGGGCCTGCGTATGCGGTGGTGGTGGTCGAGCTGGTCGTCGTGGGGGCGGTGGTGGTCGTCGTTGCCTGCGTGGTAGTTGTCGTGGAGGCCGTACTCACCGTTGTCGTGGATGCCTGGGATGCGGAGCAAGCGGCCGCAACCAGCGCGAGCGCGGAGATGACGAGGAGACGTCTCATGTGGAACGAGAGTGTAGGAGACGACGCTCGCTAGCAGCGATCAGCCGGCGACGAGACCCGAACATCCAGCCGCTACAGCAGCGGCATCACCTCGTCTGCGATGCGCCCGATCACGTGGACCTGTTGGGCGAAGCTCATTGCCGGGAACACCGACCTCGCGACGAAACGCACCGGCACGCCGGCCCGCTCACGGAGCTCATTGAGCCGCTCTGCGATGAGCGGTCCGGGACCGACGAGCACCGACGCCCGCAGTCGATCCTCGGTCGCGGCGTCGAGCTGTGGGGGCGCAGGAATCGGACCCCTCCGGGTAGTCGACGCCTCCATGTCCTGGTACTTCCAGCGCATCAGGTGGATGTGATCTCGAATCTCGGCCCAACCCTCGTCCGGATCGTCGGCTGGGTAGATGAGGTCGTAGTGCGCCCATGTGAACTCGGCCGGGTCGCGTCCGTTCTTCTCCATCTCGTCGGCGGCGACTTGCACCTGCTTCACGAACGCGTCGACAGGAGCAGAAGAGAAGAACCCGTCTGCGAGCCTGGCTGCCCTCCGAACCGCGGCAGGGGCACCCCCGCCAACCCACATCGGGATGCGATGGGCAGGTGTGGGACGGACCGCCAGCTCAGGCAGGTCGTAGATACGGCCGTGGTGCCGGAATGGAAGGCCCGACCACGCCTTGGGGAGGATGTCGAGGATCTCGCTCATCGCCTTGCCGCGGGTGTGCAGGTCGGCGCCGAGTCCCTCGAACTCGGTGCGGGACCATCCGAGGCCGAGACCGAGGGTGAGGCGTCCCGAAGCGATCAGGTCGACGACCGCGGCGTCCTCGGCGAGACGCAACGGATGGTGTAGGGGCGCCAGCACGACTCCGGTGCCGATGCCGATGGTGGATGTACGGGCGGCCATGGCGGCAGAGAGCGGCAGCAGTGACGGCGTGTAGCCATCGTCGACGAAGTGATGCTCCGTCGTCCACATCGACGTGTAGCCGAGGCGTTCTGCCTCGACGGTGAGGTCGAGTGCCTCTCGATACACGTCTTCCCATGTGCGCCGGTCGCCGGGCGCTCTCTGGCAGGAAATCAAACCGAGACCGAGATCACTCTCCACAGCCTGCACCTCCGTTGATTGAGACGACGATTCCGCCGGGCTGGTCCAGGTAGCCCCACAGGGAGCCCGGGGCCGGAACGTCGACCGCGTAGTAGTCGCCGAATTCGTCCGAGATCATTTCCACCCCATCACCGTAGGCCGCGATCAGATCGTCGGCCGACGAACCCAGACCGATACCTTCGGCTGTGGTCAGCCCGTACGTGTCTTCCTGGAAAGCCACATAACTGTAGGCAAACAGGTGCCGGGTTCCTTCGGATGCCCAGGCTGTTGCCCCGTCCGTATAGAAGGTCATCAGGTCGCCCCATGTCACCAATCGGATGACCGAGCCCGGGCAGGGCCCTATGACCTGATTGCCGGACTCATCGACGGGCGGCAGCCAGCCGGTGTCGTCGTCTGGTGTTCCGAGTACGTCTTCCAGGTCCGTGATCGCAGTTTGTGCGTCGGTGCCGAAGGTGATTCCGTCGATGTTCTCCGACCCGAGGATCAGCACGCTCGACGGGGGAAGGGACGTTGTTGTCGACGTCGAAGTGCTTGAGGTCGTGGTGCCTCCGGTTGTCGTCGTGCTCGAGGACGTGGTGGTGGCTTCGGTCGTTGTCGTGGCAGTCGTGGCAGTCGTAGCCGCCGTGCTCGTCGTAGAGGACGTTGTGGTGACCGCTACCACCGGAGCCGTCGTTGTTGTCGACTCGGACTTGTTGGTGATCGCGAGCACACCAACCGCGAGGAACACGATCACCACAGCGCTCGCCAGACCGGCGATGATCCGTTTCTGCAACGGAGTCACAGGACTGGTCTCGGATCCGGCCAGTACCGGGCGATGACGGTCCGGTCGAGGTGATCGAGAGGAATCGGTCCGGTTTGGCGGCTGTCTCCAGCCGAGAGGGCCCGTGCATCCCCGAGGACGAATGCTTCGCCGGCTCCCAGCTCCCACGTCTGGTCCGGGCCGGTCGAGTCGATGGTCCAGGGCTCGTCGAGCGGAGCACCGTTGATCGAAACGGCTCCGTTCTCGATCGAAATGTGCTCGTCAGGCAGCCCGATGACCCGCTTGACCATCCAGAAGTCGGGGCGGGACGGGTGCTCGAAGACCACGATGTCGCCCCGGGTCGGAGTGCGTTCCCATGTGAGCACACGATCACCCGGACGAAGTGTGGGCACCATCGACGACTCGCTGACTTCGAAGCGGGCCAGCCGCTGGTACACACGGTACGCGCACGTGCCGCCGGCGACGGCGACGACTGCAGCGAGGAAGGTGCGGGCCCTTGACATGTTTCTCCGCTTTGAGTGTATCGTCGGTTGAGTACACGTTGTGAGGAGACATCAATGGGTTTGTTCGCTCCCGTCCGCACCGCGCACGCACACTGCGATCTGTTCTGTGGCATCTATGACCCGGCCCAGGCGAAGATCGAGGCGGCGTCCGTCAATGAGATCACCAAGAAGTATCTGGCCTCCGACGACCCCGTTTTCAAGACGCGGGCCCTCCATCTCCGGGAGGAGCGCGCCGAGCTCGTCAAGCATCACCTGATGGTGCTGTGGGTGGACTTCTTCACGCCTGAGCACGCAGAGCAGTTCCCGCAGATGCACGATCTGTTCTGGCGGGCGATGAAGCAGGCCGGTATCGCCAAGAAGACCGTTGATCCCGCCGATGGCGAGAAGCTGTTGGAGCTCATCGATGAGATCGCCGTGATCTTCTGGAAGACCGACAAAGCCAAGAAGATGGGCGTCTACCCGCCGTCGTAGATCATCGAGAGACCTGTGTGGGCGGCCCCGGCAGGGGCCGCTCTCTCTCTATCTGTTCTTGCGTGAGTGAGGGTGAGACTGTCGACGGTTCTCACGCCAGAACGGGGTTTGTGGGGAGCGCTACAGCCCCTCGAGCTTGGTGAACAGCGGTGTGATCTCGCCCATCGCAAGACCTGCGGGAACCTCAGGACGTGTCCAGCTCGACGTATCCCCGGTGAGGCCGAGCATCGATCGAATCCTCGCAGTGGTGAAAGGCATGTAGGGGGAGAACCCGACGCCCAGACCGGCGATCGCTGACAGCGACACAGAAAGTACGGTGCCCGCTCGATCCCGATCAATCTTCAACAGTTTCCACGGTTCCTGTGCATTGAGATAGGCATTGACAGCCTGGGCTCCCTGCATGGCGGTCCTCAGCCCGGCCCGTAGCTCGACGCGTTCGATGAGGTCGGCTTCTTCCACGAGGAGCGCGTCGATCGACTCGAGCAGCTCCCGGTCATCTACGGTCAGATCACCCGGAGAGGGCGTCGCGCCTTCGAAGCTCCGGGACGTCAACGTCAACACACGGTTGACGAGATTGCCCCACGTCGCCACCAGCTCCTCGTTGATCCGGCGGACGATCTCGTCGTCGGACAGATCTGTGTCGTTCTGCTCGGGCAGCGATGCCGCGAGGGCGTACCGCAACGCGTCTGGTTCGAGCCGTTCCGTGTACCAGGTGATCGAACGGCCGACACCGCGGCTCGCCGAGCCTTTCTCCCCCTTGAACGTCACATATTGGTTGGCAGGCACGTCGGTAGGGAGATTGAGACCTTCATACCCCATCAGCTGGCACGGCCAAATCACCGCATGGAACACGATGTTGTCCTTGCCGATGAAGTAGTAGGACTCGGCGTCCGGGTCCTCCCACCATGCCTTCCATGCGTCGGGCGTGCCCTGACGTTTTGCCCACTCCTTGGCGGCAGACAGATAGCCGATCACAGCCTCGAACCAGACGTAGATGCGTTTGCCCTCGCCGAGGTCGGCGAACTCAGGCGGCAGCGGGATACCCCAGGTGAGATCCCGGGTGATCGCCCTGTCGAGCAACCCGTCCTTGGTGAAACCGATGGCCATGTTCTGCACGTGGCGGCGCCATCCCTCGCGGGACTCCAGCCATTCGAGGAGTCGTTCGTCGAACGCTGAGAGGCGCAGGAAGTAGTGCTCGGTATCGCGCATGATCGGAGTAGCGCCGGTGATTCTGCTCTTCGGATTGACGAGATCCTCCGGATCGAGCTGGCGTCCGCAGTTGTCGCATTGGTCACCCCGGGCGCCGTCGTAGCCACAGAACGGGCAGGTCCCCTCGACGTACCTGTCGGGGAGGAACCGCTCGGCCTCCTCGTCGTAGAACTGGGTGGATGGCTTGGTGACGATGAAGCCATGTTCGTGAAGGCGCCGGAACACGTCCCACGTGACCTCACGATGGTTCTCGGTGCCAGTTGTCGTGTACAGATCCCACGAGACGCCGAGATCCTCCCAGTTCCTCAGGAATTCGGCGTGGTAGCGGTCGACGATCTCTTGGGGCTCTACACCTTCCTGGTCGGCACGAACCGTGATGGGTGTTCCGTGAACATCGCTGCCTGACACCATGAGAACGTCATTGCCCGCGATCCGGTGATAGCGGGCGAATATGTCGGCAGGCAGGTAGGCACCAGAAAGGTGCCCGAGATGGCGGGAGCCACTGGCGTACGGCCAGGCAACAGCAACGAGGATCCGGCGTTTCATCGGCGCGGAGAGTACCAGGCAGGCGGGATCGCCCGGGTCGCGTTCTACCTTGGAGGCGGGCGCGGCGTACAGGTAACGTGGGATCGGAGGAGGAGGTTTCGTCGTGAAGGTTGTGATCATCGGAGCCGGGTTCGCGGGGCATACCGCCGCCCTCTACCTGGGTGATGCCCTCGGCAAGGACCACGAGATAACGGTGATCAACCGCTTCGAGCACTTCTGGTACGTTCCGTCGTGGGTGTGGGTGGGTATCGGTCGGATGAAGGTCGAGCAGACCCGTTTCGAACTCGCACCCGTCTACGAGAAGATGCACGTCGGGTTCGTGCACGGCTCGGCCGTTTCGATCCATCCCGACGACCGGTACGTCATGGTCGACCCTGCCGGAGGAGGGGAGCAGCAGAAGGTCGACTACGACTACCTGCTGATTGCTACCGGTCCGAAACTCAACTATGACGCCACTGAAGGTCTCGGCCCCAAACACGGGTTCTCGCAATCGATCTGCACGGCGCCTCACGCGGAAGCATCGCGAGACACCTACTTCGAACAGATCGAGCGGATGGAGAAGGGCGAGAAGGTCAAGTTCGTGATCGGCACCGGCCACCCGTCCGCGACCTGTCAGGGAGCTGCGTTCGAGTACATCACGAACATCCACAAGGACCTCGTACGACGCAAGCTTCGTGACAAGGCCGAGCTGTGCTGGCTCTCAAATGAGCAAGCTGTTGGTGATTTCGGGGTGGACGGCGTCATGGCCCGGTACAAGGGCGAGATGGTCACCAGCGAGCAGTTCATCGGGGCGGTCTTTCGGGAGTACGGTGTCGAATGGAACGTCCAGCGTGCGGTCCACAAGGTCGACGAGTCGAAGATCTACTGGGAGGACGCCTCGGGGACGTATGGCGAGTCCACCTACGACTTCACGATGCTCATCCCGCAGTTCACGGGCGGGGACATGCGGTACGTCGGAACGGACGGCGAAGACGTCTCCGAGAGGGTCGTCAACGCTGCCGGCCTCGTGAAGGTCGATGCGACCTACGGCCTGCCTTTTGACCGGTTGCGCACCAACCCAACCGCGTGGCCCGAGCTGTACCAGAACCCGTACTACGAGAACATCTTCGCCGCAGGCATTGCGTTCGCACCGCCGGGCCCGATCTCCGTGCCACTCACGACACCCAACGGAACCGTCATTTCGGCAGCCCCGCCTCGCACCGGCATGGTGTCAGGTATCACGGGCCGCATCGTCGCCAAGAACCTGATCGATCTGATCACCCAAGGACGTATGACCCACGGCGAGCGGATGACCGAAATGGCAGCGGCATGTATCGCGTCGATGGGCGACTCCCTCTGGGATGGATCGGCCGCGACGATCATGATCTATCCGGTTGTTCCGGACTTCCGCCGCTACCCGAACGAAGGCGGCCGCGACACGTTCGTGACCCACATGGAGATGGGTCTCGGCGGGGCCTGGATGAAGCGAATGATCCAGACGACGTTCATGCACAAACTGCGTGGACGAATCGGTTGGAAGATGATCCCGGAATGAGAGGAGCCCAGGTGACAAAAGAGCTGGAAATCACAGACCGTGACCGGGCGAGGATGAACAACAAGTTCCTCCAGTTCTTCCGGTTCATCGTGTTGAACCTCAAGATCCTCAAGGCCGTCGACCGAAGCAAGCGGGCGTAGCGACCCCCCCACCCCGACTCCGGCGGCGGTGTCGGTCGACCGGCGACTGGTCCGTCATGGACTCTGGACCGCGACGCCTCGCGAGGCCATCCAACGAAAGAGGGCCCACCCCGCGAGGAACACCGTCGCGCTGAACAGGGCCAGGTGGACCGACATGGGCACGATGAGCACTGCCGCGACGAACTGCGCAATGATCGAAAGGTACAGCAGCCGTACCACGAGCAGCCGGTTGCGGCGCGAGATGAACCACGCCCCGAGAGGCGCTCCGAGGACCACGATGGGGACGCACACCCACCAGTAGTTCCAGGCCTCGGTTGCCATACCTCCTCCGGCCACGGCCTTCCACGCGAAGCCCACGGCCGCGTTTGCTCCCATCAACACGACCGAGGTCGGAGTTGCCACCGATTCGTTGATCCGTAGTCGCAGCACGAGCAGCGAGAAGACGGTGATATCGAGGCCACTTCCCGTGATCGACGACACCATCCCACCCACGACTCCGATGAGGACGAGCAGCACCGCATGTCGCGGCGCGAAGTCACGAATCTCGTGCCGGACCTCGCGACCGTGGTAGCGGTTGATCAGCCACAGAGCGACGGCGAACGCGAGCCAGGTGCTGGTGAAGAGCATCTTGGCGTAGGTGGGAGGGAGCAAGCCGGCGATCCATCGCAAGCCGACGATGACTCCCACCGCTCCCCCGAGACTCGACCAGACGAGCGCATGCCGTTCGACCCTGATCCGGGTGTAGAGGATCGTCACCGCGGCGGCGCACATCCCCACCGTCTGAATCATCAGCGAGAAGTCTCGAGCGGTCGACGGAGGGATGCCGAAGAGCAGCGTCATCACGGGGAAGGCGACGGCGCCCCCGCCCTCGCTCGTGGCCCCGGCGATGAAGGAACCGAAGACCATGGTCACCGACATGAACCAGCCCTTCACGAATAGCACCCATCGCTGTCCGAAGGTCATGGCGCCGATCCACGCTCCCCATACGACGACGGCGGTCAGGCCGACCGAGATCCACGCGGAGCGGTGGCGGGTGGGGTGCGGCACAAGCGGATACTATCCGCGTGAGGCTGCCCGAAGATGGCTACACCCCGTGGGGTTCGACGGGTCTGGTGGGCTCGGCCCGGTCGACCATGACCACCCCGATGAGGATCAGCAGCGCCGCGATTCCGATGATGGCGTTGATCTGCTCGGCGAGGAACAACGCCCCCACGGCGAGACTGACCAGCGGCACCAGGTACCCGACGAGTGACGCTCGAGTGGCGCTGGTATGTCGCACGACCCAAAGGAACGCGAGGTATGGCAGCACCGTTCCGATCGTGGCCATGTAGGCCAGCAGGCCCCACGACACGGAGCTGATCGACGCAAGCGGCGTGGTGCCGAACAGCGGCCAAATGAGCAGGACACCGATCGCGCACGCAACGAACTGCGGCCCAGCGAGATCCATGACCGAGTACCGCTGTGTATACATTCTGCTGAGCACACCTCCCAGGGATGCGAGCAAGATGCCCACGGACGACCAGCCGACTCCCACGAGGATGTTGCCGCCGGCGAAACCCGCTTCTCCGGTTGCGATGAGCACGGCGACCCCGGCGAATGCCACCGCGGAACCTCCGAGTTTGCGCAAGGTGAAGGGCTCGTCCGTCAGAACGAAGTGGGCCCACGCGGCGGTGACGATTGGGATGAGCGTGATGAGGAGACCGCCCAGCCCTGCCGAGATGTTCTCGAGAGCGAGCGTGAAGAACACCGTCGGGGCGGACATGTTGACAGTCCCTATGACAAGCCCTGCAAGCCACGCACCCCGGTTCAGTGTTAGTCGGTGACGCCACCAGAGCCAGCCGACGAGGATGACGGCCGCAGCAGCGAAGCGGATCGAGATCAGGGTGAACGGGTCCACGTCGTGAAGCAGCAGGCTGCGGGTCGCGACGCTTCCGGTGCCCCATCCAAGCGCTGCGAGGAGCAGCGTCGTCCAGATCTTCTTCCTATCCATCGGGGAGAGCGTAGAACGGCTCGCTGGGCTCGAGGCACACAGCTCGCAGCAGACACCAGGAGCGGGCAGGGTTGGCTGGTGGCTGTCTGCTACTTGGAACGTGTTCCCCAACGGCGGACCAGGTACAGCCAGAACGGACCGGGGTCGGCTTGCTCCGCCGAGGGGGGCAGCTCGGTCGCCGGCTGGGGTTGTTGCTGTTCGGGTGGTTTCTCGGCAGCTTCGACCTTCGCTCTGAGATCCCTAACTCGCTCCCTCAGAAACTGGGCTTCCGTCTCCGCCTTCGCTGCACGCTCACGCGCCTCCGCGAGCTGCTGGCCCGCCTCGTGCAGATTGCCGAGCTGGCCGAGGATCCTTCGCCATTCGTCGATCGGTACCAGCATCGACCCTTCGGGGACAGGCGGGTCGGGGGACTGGGTGGCGGCCACCGGCTTGTCGTCGCGTGCCGCCTGAGGCGGTTTGGGTGGCGATGCCGGCTTTGGCTTCTTGGTGTCCTTCTTGGCCGGCTGCTTCTTCTCGGCGGCTGCACGGGAACGAGCGCGTTCGACGACCTCGGATCGAAGGACGACCCTGTCGTCGCCGACCAGTTTCGAACGGATCTTCTGCTTGCGTGCCCAGTTGCGGATCCGCTTCGCTGAAAGCCCTGTGACTTCGGCGGCCACATCGAGCGTTATCCAGTGTGGTGGTGGCGGGGGAGCGGACTGCTCTTGCCAGACGAACGCCGGGTCCATGGGCTCTGAGGTTAGTAAGGGCCGGAGCCACGGGTACGCCCAGCGGTCTCCCTCGGTTGTCGGTTGTCGGTCGTCGGTTCTCGGTGGGATCTCGCCCTGCGATCTCGCGGCGACGGTGACCGCGTTCTGGCTGTTCGCTGTCTCCTAGGAGCTGGAGCTTCGTTGGTGGGTGCCGCCCCCTCCGGCGTCGAGCATCAGCTCGACGCCACCTCCCCCAGCACTCGGGCTTCGCCCTCGCGAGGGGAGGAGATGGTCTGTCGGTCCGCCCAGGAGTCCGAAGGGCGACGTTGGGGGAAGGTACCGGCGGTGGCGAAGCCGCCAGGGGTAGGGGGTGGTGCCCACCACGGAACCTCGCGGCAGCTGTGGTCGGGCCCAAGACTGATGACTGAAGACTTGAAGCCCTAGGATGCCGGTATGCCGTCTGAGTCCGAGGTTCGAGCGCTGGTCCGAGCGGCTGTCGAGTCGCTGCAACCGGACACGACACCCGAGACGTCGGGCGCTGCTTCTGCTATCGCTGTTGGCGCCGACCATGGGGGGTATCCTCTCAAGGAGAAGATCGCCTTCCACCTCCGCGAGCACGGGTACGAGGTTCGGGACTGCGGAACGGACAGCGGCGAGTCGGTCGACTACCCGGAGTTCGCCCACTCGGTCGCCAAACTCGTCTCCGAGGGCACATGCAAATACGGGATCATCGTCGACGGGGCAGGGATCGGTTCCTGCATGGTCGCGAACAAGGTGCCGGGGGTGCGTGCTGCCCTCTGCTACGACCTGTCGTCCGCTCGGAACAGCCGGGAGCACAATCACGCTAATGTCCTCACCCTTGGCGCCGGTCTGATCGGAACAAGTCTCGCCCTTCAAGTCGTGGACGAATGGCTCGCCACCGACTGGGCGCCGGGACGTCACGAGCGCCGCGTCGGCATGATCGACGAGATCGACCGCAGGTATCGGAAATGACCAACGAGCAACTCATCGACATCATCACCAAGCAGGTGCTCGCGCAGCTTGCGTCCCACGAGGACGTGTGCGACGGGGCCTGTGCGTTTCACAGCCCGGACGATGTTCGCGAAGTGGTGGCCAACGGCGCGAACCGGGTGTCCTATCGGGGGTCAGGGGCGGACGTTCCACGCGACCTCGCCCGCTACATCGATCACACCCTCCTCAAACCGGGAGCGACATCATCAGACATCGATCGGCTCTGTGCCGAGGCGGTCGAGTACGGCTTCGCAGCGGTCTGCGTCAACCCGTACTGGGTCAAGAGGTGTGCAACGAACTTGCGTGGCACAGGAGTCCGGATCGCATCCGTTGTGGGCTTCCCGCTGGGGGCGACCCCTGCCGACATCAAAGCGTTCGAAGCCCGGCGGGTCATCCGAGACGGTGCCACCGAGATCGACATGGTCGTCAACATCGGAGCGCTCCGCTCCGGCGACTACGACCTCGTTCGCGACGACATTGCCAAGGTGTCCGATGCGTGTCACGAGTCCGGGGCGCTCAACAAGGTCATCATCGAAGCTGTGCTGCTTTCCGATGAGGAGAAGGTCATTGCGTCGGCTCTCGCCAAAGAGGCCAAGGCCGACTACGTGAAGACCTCTACAGGGTTCGCCTCCGGCGGGGCGACCGTGCACGACGTGCTCCTGATGCGCGAGACCGTCGGACCAAAGATGGGTGTCAAAGCTGCGGGAGGCATTCACACGGCCGAAGATGTACGGGACATGGTGGCCGCCGGCGCGACCAGAATCGGCGCTTCGGCCGGAGTACAGATCGTGACAGGAGGATGATCCGGTGAGTGACGTTGAACTGAGAAGCTACGCATTCCTGGACAGTTTGCAGCCCCAGTACGCGGCCTTCCTCGGCACGATCGCCCAAGGGTTCTTGCCGCTTGCGGGGGACGCATCGCTCTACGTGGAGATCTCACCCGGGATCGAGATCAACCGTCTCACCGATATCGCGCTGAAGTCGACCAAGGTCAAGCCGGGTATGCAGATCGTCGAGCGGTACTACGGGATGCTCGAAGTGCACTCACCTGACCAGGCGGAGACGAGGGCCGCTGGTGAAGCGATTCTCGACGAGATCGGGCTGGCCGAGACGGACAGACTGAGACCGAAGATCCTGTCGAGTCAGATCATTAGGAGAATCGACGATCACCAGGCTCAGCTGATCAACCGAACCAGACATGGTCAGATGATCATTCCGGGCCAAACCCTGTACGTGATGGAGGTGGAACCGGCAGCGTACGCGCCGCTGGCCGCCAACGAAGCGGAGAAGGCCGCGGCGATCAACGTCCTGGAGGTTCGAGCATTCGGATCCATGGGCCGCATCTACCTCGGCGGTGAAGAACGAGACATCGATGTGGGATGGCGTGCGGCGATCGCTGCCATCGAAGGCATCGAAGGACGATAAGGAAGGAGACACTCCGATGGCTGAAGCGTTGGGGATGATCGAAGCCCGTGGCTTCGCAGCGATGGTCGAAGCGGCCGACGCGATGGTGAAAGCAGCCAAGGTGGAACTCGTGAGCTACGAGAAGACGGGTGGCGGTTATGTGACCGCTGTCGTACGTGGAGACGTTGCAGCCGTGAAGGCCGCCGTCGAAGCCGGCATTCGCAATGCCGAGAAGGTTGGCGAAGTGATCGCAACCCACGTTATCGCCCGTCCGCACACGAACATCGACCTGGTGCTGCCACTCGGCCGCGCCGAGGAAGCCGAGGCCGAAACCTCCTGAGAGGAGACGACATGCTCCTAGCGCGAGTCGCCGGGACGCTCGTCGC
>CAYLHS010000031.1:0-24249 GCA_964383535.1 uncultured Acidimicrobiia bacterium
CGGTGGGGGGTCGAAAGGTCCCCGGCGGGTTCGATTCCCGTCCGCCTCCGCCACTTCCTCCCCTCGCGAGCGACGCGAGCGTCGCGAGCCGCTCCCTCCACCGGAGAGCCCAAGGCCCCCCGACAATCCCCACCAGACAGCAAAACCGGTGGGGGGTCGAAAGGTCCCCGGCGGGTTCGATTCCCGTCCGCCTCCGCCACTACTCAGACCGGAGAGCCCAAGGCCCCCCGACAATCCCCACCAGACACCAAAACCGGTGGGGGGACAGGCCACTCGGTGAACCTCAGGGTATCCTGCCCCAGAACCTGATCAGGAATCTGCCGAAATCGCCGATATATCGATGTGATGAGCGCCCACCGAATCGTGTCGCCAGATGTTCACCTGCTGGTGTCGGTAGTGCCGGTGCCGCTGCTCGTCGCCGACTACAGGCCGATCATCGATCGCTTCCAGGGGATGGCGGGCGGGGAGGTGCGTGAGCTCCTGCTCAACGATGCCGCTCTTCTCAACGAGACGCTTCGACTCCCGCTTGCTGTAGCTGCAAGCCCGGAGTGGACGAGGCTCTACGGATCGCCGGTGTCGGCCGAGGCCCCCGACTTGACCGACCGACGTTTCTCACCGGAAGAGTATCCCGACCTCCATCGGTCGCTGGTCGACCAGTTCACTGCGCCGTTCTTCGGGACAACCGCCCTTGTCAGCGAGCACAAGGCTCCAACCCTGCTTGGGGACGTCACCGTACGCTCGCACTGGCGGGTCATCGTCGATGATGGTGAGCCCGCCTGGGATCGCGTGGTCATTGCCGATCTCGACGTCACCGACCTTCGTATCGCCCAAGCGACGCTGCAAGAGCACTTGGAGAGGAAACAGCAGCTTGTCAGTTCGGTATCGCACGAGATCAGGACCCCGCTGGCGTCCATCGTTGGCTTCGCCGGACTGCTGCGCGACTCGTCCGACCTCACCAACGACGAGCGAAGAGAGCTGCTCCAGATTCTCGTTCAGCAAAGCTCGGACATCACCAGCATCGTTGACGATCTCCTCGTGGAGGCCAAGAGCGACACAGGTCAGCTCCAGGTCTCGTCCGTTAGCGTTGATCTTCGCGCTCAGGCGGCTCAGGCGATCGAAAGCATGGACTTCGAAATGCGCAAGCTCATCTCGCTGCCGACGACGCCTGTCCACTGCGTCGGTGACCCTGCACGCGTCCGCCAGATCGTGCGCAACCTCGTCTCAAACGCGAAGAAGTACGGGGGTCCGGACATTCGGGTACGCACGGAGCAGCAGACCAGCGCAGGCCTTCTGATCGTTTCCGACGATGGTCCTGCCATCCCTGAGGATCAGCGCGAGGCGATCTTCAGCGCCTATGTCCGGGGTTCACAGGGATCGAGCGATGTCCTGTCTTTGGGCCTTGGTCTCCACATCTGCCGGACCCTCGCCTGGAAAATGAACGGCGATCTGACCTACCGGTATGTGTCCGGGCGCAGCGAGTTCGTACTACGCCTGCCTCTTCGCCCCGACGGTTCCGAAGAACAGCAGGCTCCCTCGGAGTAGCCATGATGCTGGACACGTACCCGGGCGCCGCGGTTGTCTGCCGCTGGCGGCTCGGGAATGCCGCCACTCTGACAAGAGCCGAAGACGGTCGATACGCCACAAGCCTTTCGTCTCCGGCACCAGCTCCCACGCTGTCCTGCACGAGATCGGCGGCTACTCCGTGTCCCAGTCGCAGAACGGGTGGGCGATCAGGTTGGCGTTGAAGTAGCGAGCGTCGCCCGTCACCTCCTCCCCAATCCATGATGGCTTCGCGAACCACTCGTCAGGATCGGCGAGTTCCACTTCCGCAACGATCAGACCCGCGTTCTCCAGGTGGAAGTCGTCGATCTCCCAGATGTGACCGCGGTGCGGCACCGTGTACCTGGTCTTGAAGATGATTGGACGCTCACACAAGAAGTCGAGCATCGAGTCGGCGTCCCCTCGTGGGATCTCATACTCGAACTCGGACCTCTTCGCGCCAACAGTGATCCCTTTCACGGTGATGTATCCGAGTTCTCCGACGGTTCGCACCCTGACCGTTCGCTCCTTCACCGTCGACAAATACCCCTGCCGGTAGTCGATACCGTCGGCCAACTCCCGCCACTCCTGTGACGTCACCAGGAACTTGCGCTCGATCTCTATCCCCATCGCAACCCTCGAATCATCGCCGGATAGCTTTCGTTCGGCCGCTCGCCGATTCCCAAGTCCGCGACTGCTGTCTCCACGGCGTTCGGATCCGCCGACTCGACCGCAACCGTCTCGTAGACGGTGTCACCCAGCCGCACGAGTGACGACTCTCCCCTGCACGATCCGAACGAAACGAGCGAACGGTCCTTCTGCACCGGTACCACGAGCAAGCCGTCGAGTGCTGCCGCAGCGGCGATGAAGGCAACTTCGTCCATCGCCCCCTCGACCTTCGCCGGTGGACCGACTCCAAGAGGTCCGAACACCGACACCGCCACGACACTGGCATCCAGCGGAAACGCGGCCTTGAACACCGGCCTCCACCGCTCCAGCTCGCCGCTGACCGCGAGGAGCTGCTTGATATCGACTACACCTGCTCTGATCTTCACGTTGATGTCGGGAACGCGCGACACCACGTAGGTTTCGCTGCTGTGCCGGCGTTCGAAGAGCGATCCGCGTCCAAGGAGCATCTGACGGATCGACGCAAGATCGAGGTCCCAGACTCGGAACTCGTAACGCGGAACGATTTCCATCGCCGCGAACGTAGCACCTAGCGGACCACTACCCGTCCAAGCCGCTCCAATTGTGGGACGACCCGTTCGGCATCTCCGACCATCACGGCTGTCAGCACAGACGGAACGAGGAACGCGGACGCCGCAGCACGTACCTCCGCCGGCGTCACGGAGCGCAACTCGCGTAGGTATGTGCGCAGGTACGCGAGGTCCAATCCCCTGGCAAGCAGCGAGTCGATCAGGTTCGCGAGACCCGCCTTCGTGTGGGCCTGGATCGACAGCACTCCCATCGCGTACCGCCTCGCATTGTCGACCTCTGCATCGGTCCATGTTTCGACTCGCTGGAGTTCCCCCATTATCTCTTCGAACGCGACCCCTGTGACCTCCGTTCGCACATCGGCAGCGACGGTCACGGTCGAAGCTGCCGCCAAGTGCTGCACTCGAGAGTGAATGCTATAGGTGTAGCCCTTCTCCTCGCGAAGGTTGGACTCGAGGCGTGACAGGAAGTAGCCGCCGAATACGAGGTTGGCGAGCCCGAACGCCGTATCGTGCGCCGGTGCCGGTCCGCCCATCCGGATGCTGGTCTGGCGGGCGCCCTCCCTGTGCACCACGAGGAGCGGCCGGCGTCTCCGTATGCCGAGCGGAGGCACCGTCTGAGGGCGTGTCCGTGCAATCCATCGCACCTCGGCGACCGACTCGAGAAGGCGAGCAGGCGCACGATCTCCAACGACGGTCAGGACACCGGCGGAAGGCAGCTTTCCGTGGAGCTCGCGAAGTCCGGTCCCGGTGACGCGTCGCACCGCGGATGGTGATGGAAGCCCGAGCCCGTACGGGTGACGCCCGAACATCCGTCTCCGGAAGGCATCCTCGGCGATCACACCAGGCTGGGAACGGGCGATCACCACCTCCTCGGCAAGGCGATTGCGTTCGACTCGAACTGGCGCGTCGGGAAACGTCGCCCCGTGAACGACTTCCGACAGCAATCCCAGGAATTCGGACATCCGGTCGGAGGGAACCGAGCCCGTGATCACCACTGCGTCCTCGGTCGTGCCTGCCGTCATTGTCGCCCCCATCGACTGAAGGTCCATGTCGAGCTGCACCTGGGACCGCCTGCCGGTGCCGGCGGTGATGGTTCTCGCGAGCAGATCGCGCGTCGCCTCCCCATGTGCGGTCGTGGCGACCACCGGCACACGTAAGCGAATCTCGGTGAGTGGCGCCCCGCCCTTTCGAGTGACGACAGCACGCATCCCGCTTGCCAGAGTTTCATCGACGACCGTGGGCACTCGAAATGGCCGAGGGGACGGTACTTCGGGGATCATCTGTCGCCTCCTGGACGAAGCCGTAGCTCAGAGCGCCGATCCTGACGAATCCATCTTCCGGCGGCCGCCGCGATGCCCTCGACGCTGAGTCGCTCGTAGCGTCCGGGAATCTCCTCGAGCAGTCCGAGATCGCCGTGCAGCAGCACCAGACCGGCGGCCACCAGAGCACGGTTGAGCACGTGGTCCATCTTGCGTGTGTGGGTGGCAACGGTCTTGGCCACCGAACGGTCGACGTCGGCCTGCGACAGGGTGCCGATGGCATCCGTCACCTCTTCGTCGATCGCCGCAACGATCCGGTCCCCGTCGTCGAGACGCGGATAGAAGGCACTGACCTGGAACCGGGTCGGGTCCCGCATCTCGAACGGTCCGCCCCAGCCAGGAGACTCACCGATCCACGCATCCACTGCGGTGACGAGCCCCTCCCGCTGCACCAGCCGCTGCTCGAGCCTCGACGCGACGCCGTCGGTCAGGATGGATCCGAAGATGTCGAGCGCGAGTACGACATCCAGGTCACGGATCGGGTCCGGCACCCGATAGCCGAGTGCGAGCGCCGGGGCCGGTGCGAACGGGTCGGTGACCTCCCCTCGACGAACACCCGCTGCAACTTGCTCCGCGAACGACGGCCGTCTTGGACGTCGCCCCCCGCTGATACCCCCGAAGTGGTGCTCGACCATCTCCAGCACCCCGTCTGGATCGATGTCGCCGCACAGCGAGAGCACGGCGTTGGCCGGTGTGTAGAAGCGGCGAAAGAACCTTCTGACGTCTGCCAGGTCGGCCGCATCGAGATCCTCGAAGCTCCCATATCCGTCGTGCGCGTTCGGGTACGTGTCGAACATGAGCTCGGGCAACTGGATCCATGGGAACTTCCCGTAGGCGCGATTGAGCACATTCAGGCGTATTTCCTCCTGCACCACCGCCCGCTGGTTGTCCAGGTTCTCCTGGTCGAGGACGAGGGAGCGCATCCGGTCGGCCTCGAGGAACAGCGCCAGATCGACTGCAGTCGACGGCAGCACCTCGTAGTAGGCGGTGTAGTCCGGAGTCGTCATCCCGTTCAGCACACCACCGTTGCCGAGCACCAACCGATCGAACTCTCCCTTCGGGACGCGTTTCGAACCTTGAAACATCATGTGCTCGAACAGGTGAGCGAACCCGCTTCTCCCCTGCGGCTCCGAACGGAATCCGACGTCGTAGAGGATCGATACGGCGACGACGGGGCTCGATCTGTCTGGAAGGACCGCCACTCGAAGACCGTTGGAGAGCACCTGCAACATCGGCGCAAGGATAGGACTGGAGCGTATCTTGACGGTGTGCCACCATGGTGGGGTGACGAACGGGCCCACGATCGACAACGGAGCCGACTTTCGTGTGCTTCCCGGGTGGCGCGTTGGGCACCTCGTCGAAGAGTCGACGACGCGATCCGGTCTCCTGGTGCCGGCGGCGACCATTGCCGAGAAGTCGACCGAGGCACTGGCGCTGATCGATGTGCAGAACGGAGAGCGTTTCTGGGCCGTGCCCACCGACGCGTGGCGATTCATCTGGCCCGCGACGAGCCAGGTCGTGATCGCCGTCCGCGAAACGCAGATCATCGCCGAAGAGCAACACGACGACCAGCACCCCGGAGGCCGCTACTTGTGACGACCGGCCGTTCCGAACGGCGGCTCACCGCGACCGTCACCGACCTCTCGGTCGTTCGTCAGCGAGCATTCCTCGTCGGTTCGATCTTCGACGGCGATCCGGAGCGCTCCCTCGACGAACTCGCCCGCCTCACCGATACGGCCGGGTCCGACCCTGTCGGTCGTGCCATCCCACGAACACGTCAACCGAATCCCGCGACCTTGATCGGGTCCGGCCGGGCGTCGGAACTGGCACGAGAGACGGCCAGATTGGACGTGGATGTCGTCATCTTCGACGACGACCTCACCCCATCTCAGCAGAGGAACCTCCAGAAGGTCTTCACCTGCGACGTCGTCGATCGACCCGGTCTGATTCTCGACATCTTCGCCCAGCATGCGACGAGCCGAGCGGGCATGCTCCAGGTGGAACTCGCACTCCTCCGGTATCACTTGCCGCGTCTGCGGGGTCGCGGGATGGAGTTGAGTCGGCAGGCAGGTGGCATCGGAACGCGAGGACCGGGTGAGACGAAGCTCGAAGTCGACCGTCGCAGGATCGAGCGGAGGATCGTGAAGCTCACGGCCGAGCTCGAGAAGTTGGAGCGTACGAGAACCACGCAGCGAAAAGCCCGGGCTCGCAACGATGTTCCCCTGATCGCTCTCGTCGGCTACACCAACGCCGGCAAGTCGACGCTGCTCAACGCGCTCACCGGAACCGACGTCCTCGTTGAGGACCGTCTGTTCTCGACCCTCGACGCGACGGTCCGACGACTGGAGCTGCCAGACGGGCGTGGTGTTGTGTTCTCGGACACCGTCGGATTCGTCCGTCGTATCCCTCATGATCTCATCGCTGCGTTCCACTCGACCCTCGAAGAGATCGCCGACGCCTCCCTCCTCCTGCATGTCGCCGATGGGTCCGACCCGGACACCGAAACCCATATCGCCACGGTCAGAGAGGTCCTCGAGGAGCTTGGTGCCGCGACGATCCCCGAACAGCTCGTCTTCAACAAGAGCGATACGGCCGATTCCGTGCACCTCCGCCGCCTCGAGCGGCTGCATCCGGACGCGCTGTCTGCTTCGGCAGCGCAAGGCGACGGTCTCGATGGTCTCCTGAGGCGGGTTGCCGAGCTTCTACCGCTGGAAACCGTCGAACGGACCGTATCGGTGCCATATGACCGACCTGATCTGCTGTCTCTCATCTGGAGCAGCACCGAGGTGCTTCGCGAGGAGCACTCTGAGACAGGCACTCGGTTCACTGTGCGCATGCCGCCGGAGTTGAACTCGGCTTTCGACCAATGACAACACCGGCACCTGAGTGCCGGTGTTGAAGAGGCGGTCGTAAGGGTCAGGAACCGGCTTTCGCCAGCCCAAGCAGCGCCATCCCGGCGGCGAACACGAGGATCAGTGCCAGGATGAAGAAGACAACGGCGGGGATCAGGACGATCGCGACCGCCGAGCCCGTCGACACCTCCTCAGATTCCCTCACCGCGATGACGGCGCACACCAGCGACCAGATCCACCCGACCAGACTGCCGATCCACGGAATGATGGCCAGCGCGCTCGGTGCGTAGGCGTATCCGAGTGGCCGGAACAGCTCCATGAACTGCGCCTTGCCGCTGAACAGCTTGCCAATGAGCCAGAGAACTCCGGTGCCGATGGCGAGCCCGAGTGTCGGGGCGAGAACGATTGAGAAGAGCCACGAGCCGAATCTGAAGTTTCCGGGACCAATGGCAAGGCCGAGCCCTCCGATCGCTGCGGCAATGGCGACCACGATCATCGCTTCCGTCGTCTTGGTCTCGTCGGCCGACACTTCCTTGTAGAGCGTCGGGTCGAGCTTCACCGCCCGCACCACACGGTCCATCAACCCCGCGCTTCCCGTACCTTCGGTTGTCATGGGTTCCTTCCTTTCCGGCCCGGAACATCATTGCACACAGGACGTGCCGGTGTCGGGAATCGTCACCTTGTTGCCGCGACCAACGCGGCGCCCACAATGCCCGCCTCGTTTTCGAGCACCGCAGGCACCACGTTCGGGACGTCGGAGAGCGCCTCAACGAACTTCTCGAACCTGCGGCTCACACCGCCTCCGAGAATGATCAGGTCAGGAGAGAACAGGCGATCCATGTACTGAAGGAACTTGTCGACCCGACGCCCCCAGTCGTGCCAGCTCAGGTCCCTCTCTTTGCGAATGCGGGCTGCCGCATAGTGCTCAGCCTCACCACCTCGGAACTCGAGATGACCGAGTTCCGTGTTGGGTACGAGCACACCGTCCGTGAACAGAGCGCTGCCAATGCCGGTGCCGAATGTCAGCAGCATCACGACACCATCTCGTCCTTTGCCCGCCCCGAATCGCATTTCGGCCACGCCGGCCGCGTCTGCGTCGTTGAGCAACCTGACCGGGAGACCGGTGGCCTTCCCGAAGAGGTCGTGGCCGTCGACTCCGATCCATGACTTGTCCACATTCGCGGCGGAGTACACGACCCCCCGTCGCACCACCGCGGGGAACGTGCACCCAATCGGTCCGTGCCAGTCGAAGTGGCGAACCATCTCCGCCACCACCCCGGCCACCGCGTCGGGCGTGGCCGGCTCCGGGGTCAGGATTTTGAAACGGTCAGCAGCGAGAGCGCCGGTTGCTAGATCGACGGGGGCTCCCTTGATGCCGGATCCACCGATGTCAATGCCCAAGATCTCCATAGGGAGGAGCATACCGGCGCTACGTTTCGAGCAAGCGCCCCAACACCGCGGCCACGAACCCCGACCGACTCATTCCTCGATCAGCCGCCATCTCGTCGATGTCGAGCAGTTCTCCCGCTGTCACATACAGCATGTGTGTGATCCTGCCCGATGGGCGGCGATTCCGCGATCTACCCTCCGCTACCACGAGGTGGCCGAGCTCGTAGACCGCCTCCCAGGGCCTTCGAGCACGGGTCGGTTCCGGAATCGCTCGCTCCGAATCCAGCCTTCCTGCCTACCGAGGTGCGCAACTTCCCCGCCCACTTCTACCGCGATGGGAACCGAACCTGGGCGCTGTTGTTCGAGTACAGGAGAGGCAGACCGCGCGTCGTGAGCCTGTGTGGAGTCGAAGAGGGCGTATAGGATCGGTCGTGTGTGACACGATCGTGGTTGTACGGCCGAGCGGCGTGCTCTTCGCCAAGAACTCGGACCGTGATCCCAACGAGGCACAGATCCTCGAGTGGCACCCGCGGAGGGGCTACCACCAGGACGAAACTGTGCGCTGCACACACATCGAGATCCCCCAGGTCGCGCAGACGAACGCCGTACTGCTCTCGAGGCCGTTCTGGATGTGGGGCGCAGAGATAGGTGCCAACGAACACGATGTCGTCATCGGAAACGAGGCCGTCTTCACCGACCAGCCCTACAACAAGGCCGGGCTGACCGGGATGGATCTGATCCGTCTTGCCCTCGAGCGGGCCGACTCGGCACACTCAGCCGTGGAAACCATCACCACCCTCATCGAACGCTACGGACAGGGAGGCGGGTGCGGGTACGAGCATCCATCGTTCACGTATCACAACAGCTTCATCGTCGCCGACCCATCCGAGGCATACGTGCTGGAGACGGCAGGTTCGCTGTGGGAGGTCGAACACGTCACTGACGGCGCCAGATCAATCTCGAATGGACTGACCATCCCCGGGTTCGCGAAGCACTCCGATCTCGTCAAGACACGGGTATCGGCGTGCCGTACACGCCAGCCGCTCACGCAGCGACGCGCGAGGGAGGCAGCACACGCCGGCGACATGATGTCGATACTCCGAGATCACAACGGCCCTGAACCCTCCTACGGCCTTCTCGCCGGCGCGATGGGTGCACCATGCGTTCACGCAGGAGGTCTCGCGGCGGGTTCGGAGAGTGTCGCGTCGTGGGTGGCCGACTTGTCACTGGACGGTTCGACCCACTGGGTGACGGCCACCTCCGCGCCATGCACCGGTCTCTTCAAACCCGTCACTGTGGGCCATCCCGTGGACCTCGGGCGAACGCCCACCGGCACCTTCGACCCGGAGACACTGTGGTGGTCGCACGAGCGGCTTCACCGTCGGGTGTTGAAAGACCCCGATCTGTACGCCTCTTTCGTACCCGAGCGCGAGGACGTCGAACGTGGATGGCTGAGGGACCCGCCGTCCAGCAAGGAGGCGTTCGCAACGGCAACCGGTCTCTTGGAGTCGTGGCTCGGTCGCGTCCCCGAGACACCCGACCGACGGCCCGCATTCGTCCGAAGGTACTGGCGGACGAGGAATCGTCAGGCGGGACTCTGACCGGCGACCCTGGCCCGCACGAAGAGCCATGGTGCGCCGAGGGTCACCCATCCACCCACCAGACCGTACCGAACGAGCCGCAGCAGCAGCGCAGGGTCCAAGCCTGCGAACGCCGCCCTGAGACCTGCCCACAATCCGATCAGCACGACCGCACCGATCACGAACCGCTCGACGCGCCGCACCACCGCACCCGCCGTATCGAAACGCACGAGCCGGCGTTCCAGCACCACCCCGACCCCGACGCCAATCGTCGCTCCCACACCTGCGACGACGTCATCGCCGCGCTGGAACATGAGAACGGCGAGGGGCAACGCACCAACGATGATCAACTGCCACGCGAGGGCAAGATGGCCGAACCATCGCTCCACCACGTGCCAGCCGCGCATGAACGACCACAGCACGAGCACACCGATGATGTACCCCCCAACCACGTCGGTTGGGAAGTGGACGCCGAGGTAGACCCGGGACACACCCACGCCGACGGCCAGCACCGCTCCGAGGATCCACACCCACTTCCGTCGTGCCCAGCTTCCGAGGAATCCCCAGACCGCTGTGGCGTTCTGCGCGTGCGCCGAGGGGAACCCGTTCGACGGCTGCGTCTCGAGTGCCTTGACACGCTGGTCGTATGTGTATGGCCGGGGCTGACCTGCGATCACCTTGATGACCGTGTTGACCAGCGCCGAGAAGATGAGGAGTGCCATCAACCGCACGCCGAGCACCCGATCGACACACCAGTACACGAACGGCAACGCGAGGAGATAGAACTCCTGACTCCCGAGGAACGTCAGCGCCCTGAAGAGCCCGTCGAGCGAGGGGCTCGCCTGTTGCATCCACAGCACGACGTCGACACCCCACCGGAGGATGCCTTCCATGCGGCTCCTTTCTTCCGACGAACCCTACTGGCGCGCCGGGTACCATCCGGGATGAGATCAAGGAGCCTGAACGTGAACCCCTACCGTCTTCCCAACACCTCGCGTCCATCGCACTACCAGATCGTCCTCCATCCAGACCTCCCGGCAGCAACCTTCACCGGCACGGAGACCATCACCATCACGGTGGCAGAGGCGAGCGACGAGTTGATCCTCAACGCCGTCGAACTGGAACTCGATGCGGCGAGCCTCGGTGATCGGATCCTGTCGGTTTCGTACGAGCCCGACACGGAGCGCATCCACCTCTCGGACGGTGCTCCCATCCCAGCCGGTGAACACACGCTCGCCATCGTCTTTCGCGGCATCCTCAACGACAAGCTCCACGGCTTCTACCGCAGCACCTTCGAGGACAAAGACGGACAGGAACACGTCATAGCGACCACCCAGTTCGAGGCGACCGACGCCAGACGGGCTTTCCCGTGCTGGGACGAACCCGAGTACAAGGCGGTGTTCTCGATCCGTCTCATCGTCGACGAAGACCTGCTCGCCATCTCGAACGGTCGAGAGATCGGCAGGCGTTCGCGTGGTGACGGAACCGTCGAAGTGACGTTCTCGGACACACCGACGATGTCCACCTATCTCGTGGCGTTCGTCGTCGGACCGTTCGAGGAGACCGGACCCGTCGAGGCGGCCGGTGTCCCACTCAGGGTGATTCACCGAGCAGGGCAGGAGCGGCTCGCGTCGTTCGCGCTCGAAGCGGGAGCGCACTACCTCCAGTGGCTGAGCGACTACTACGGCATCCCGTACCAGGGCGACAAACTCGATCTGCTCGCCATCCCCGATTTCGCGTTCGGGGCGATGGAAAATCTCGGGGCCGTCACCTTCCGCGACAGCGCCCTCCTCGTCGACCCCGACACCGCCTCGGACGGTGAGCTCCAGCGAGTCTCAGAGGTCATCGCCCACGAACTCGCCCACATGTGGTTCGGCGACTACGTGACGATGAAGTGGTGGAACGGCATCTGGTTGAACGAGGCGTTCGCGACGTTCATGGAGATGGTTGCCCAGGACGACTGGAAGCCGGAGTGGAAGACATGGCTTGGCTTCGCGCCTGCACGTAGCGCCTCAATGGCTCTGGACGCTCTCGGCTCGACGAGACCTGTCGAGTTCGAGGTGGTCGCACCGCACGAGGCGGATGAGATGTTCGACCTCCTCACCTACCAGAAGGGGTCGTCGCTGGTGCGAATGCTCCAGCAGTTCCTCGGCGAAGGGACGTTTCGAGAGGGAGTCAAGACGTACCTCGAGTCCCACGCGTTCGCGAACACCGAAACCGGCGACTTGTGGGCCGCTCTCGAGAGGGCGTCAGGTGCGCCGGTTGGTTCGATCATGGACTCGTGGATCTTCACAGGTGGCCACCCACTGGTGAAGGTCGACGTCGGCGGCAACGCCATCTCCCTGTCTCAGCGCAGATTCCAGTTCGACCAGAGCGTCAATGACGACCTGTGGGAGATCCCTCTGAGAATCGCCTACGGGACCGCAGACGGGATCAGACACGTCAACGAGGTCATGACGGGCCCCGACACCACCATCGACGTTGGTGAGAAGGTCGATTGGGTGCTCGCGAACGCCGGCGGCCACGGCTACTACCGGACCGCCTACTCGCCCGCGCTGCTCGACAACCTCCTCGCGCGCCTCGATGATCTCGACCCGCTGGAGCGCTACGGGCTGGTCGACGATGCATGGGCGAATGTGATCGCCGGCGATGTGAGCATCGGCGACTACCTGGAGATGCTCACCTGTTTCAGGAGGGAGACCGAGCACGCGATCTGGGAGATGATCGTCACGAGTCTCGGCCAGATCTACCACACGTTCGACCAGCCGATCGACGGCTACGTCCGCGACCTCATCAGTCCTGCGATGGGGCGACTCGGCTGGGTACCGACCGGCGGTGAAGACGGTCTCACACGGCGGCTTCGTGGACTGCTGTTCACTGCGCTCGGTCGGTACGGGCAGGACCAGGGCGTTCGTGACGTCGCGGCGTCTCTCGTCCCCAAGTTGACCGACCGCTCGATGGATCCGGAGGTCGCGAAGGCGGTCATCACCGTCACTGCAAGCGCCGGCATCGCCGACTACGACAGCTTCTTTCTGAAGTACCGAGACGCCGAGACGCCGCAAGAGAAGATGCGCTATCTGCACGCGCTCCCTCTCTTCCCCGATCCTGCTCTCGCAGACACGACGTTCTCCATGGCGATTGACGGGCGGATCAAGAGTCAGGACGGACCGTTTGTCATTGGCCGGCTCATCGGGAACAAGGACGTACAGCGAGTCGTTCTCGATCGCTTCCTGGGCGAGTGGGACACCATCGTTTCGACGTTCCCGCCGATGCTGATCCGCCGTACGCTCGGGCTGCTCTGGACGGCGAGCAGGTACGCGCCGGACATCCACGCATTCTTCGATGGCAAGACGGTCAAGCACGCGGAGAAGGCGCTCGCACAGCAATTGGAGAACCTCGACGCGATGACGACGTTGCGAGCAAGAGCAGCGGCCGACCTGGCGGCCTATCTAGGCTGATCGATGGATCCTTCGTTCGCCAATCGGTTCTTCGCACTCGTCGCTGTGCTCATCCTCGTCGCGGATATCGGGCTGCTCGCGGTGCTCCTGGGACGTCGTGGAGCGTTGCGCAGGGCTGGTGAGTGGCTCGACTCCGTGCTTGGCGGCGCGACCTTGTGGCTCGCGTGGGTCGTCGCAGCCGGAGCGCTCGGCGGGAGTCTCTTCTATTCGGAGATCGTCGGCTTCCAGCCGTGTCAACTCTGCTGGTATCAGCGCTTCGCCTGGTATCCGCTGGTGCTGGTCCTTCTGATCGCCGCGATCCGCCGAAGCTCCCGCGTCGGAACGTGGGCGCTGCCGCTCGTTGCCGTCGGATGGGGGCTTTCGGTCTATCACTACACGATTCAGTTGTTCCCCAACCTCGACGCCGGTGCCTGCAACGCCGAGGTTCCCTGCACCGCTCGATGGATATGGGAGTTCGGGTTCGTCTCGATACCCTTGATGTCCTTCGCCGGTCTTACATTGGTAGGACTCCTTCTGCTATGGGCAAGGAAGAAGACATGAAGCGCTCACCCAGAATCATCGTGATCGTCGTCGTCGTTGCCGCGGTGGTGGTGATTGCGGCCGTTGCCGCGCTGTCTACCCGTGGCGAGGGAACCAGCGCTGCCAACGTGAACCAGACACAACCGGTCACAGTCACCGGCACGGCTCTCCCCGTCTACCCTGACAGCGGAGCGGATACCGCGGTCGGACTGCCCGCCCCCGAGATCAGCGGGTACTCCTTCGATGGAACCCCTGTCTCGATCACTGCCGATGGGAAGCCCAAGATCATCGCGGTTCTCGCCCACTGGTGCTCACACTGTCAGAACGACGTGGAGATGCTGACCTCGTACATCCACGACAACGGGATGCCACCTCTCGTCGAGTTCTACGCGATCTCGACCGGCGCCGACGCCTCCTACCCGAACTACCCGCCGTCGAAGTGGCTGAAGAACTGGCCCGTGCCGACGATCGCCGATTCCCCCACGCTCCAGGCGGCTCAAGCCCTCGGTGTCAGCGCGTTCCCGTTCTTCGTGTTCATCACGGCGGACGGCAACATCGACTTCCGCTTCCCGGGGGAGGTCCAACCAGACGTCCTGTACCAGGCGGCCGTCACGCTGGCCAACGGCTGAGGGGCCGCGCAGCTTCGCCGCCGGAAACGTCTCCTCCCCCAGGAGGGCGCAGCCCGACGTTGGGGAGGTCTCCGGGGCGACGCCGAGGACGGAGGGGGCCGTTACCAGCAACGCAGCCCGCGTACCACCCCCCTACCCCAGCGGCTCTGCCGCTGCGGTACCTTCCCCCCAACGCCCCCTCCGTTCGCTGGGGGACTAACGGGTCGGCTGCTAGCCGACCTCCTCATCGGTCATCGCCCAGGCGGGATACTCGTCATGATCGAGGAACCGTGCAGCGTATAGGTCGGCCAGCTTCTCGTACCGTCCAGCGCCGGCGTCGCCGAGCCGGTACAGCAGTGCCACGGTCGCGACGTCGGCCAGGTTGGCGAGAGCCCGCTTCGCGAACCATTGGGGTTCCTCCGCTGTCGCCAGATCGGCGAACGTACCGTGCATCGTCTTGAGAGCCCGTTCGGCAGCAGGCGTGGCAATCTGCTCCAGCAACGCCCCGAACTCCCCCAAGAATCGTTCGTGGGCGTGCTTCTTCTGCATCGCCTCGAGCATGTCGACCGCCTGTACGTTGCTCGGGCCCTCCCAGATCGGCGTGATCAGCGCTTCCCGATGCCAACGTGCAACCGCATACTCCTCGAGGAAGCCCAGACCACCGAAGATCTCCATCCCGAGTCGAGTGATCTCTGCAGCATGGTCAGCGGTCCGGTTCTTGGCGAGATGCGACAGGAATCGGGCGTAGTGATACCCGGGAGTGTACGGAGGCCGATCATGCCAGGCCTTGTCGAATGCGTCGACGGCGTGGAATGCAATCGCGAGGCCTCCCGCCTGCCGAACGGCCAGATCGACCATATCGCGACGGATCAGCGGCAGTTCACCAAGAGAACGGCCGAACGCATTCCGTCGCTGCACCCTCGTGACGGTTTCGAGGTGGGCCTTCTTGGCGATTCCCATCGCGGCCACGGCGTTGGCGAGCCTCGACACGGTCAGGTTCTCCAACGTGTAATAGATGCCTTCTTCGGGAGCGCCGATCAGGAACGCCTCCGCGCCCTCGAGTTCTACCTCACCCGACGGCACTGCTCTGGTCGCCGACTTCTCCTTGAGCCTCCTGACGGTGAAGTTGAGCGACCCGTCATCACGAAGTCTCGGCACCAGGAAGAGGGCGAGACCCTTGGGACCTGCTGGTGCACCCTCCGGTCGTGCCGTTGCGATTGCCGCGTCGGCCAACCCGGCACCGCTCGCGAAGTACTTGTCGCCCGCCGATAGCACCCACCGGTCACCGTCTTTGCGAGCGATCGTCCGGTTCGCCCCGAGATCGCTACCGCCCTGGATCTCGGTCATCCACGTCGCGCCCCAGGCATGTCCCGATAGGAGTCGTTCCTCCCATGCGTTCAGCTCCGGAGCGTATTTGTGGAGGGCGTAGGCGGTCTGTTGCGTGATCGTGATGATGCAGTAGAGGCCGGGATCACCCAGCAGGTAGCCGATGGCGTAGTGATGGTGCCAGCTCCCGCCGTCGTAGGCCGGTCGCATCATCGGAGCGATCTTCGCGAGCAGGTCGCGCTGGGACGGGGCGATTCGCGCCCGATCGACACGATTGCCGTCGAGGTCGTGCATGATCAGCACAGGGTCGGCTCCCTGGTCGACGTGATAGCCGACTTCGAGCGCCTCGCTGCCCATCAGGTCGCCCCATCTGGTCATCTCGTCGCGGTGAGACTCGTAGTCCCGCCAGTACCTCGCCAGCACCGTCTGAAGATCGACGTCGACGGTGAAGTGGTTCTGACCATACGCGTAGGACTGGAATTCCACTGGTGATCCTCCTGACGAATCCCAAGCCTACGCCCAGGTCGGGCACGTCCGTTCGAACGTGCTCCACCGCATCTGGTACCTCGTGCGCGACCCGCTCAGAACCGCGGGGCGGCCGTGCTGGCCCCGATCGCCGCCCTGCACGGCAGACAGGACACGAGGTAGAAGGTATGAGATACGGCACCTGAGGGAGCGTCCGCAGCTGGATGCGAGCAGATCTCGCATCCAGCTAGCGTTTCCCCATGGTCCGCATCGCAGTCCAGCTTCAGCAACAGCACGCCGAGTACTCCGAGATCCGTAGGGCGGTCGCCGCCTGCGAGGAACTCGGTGTCGATATCGTCTACAACTGGGATCACTTCTTCCCCCTCTCGGGGGATTCGGAAGGGAGGCACTTCGAGGCATGGACGATGCTGGCCGCGTGGGCGGAGATGACCGAGCGTGTCGAGATCGGGTCGCTGGTGACCTGCAACTCGTACCGGAATCCACAGCTCCTCGCCGACATGGCCCGAACCATCGACCACATCTCGGATGGGCGTCTGATCCTCGGAATCGGGTCGGGGTGGTTCCGGAAGGATTATGACGAGTACGGATACGAGTTCGGGACCGCCCCAGGCAGGCTCCGGAATCTCGACCACGACATGCCGATCATCAAGGCCAGGCTCACCCGCCTGAACCCGCCTCCGGTACGGCCGATTCCCATCCTCATCGGGGGCGGCGGCGAGAAGGTCACACTGCGCATCACCGCCCAGCACGCCGACGTCTGGCACACCTTCGCGAGCCCAGCGGGCAAGGATGCATGGGTTCACAAGAACAACGTGCTGAATGACTGGTGCGCCAAGGTGGGACGTGACCCGTCGGAGATCGAACGATCGGTCGGAGTGAGCACACAGCGGATCGACTTCGCCGAGGAGTTGGTTGCCGCAGGAGTCGGTCAGATCACCCTCGGACTCTCCGGACCTCGCTATGACCTGGGGATCATTCGCGACTGGCTGGCGTGGCGCGACGAACCATGACCGGTGCAATTGCACTCGTCGCAAGCGGCCTCTTGCTGCTGACCCTCTCGGCGGATCGCCTGGTCCTTTCCGCTGCCCGACTCTCACGCCTGTGGGGCATGTCCGCCGTGCTGATCGGCGCTCTCGTCATCGGCATGGGAACCTCTCTCCCCGAGCTCCTCGTGAGTGCCCTCGCCGCCGCGAGGGGCGAGATGGATCTCGCAATGGGAAACATCGTCGGATCTAACGTCGCCAACCTCAGTCTCATCCTCGGTGTGTCCGTCGTGATCCTGCCGGTCGCCGGCCACCTCCACACGATCAAGCGTGAAGGAGTCCTCATGCTGTCCGCTGTCGCGGTGTTCGGGATCGCCGCGTGGGGTGGCGCCATCAGCAGGTTCGAGGGATGCCTGCTGCTGCTCGGCATGGTGGCATCCGGGTGGTTGCTCGTCAGATGGTCACATCAGGACATCGCCGAGGGGACCGTGACGATCGATGTCGATGACGTCGCCCCGCCGGGACGGACCGCAGCGTTCGAGCTCACGGTCGGCGCCCTCGCACTGGTGGCGACGCTCTTCGGCGCCGACCTCCTGCTGCGCGGAGCACGCATCGTGGCGTCCGAACTCGGTCTCGGCGAGGGTCTCATCGGCCTGTCGCTGGTCGCAGTCGGTACGAGTCTCCCCGAGCTCGCAACGGGGATCGCAGCAGCTCGCCGCAAGGAGAACGCGCTCGTCATCGGCAACGTCCTCGGGTCCAACCTCTTCAACTCGCTCGGGGTCGCAGGCACCGCCGCACTCGCCGGAGGACCGTTCACGACCGACTTCAGGGCACCGATCATCTTCATGATCGCCATCTCGACACTCGCCGGGATCCTGACGGCCACCGGCAACCGCCTGGTTCGATGGGAGGGCGCCATCCTCGTCGTAGGGTTCGCGGGGTTCCTCGCCCTCGGATTCCGATAGGTCCCGCAGGAGCGATACGGCACCTGGCCCCGTTCTCCTCAGCAGAATCGCGGCAGTAGACGTGGTACCGAGCTAACCCAGTGTCACTTCCAGCGGTCCAAGGCGGTCGTTGCCAGTTGGGCGGCCGCCTCGATCCCGGACATGTCGCCGGGGTCGATCCCGAGAAACACAACCTGGAGTTCGACGAATCGACCACCGTCACCGGTGATGATTGCCGCCACCGCATCATCCTCCGGGGTGGTGACAGCAACCGTGTCTTTCCCAACCGAGACGGGGATCGTCTCCGCAGCGTTGGGGTAGTCGGTTGCGGCCACGGAAGCTGCGTCGCCGTCGCGCTCGAACGCGATCACCGACATGTCGGCAACGCTCGAGCCCGGCGGAAGGTACCCACACCCGAGCATCGAGTCCTCACCGACTTCGAGCCGGTGGCCGGCCAAAGCGGTCGCCTCATCGGCGGTGATCAGCGAGCAGTTGCTGGGCGGTTCGCTTCCAGCCGTGTCTGCAACCGTTGTCTCTGTCGCCGCGGTGGTTTCTGTGCCCGCCGTGGTGTCAGTGGTGCTCGTTCCCTGGTTCCCGGAGCACGCCGCAAGCAGCGACATGAACAACACCAGGACAATCGTTGTCCGAGCCATATGGCCTCCTCATGCGCCAGACCCCTCCCCAGGACGCAACACCCCAGGCTAGGCACTGTCCGGTTTATGCACCTGGTGGAAGCCGGCCCGCCCGCGGCGCATCGGGCACCATCGCGGAAGGCCGCCCTTCGGAAACCGGCTCGAAGGCGGGGCGCCATCCTCCCATGGCGAGCTCTGGAATCCGTTGGGTCCCGGGTACCATTCCCGCTCGTGGCCGCGGCGATCGAGATCGAACACCTCACGAAACGCTACGACCGCCACGCGGCGGTCGACGGACTCAGCCTGACGGTGGCCGTCGGGGAGTCGTACGCATTGCTCGGTCCGAATGGGGCCGGCAAGACGACCACCGTTGAGATCCTGGAGGGTTTGCGAGACCGGACCGACGGGTCCGTTCGCGTTCTCGGCTTCGACCCCCAGAAGGACCACCGCGCGATGCACCGGCACGTCGGAGTCATGCTGCAAGAAGGCGGCATCTCACCTGCAACCCGACCGCTCGAAGCGCTCCGTCTGTTCGCGTCGTTCTACGACGATCCACGAGACCTCGATGACCTCGTCCGGCTCACGGGACTTGCTGGAGTCCTGGCGACCCCATACAGGCGTCTCTCCGGCGGCGAAAAGCAGCGCCTCTCGCTCGCGCTCGCTCTCGTCGGCAACCCTCGGGTGCTCTTCCTGGACGAGCCCACCGTGGGAATGGACCCGGTCGCCCGCAGGACGACATGGGCAATCGTCGAGAAGCTCCATGACGAAGGCGTGACAACGCTCCTCACCACTCACCACATGGACGAGGCCGAACGTCTCTCCGACCGCGTCGGAATCATCAACCACGGAAGGCTCGTCGCCGAGGGGACCCCTTCCGAGCTGATCCAGCGCTCAGGGACGATCAACCTCCTCGCGCACCCCGGACTCCCGACGGAGACGTTCCCACTGCCGACACGTGAGATCGCACCGGGTCAGTATGTAGTAGACGTCGAGGACGTCACCCCCGACGACCTCGCGAACCTCGTCGGCTACCTGGCCGAGAAGAACGTCCTCCTCCGGGAACTGCGGGTCGGTGCAGCCGGCCTCGAGGACGTCTTCCTCGAACTGACGGCGGAGGATTGATGCGAGCGATCGTTGCCCAGACCCGCTTCGAGCTCACCAACGCCGCACGACGCGGCGAGGCCTTCCTGCTCCTCGTCCTCATCCCGCTCGCCATCCTCCTCTTCTTCGGTTTCACCGGGTTGTTCGGTCTCACCGTCGACGAGTTGCTCCCCGGTCTCCTCGCGCTTTCTGTTCTGTCTGCATCGCTGACGAGCCTCGCCATCTCGACGGGGTTCGAACGCAAGTACCACGTGCTCAAACGGCTTGGGGCGACGCCCATGCCCCGTTCCGGCCTGATCCTTGCCAAGTCGATGTCGGTACTGATCACCGAGATCATTCAGGTCGCGATCCTCATCGGGGTGGCGTTCACCGTGTTCGGGTGGCGCGCGGATGTCAATGCAGGACTGTTCATCGTCGCACTGCTGCTCGGAACCGCTGCCTTGTCCGGGATCGGTCTGCTGATTGCAGGGACGCTCAGAGCCGAAGCAACACTGGCGGTTGCCAACGGCCTCTACCTCGTGCTGCTGATGCTGGGAGGCATCGTCGTTCCCGTGTCGGTGCTTCCGCCGTTCCTCAACGAGGCCGCGCGGATCCTCCCGGCGGCTCCTCTCACCGCGCTGTTCGGCGCCGCCGTCCACGAGGTGACCTTCACCGCGACAGACCTCGCCGCGCTGGTGTTCTGGGCGGTCGTCGGACCAGCCCTCGCCACCTGGTTCTTCACCTGGGAGGAGCAGTAGGCGGGCGGCCCCTGCCGGACCCGCAGCCGTATCTGGCACCCGGTACGCGACCTAGGTTGTCGCCAAACCGCAGGGCGGCCGTACCGCGACCCATCGAGGACGCATCCATCCACCGCACTGCGCGATACGAGGTACCCGGTACGGGCTTTCGAAGGGAGTCCCTTGGTACGAGTGAAGCTCGGCCCTAGTGGAGGAACACATCCGCGACCATCGCGCCGGACAGGATCGTCAGGTAGACCGTCGAGTAGATGAACAAGCTCATGGCTCGATCGGGCCTACCGAGCAACCTGACGGCCTCGAAGACGAATGTGACACCGAGCACCACTGCAATCGCCCCGTAGAGCACCCCCATCGACGCGACCGGCCACAACGCCACCGTTGCGCCGAGAGTCAAGACGGCATACACGATGATCTGTACCGAGGTCCTCCGATCACCGATGAGCACCGGCAGCATCGGGATTCCCGCCGCCTCGTAGTCGTCCTTGTACCGCATGGCCAGCGCCCAAAAGTGGGCGGGCGTCCAAAGGAACACGATCAGAAAGAGCAGCCATGGAACCCAGGTGAGCCCGCCGGTGACGGCCGCCCAGCCGACGAGCGCCGGGGCGCCACCGGCCGCGCCTCCGATCACGATGTTCTGTGCCGTGTTCCGTTTGAGGAGCATCGAGTAGATGAGCACGTAGAACAGCAACGCCGCGGTCGACAGCAGCGCTGCCGGGAGGTTCACGAACACCCACAAGAAGACGAACCCGGCGGTTCCGAGCGCCGTCCCAAACCAGAAAGCCGCCCGCGGGGTAATCACCTCTCGTGGGAGTGGACGACGGTGCGTCCTCCGCATCACCACGTCGATATCACGATCCACCACGTTGTTGATGGCGTTCGCGCCGCCTGCCGAGAGGGTCCCGCCGACGAGGGTGGCCACAACGAGCCACGTACCCGGCCATCCGTGCGCCGCGACCACCATCGCCGGAACCGTCGTGATCAACAGCAGCTCGATGATCCGAGGTTTGGTGAGCGCGACGTACGCCTTGAGCCTGCCGGGCGTTGCCTGCGGGTCGATGATCCGAATCTCACTCACTCGGCGGCAGGATAGGCCCTGTCGAGACCGAACAATCCATCTCACTGCCGAACGGACAAAACCTGCGGAATTATTGGCGTAGCTTCTCACAAACCCTTAGTCTCCGACCGCCGTCCGTTGGAGGGAACGTGAACCGCCTGATCAGGAGAGCGTTGCTTGCTGCGCTTTTCGCGCTCCTGCTGGCCGCGTGTGGACAGGCGACCCCGATGGACTCGTTCGCTCCAGCCGGCCCCGAGGCACACCGAATTCTCGACCTGACCACACCGGTGTTCATCATCGCCGGTGTGATCTTCCTCCTCGTCGAAGCCGCCATCGTCTTCGCCGTGTGGAAGTTCAGGGATCGTGGTGACGGTGTGGAACCGAAACAGATCCACGGAAACAACCGGCTAGAGCTGATCTGGACCATCATCCCTGCGCTGATCCTGGCCGGTGTCGCGATCCCCACGGTCAAGGCGGTCGTCGACCTCACGACGAGACCGAGTGGCGGACTGGAGGTCAAGGTCACCGGCCATCAATGGTGGTTCGAGTTCCAATACCCCGATCAAGACATCACGACCGGAACCGTCCTCGTGATTCCCGTCGGCACCCCCGTCGATCTCGAGATGACCTCGGCCGACGTCGTCCACTCATTCTGGGTTCCTCGCCTTGCGGGCAAGCGTGACGTCATCCCTGGTCAGACCACCTATCTCAAGCTCCAGAGCGACGAGATCGGCGAGTACTGGGGGCAGTGTGCCGAGTTCTGCGGGCTCGGACACGCCAACATGCGCATCCGGGTCCAGGTCGTCTCACAGCAGGACTTCGATGCATGGGTCGCCGACCAGGAGCAGCCGGCCGTGGAACCGGCAGATGGAACACCTGCGGCAGCGGGTAAAGATCTCTTCCTGAACAAAGGCTGCACGTCCTGTCACGTCATCGACGGCGTCTCCGACTCAGCGCAGGTCGTCGCACCGAACCTGACCCACATCGCGAGCCGAGACGTCATCGCCGGTGGATCGCTCAACTTCACCGAGGATGACCTCAAGGCCTGGCTCGCCAATCCGCCTGCCATGAAGCCCGGCTCGTACATGCCGAACCTGCACTTGAGCTCCGACGACATCGACAGCCTGATCGCCTACCTGGAGACATTGAAGTGACATCTATCGCAACGGGTGGCGTGTTCCGGCGCAGAATCCCGGCGACGGGATTCTGGAGCTGGGTCACCACCGTCGACCACAAGCGGATCGCCAAGCTCTACGGGTACACCGGTTTCGTCTTCTTCATCGTCGGCGGTCTCGAGGCATTGCTCATTCGTCTCCAGCTGGCACGCCCGGAGAACGCGTTCATCACACCGGCCGAGTACAACTCCCTGTTCACGATGCACGGGACGACCATGATCTTTCTGGTCGTCATGCCACTGGCTGCGGCATTCATGAACTACCTCTTGCCGCTGATGCTCGGCGCACGTGACGTCGCGTTCCCCCGACTCAACGCGCTTGGCTACTGGTTCTTTCTCGGGGGCGGCGTCGTCCTGTATTCGTCGTACATCCTGGCAACCGCGGGTGTTCCGGCCGGAGGCTTCCTTCCGGACACCATTTCGAGGCTCGGTAGCGCCGCAAACGGTGGTTGGTTCATGTATCCGCCCAACAGCGGTGTCCAATTCTCTCCAGGGTCGGTGATCGACTTCTGGCTGGTCGGCATCGCATTGGCGGGCGTCGGGTCGCTCGTGTCGTCCGTGAACCTGCTCACCACCATCTTCAACCTCAGGGCGCCGGGCATGTCGCTCATGAAGATGCCGGTCTTCGCCTGGATGTCGATGGTTGTCAACTTTCTGCTGCTGTTCTCGATCCCGATCATCACGGTTGCGATCTTCATGCTGATCTTCGATCGGCAATTCGGAACGTCGTTCTTCGAGGCGTCGGGAGGAGGCGACCCCGTTCTCTACCAGCACCTGTTCTGGCTGTTCGGTCATCCGGAGGTGTACATCCTCATCCTGCCCGCGATGGGAATCGTCTCCGAGGTGCTGCCCGTGTTCAGTCGCAAGCCTCTGTTCGGATATGCAGCGGTCGTGTTCGCCGGGATCGCCATCGGCTTCCTCGGCTTCGGGGTGTGGGCGCACCACATGTTCGCATCGGGAATCGGCCCGATCACCCAGGCAGCGTTCGGCATATCGACGATGACGATCGCCATTCCTACCGGCATCAAAGTGTTCAACTGGATCGCGACGATGTGGGGAGGGAAGCTCCGATTCACAGCCCCCATGCTGTTTGCGATCGGGTTCGTCGCGATGTTCACCATCGGTGGGCTCTCGGGTGTCACCCACTCGATCGTCCCGGCCGACTGGCAACAGACCGACACCTACTACGTCGTCGCCCACTTCCACTACGTGCTGTTCGGTGGTGCGATGTTCGGGATCTTCGCCGGCCTCTACTACTGGTTCCCGAAGCTCACCGGGCGGATGTACCAGGAACGGCTCGCCAAGTACCACTTCTGGCTCATGTTCATCGG
>CAYLHS010000032.1:0-23512 GCA_964383535.1 uncultured Acidimicrobiia bacterium
GTGCCTGCTCGGCGATCAGCATCCAGTCGGCGTCCGGAGCCTTGGTGAGTGTCACAAAATCGGCGGTCATGAACACACTGGTCACGCCAGGGAGCATGAGCAGCATCTCAGACATCGGATCGTCGACCGGGCGGCCGGCGACGTACGTCCTTGGTCCTCCGACGTCCTGGCCGATACTGAATTTGAGGGCGTTCGGATTGGGAGTTCCCTCGATAGAGATTGCCATGGGTCGATGGTAGCCAACGGGATCGGGGTTGATGTCGGCGGCACCTTCACCGATGTCGCCGTGTGGGACGGCCGACGCCTGACGACGGGAAAGACGTCCACCACCGGCGACCAGAGCGATGGGGTCATCGCCGCTGCGCGGACCCTGGCCACGCGTAGTGAGCTACTTCTTCACGGGACGACGGTTGCCACCAACGCACTCCTCGAGCGAAAGGGCGCCCGTACGGCCCTCATCACCACCGACGGCTTCACCGATGTGATCGAGATCGGCCGACAGGACAGACCCTCGCTCTACGACGCGTCGGCCGACCGACCCGACCCGCTCGTGCCACGGGAGCGGCGCGCCGTTCGACCGGAGGACCTCTCCGACTTCGAGTCCGTTGCCGTGTCTCTGCTCTGGTCGTTCCGCGATCCAGAGGAGGAGTTGGCGGTCCTCGACCGAATCGCCGCCGTGCACCCTGAGCTTTCCGTGTCGCTGTCGAGTCGTGTCGCCCCCGAGTTCCGTGAGTACGAGCGCACCTCGACCACGGTTCTGAACGCCTACCTGTCCCCAATCGTCGGCAGGTATCTCCGCAACCTGCGAGAGAAAGCGCGTGCCGCAGGGCTTGCCGAAGGGTTGCTCGTCATGCGGTCTTCGGGCGGTCTGATGGACGTCGAAGCGGCCGTCGGGCTACCGGCGGCGATCCTCCTCTCCGGGCCGGCCGGCGGAGTCATCGCTTCCGCCGAGCTCGGTAGGGCACTCGGACGCGACCGATTGATTTCGTTCGACATGGGGGGAACGTCGACCGATGTGTGCAGAATCGATGACGGGAGGCCTGAGACCGCCTATCAGCGGGCAATCGACGGCTATCCATGTCTGATGCCTTCGGTCGCCGTTCACACCGTTGGCGCGGGCGGCGGGTCGGTCGCGTGGATCGACCCAGGAGGAGCGCTCAGAGTCGGGCCCCGGTCTGCGGGAGCCATCCCGGGACCTGCCTGCTACCGACGCGGCGGCACGGACGCAACCGTGAGCGACGCGGACCTGCTGATCGGAAGACTCTCTCCGCATCTCGCAGGGGATGTGACACTCGATCCGTCGCTCGCCAATGCGGCCGTTGCCCGCCTCGCCGACGTACTGTCTCTCACAGTCGAGGCGACCGCACTCGGCATGGCCGAGATCGTCGAGGCACACATGGAACGCGCCGTACGTGCCGTCAGTGTGGAGCAGGGCGCCGACCCGCGCAGCGCGGCACTGGTCGCATTCGGCGGCGCCGGAGGCATGCACGCCACCGCACTCGCTCGTCGGCTCGATATGGCAGGGGTGATCATTCCTCCCTATGCCGGCGTATTCAGCGCGCTCGGGCTTCTGCTGAGTCCGCCGAGGGTCGACCTGTCCATGAGCGTCGCCGCCGGTCCGGTGGACGTGCAGGTCGCGGCTCTGGCCGGTCGGGCCGCTCGACAACTCGCAGACGAGACCGGCTCGGGACCCGTCGACGTTGCGACGTCCATCGACGTTCGCTACCGCGGTCAATCGCATGAGACAACCGTCCCATACCGTGCAGGAGAGGGTCTGACCGTTCTCGAAGTGAGATTCCATGAAGAGCACCGCGTCCAGAATGGCTTCGCCAGGCAGGGTGATCCGATCGAAGTGGTCACCGCGCGCGCCGTGGCACTTGGCGCACCGGCACTCACATGGGCCGACCTGGACGAAGTGGTGCCGGTTGGGGAACCGAGACGAGCTTCTCGTGAGGTGTTGGTCGGCAGCAGCTCGATCGAGACGGACGTGTGGTGGCGGCCCGCACTCGCCGCGGGAGCCGAGGTCACGGGCCCGGCGGTGGTCGAAGAACCGGAAGCGACCGTATGGATCGGTCCAGGCGAACGGGCGGTCGTGCACTCCTCCGGAGCGTTGGAGGTGCAGTGGTGAGTGTGGACCCGATCACGCTCGAAGTCGCCAGAAACCAGCTCGCCGCCGTGGCCGATGAGATGGGGCTGGTGCTGCGCCGAACCGCCTACTCGCCCAACATCAAGGAGCGGGCGGACTGCTCGGCCGCGGTTTTCGTGCCCTCGGGAGAAATGCTCGCGCAAGCTGAACACATCCCGGTTCATCTCGGGTCGATGCCGGCCTCGGTGGCGGCTGTGCTTGGCACGTTCGAAGCCGAACTCGGCGTTCAGTATGCAGTCAACGACCCGTTCCATGGCGGCACGCACCTGAACGATCTGACGCTTGTGCGCCCTGTGTTCGCTGGTGGGGAGCTGGTTGGATGGGTCGCCAACCGGGCTCACCACGCCGATGTCGGGGGAGAGGCACCGGGGTCGATGCCGGCCCACGCGACGAGGCTCGAGCAAGAGGGACACATCGTCGCTCCGATCCCCGCGGTGCGAGACGGCCGCTGGCTCGACTCGTTCGTCGGTCCATTTCTCGACGCCACCCGGACACCGGCCGAACGGTTTGGCGATCTGTCGGCCCAGCTCGGGGCCAACGAAGTTGGCGCAGCCCGGATCGGAGGACTGGTCGAATCGGAAGGCCGAGAACGCTTCGAGGAGGTGACGGCCGCTCTCCTTGCATACGGTGAGCGGCGGATGCGGGCCGCGCTCGCAGCGTTGCCCGACGGGAGATACCGGTTCGTTGACGTCATGGAGTGGGGAGCGGACGACATTCCGATTGCAGTCGAGGTCCACATCGCCGGTGAGGACCTCATTGCCGATTTCACGGGTACGGCACCCCAAGTGGCCGGCAACATCAATGCCGTCGACGCGGTCACCCGTTCGTGCCTCTACTACGCGGTGCGGGTTGCGACAGACCCGACGATTCCCGCCAATGGCGGCTGCTACCGGCCGCTGGATCTCATAGCCCTTGAGGGGACTCTCGTCAACGCCCGTCCCCCGGCGGCCGTCGCAGCAGGGAACGTCGAAACCAGCCAGCGGATCGCCGACGTACTGTTGGGAGCGCTCGCTCAAGCCGCACCAGATCGGGTTCCGGCCGCTTCCCAGGGGACCATGAACAACATCCTTGCCGGCAACGACCACTTCGCGTACTACGAGACCGTCGGCGGTGGGCAGGGTGGGAGGCCCGGGAAGCCCGGCATGTCCGGCGTGCATACGGGCATGACCAACACCAAGAACACGCCGATCGAAGCGCTCGAGTCCGCCTATCCACTTCACGTCGTCACGACGAGATTGCGAAGGGGCAGTGGCGGTGTCGGAAGGTTCGCCGGCGGAGAGGGCATTGAACGCGAGATCGAGTTTCTGGAGCCGGCGACCGTGTCACTGATGGGGGAGCGACGGCGCATCCGGCCGTGGGGCCTCGCAGGGGGTGAACCGGGTGCCGTCGGGGAGGACTGGTTGATTCGGCGAGGTTCTACTCCGGAACGACTCCCCGGTAAGGTCACCTTCGATGTCCGCATCGGAGACCGCCTCCGTGTTCTCACCCCGGGTGGGGGTGGATGGGGAAAGGCGTAGGCCCTCTGCCCGGCGCGATCGCACACCGTACGACAACCGGGCAGGCATAGGCCTTCTCCTGAACACTTCAGAAGGGAGTGCAACTGATGCCCGATGAGGACACGCCGACCCGAAGCATGTTCGTTGTCACACTTGCGGTCGTCCTGCTGTCGGTCGCCGATTTCATCCGAATCGACGCTACGAGCCACTCCGCGTCCGACACTTTGCTGAATTGGATACCCCAGACGATCGTGCTTGTAATCGTGGGCGCCGTCGTCGTGCGCCTCGTCCGGCAGGTTCGGCGTGGTGGCTGAAGAGGATGGGAACCCCTGAAGTGTCGAATGGGAGCTCTACGGCCCGGCACGCGGTCGTAGCATGCTCCACATGTGCATGCCGGCCGTGCTGGGCGTCATCGATTGGCGTGCGATCGGGGGTTGGGCCTCGCTCGTTGTTGGCGCGCTCGTTCTCATCGGTGCGTGGACGCTGCTGAGGATCATTCGGTCGACGGGACGTCGAGAGATGCAGCGAACCGGCGATGTCACGCTCGTGCCGCTCATGACGCTGCCGGGCTTTGCTTCAGCGCTCCTTCTCGTCACCGGTAGCGCTGGTCTTCTCGGGTGGTTGGGCGGTGCCTCGAGCGCTGTACTGGACGCCGTCTTCGGGCTCTGGTGGCTCTCCAACGCCTTGGTGATGGGACATGTGACGCGGGCGCGTCGCCAGCGAGACAGGCATTGGTCTCTTGGGTCGATTGGAGCGCTACTGGCTGCGCTCATTGCGGTGGCAGCGGGAGTCTGGTTCGTTCGGGCAACGGTCGTGTGGACGGTCCGGCAGTTCTCCTGAAGAACCTCGCCGGTGCTTACCGCATCAACGCGTCGAGCGCCTGGACGAGCCGCAGAGCGTGCTCTCGCCGAGCGCCGAGTCCCATCAGCCCGATCCTCCAGGCGATGCCGGCGAACTCTCCGAGACCGCCGCCCACCTCGATGTCGAACTCGCGCAGGAGGTCACCGCGAAGACTGTCGTCTGTTGTCTTCGGGAGGCGGACTGCGGTGAGCTGTGGAAGGCGGTACCTGTCGGCGGCGATCAATTCGAAGCCTCGCTCGACGAGCGCGTTGCGGAGGAACCTGCCTGCATCGTGGTGACGTGCCCAGCGGGCGTCGAGACCTTCCTGGAGGACCAGACGAAGTCCTTCGTGGAGGCCATACACCATCGAGATCGGCGCTGTGTGGTGGTAGGCGCGGCGGTGCTCGGCATCCTCCCAGTAGGAGCGCAGCAGCCGGGCGTCGAGATACCAGGACTGAACCGGCGTCGCCCGAGTCTCCAGTTTCCACTCTGCCCTGGGTGAGAAGGTGATCGGTGCGAGACCAGGCGGGACGCTCAAGCACTTCTGGGTGCCCGAGAAGCAGACGTCGATTCCCCACGAGTCGACATCCACCTCGATACCGCCAAGAGACGTGACGGCATCGACGACGAGGATCGGATCGTCACCGATGGCCCTGCGAATCTCCTCGACGGGTTGACGCATCCCGGTCGAAGTCTCGGCGTGAACGATCGCAACGATCTTCGCTCCGCGTTTCTTCGTCGCCTCGGCGAGCTTGTCGGTGGGTATGGGCATCCCCCAGGGCGCGGTCACCTCGGTGACAATGCCACCCGCTCTCCTCGCCATCTCGACGAGTCGGGCTCCAAACACGCCTGCAACGCCGATTACGACCCTGTCGCCAGGGTCGATCATGTTCACCAGTGCCGCTTCGGCTCCTGCCGAGCCGGTTCCCGAGACCGGGAATGTCAGCTGGTTGGTGGTCTGAAAGACCTCACGAAGGGCTGCCGAGGTTTCGTCCATGATGGAGATGAACTCGGGGTCGAGATGACCGAGTACAGGCTTGCCCATCGCAGCGAGGACGGACGGTTCCACCGGCGACGGGCCAGGCCCCATGAGATACCGGCGAGGTGGATCGATCTGCTCCATGCAGGCAACGTTACCTGACGGAGGGATCCCATTCTTGCGAACCTAGGGTTCAGGGCCGCGCCCAACGCGGTAGCCGGCCCTGGGCTCGCACGGGTGAGGGGAGGGTCTACGCTTGCCACATGTCGCTCGTGGCGGATCTCGAAGCGGTCCTCGGTCCGGAGAGAGTCTTTTCGGATGCGCTGCGGCGCCACATCTACGGGAAGGATTCCGGAATCAAGCGGGGCGATCCAACCGTCGTCGTCCTTCCCGAGACGACCTCCGAGGTTGTCGAGGTCGTGCTCGTGGCCGCCCGGCACGACCTTCCGGTCATCGCCCGGGGGGCGGGCACCGGACTTGCGTCGGGCATCATCCCTATTGGTCCCTCAGTCATGGTGGTGCTCACCAAGATGAACCACATCGTCGGCATCGATGCCGAGGGTGCAACTGCATGGGTCGAGCCGGGCGTCGTCAACGTCGACCTCTCCGAACAGACCGCCGAATTCGGGCTCCACTTCGCACCTGATCCGTCGTCGCAAACCGTGTCGACGATCGGAGGCAATGTCGCCACAGGTGCAGGAGGACCTCACTGCCTCGCGGAAGGCACGACGATAGGGCACGTTCTGGCGATCGAACTGGTCACCGGCGACGGAGAGGTGGTCATCGTCGGATCCGGTGCACCCGACCCGATTGGCCTCGACCTTCGAGCGGTTGTGGTCGGGTCGGAAGGCACGCTGGGGATCGTGACGAAGGTGCTCGTGAAGCTCACACCGAACCCACAGGCAGTTCGTACCGTCTTGGCGGCGTTTCATCAGATCGAGGATGCGGCAGCCGCCGTCTCCGAGATCATCGCCCAGGGGATCGTCCCCGCCGCGCTCGAGATGATCGATCACGAGATGGCCATCGCGATCGAGAACTTCCTCCACGCAGGGCTGCCGACTCAGGCCGGCGGCCTGCTCCTGACCGACGTGTCCGGGCACGCCGCCTCGGTTGATGCCGAGCTCAAGGCCGTCGAACGGATCATGCGAGACAAAGGCGCCTTTGAGATCAGGACGGCGGCCGACGAGAAGGTACGCGCCGAGCTGTGGAGGGGTCGAAAATCCGCGTTCGGTGCAGTCACACAGATGGCTCCGGACTACTACCTTCAAGACACGGCTGTTCCGCGGACTCGCCTCATCGAGGTCACCGGCGAGGTATATGAGATCGCTCACCGCTACGGCCTGAGGATGATGAACGTCTTCCACGCCGGCGACGGCAACCTCCACCCGATGATGGCCTTCGATGCGTCCGAGCCGGGCACCCTGGAACGTGTCGAGCAGGCATCGGAAGAGATGCTGAGAGTGTGCGTCGAAGCAGGAGGCACGCTCAGCGGCGAACACGGCATCGGTTTGGAGAAGCGAGACCTCATGCCGCTGATCTACACCGACGTCGACCTCGATGCGCAACGTCAGGTCAAAGCGGCGTTTGACCCGGACAATCGCGCGAACCCCGGCAAGATCCTTCCCTCGCCATGACATCGCTCGCCGCCGTCAGGAAGCATCTCGCAGCATTCGTCGTCGAACCCGCCACCGGCGCGCCGGGAGAGGCGATCACGGTTGCCCCGTCTACGGCGGAAGAGGCCGCCCGCGTGCTTCGAACGGCCGGGGAACACCACCTGGCCGTTGTTGTGTGGGGCGGCGGCACGCATCAGGGTTACGGCGATGCGGTCGAACCGTCGATCGTCCTGTCGACGAGAAATCTGCTGGGCATCGACTGGCAGCCGGACGACCTGACGGTCACCGTCGGCGCCGGTGTGACCGTCGCCGAACTCGAGCGTCGACTCGAAAGCCGAGGCCAGACGGCGGTGCTCCCGGAGCACTCCGGAGCGGCGACCGTCGGCGGTGTGGTCGCCGCCGGCGTGTCCGGCTATCGAAGGCTCCGCTACGGCCCCACCCGGGATCGTGTACTCGGGGTCACCTTCGTCACCGGAGATGGAAGAGTCGTGAAGGGAAGAGGCAAGGTGGTGAAGAACGTCGCCGGCTATGACGTTCCGAGACTCCTGACGGGGTCGCTTGGTCGTCTTGGGCTGATCACCGAGATCACGCTGAAACTGTGGCCGATTCCTGTGTCGATCGCGACGGTGCATATCGATCGACCGGAAGAAGGGCGCTGGTATCGGCCGTTCGCCGTGCTGGAGACGAATGGTCACGGAACAGTCGTGCTCGGAGGACATCCGGACGCCATCCGGGCGGACGCACCGGCTCACACGCCGGGTGCCGCGTGGCCGGAACCGATCACCGGCCCTGTCCGGGTCGAGGTCCGTGTACCGGCGCGCCACACGAGAGCGGCGATCGATCGGATCCCTCGCGCGTGGAGCTACCTCGCCCAGTTCGGCGTCGGAGTGGTCACCGTCGGGATGGATACCCCGGACGTCGATGCGGTGCTCGAGCTACGCGGGTGGGCGGAGTCGACGGGAGGCTCACTCGTGGTCGCGGCCGGGGGTCTTCCCATCGATCCTTGGGGAACCCCGCCAGCCTCGCTCGACATCCAACGCCGGATCGTCGAAGCGTTCGATCCCCATGGGGTCATGGCTGTCGGCAGGCTGCCGGGGGCACTCTGATGGGTTGGATCACTCCCGAAGGTCCTGGTCCGATCGATCTGTCCAGGTGCGTCTCCTGTGGACTCTGCCTTGCCGTGTGCCCGACCTACCAGCTCACCGCCGACGAGTCGGCGTCCCCACGTGGCAGGTTGTCGGCGATGGCCGCAGTGGCAGATGACACGCTGCCGATGGATGGCACGTTCGAGGAAGTCATCGGTTTCTGCCTCCAGTGCAGGGCGTGTGAGGCGATCTGTCCGGCTCTCGTGCCGTTCGGGAGCATGATCGAGGGTGTGCGGGCCGAGCTCAACCAGCAACGACCGTCGGTGACGAAGCGCGTCCTCGACCGGGCGCTCGGACGGTGGGTGTCGATGCCTGGCTTGGTCTCGGCGGGTGTGCGCGTCGCCACGACCGCCCATCGCCTCGGGATCGAGCTGCCCGGCATGCTGGGTGGCTTTCGCCGCGGCAACCGAGCCGCTTTGCGTGGCGGTGACTTCCCGGGGATCGGTAGCGAACGTGCGACAGTTGGATTGCTCCTCGGATGCATCATGGAATCCGGCTTTTCCGACGTGCACGTCGCGACGATCGAGGTGCTCAGACGTGCCGGGTACCGGGTCGTGGTGCCCGATGCGCAGGTTTGTTGCGGCGCACTCGCCGCGCACGAAGGTGCGGCGGTCGAGGCACACCGGCTTGCGGAGAGGAACACGGCTGCGTTCGGCGACGTCGATTTCGTCGTCGCAGACGCGGCGGGGTGCAGCGCGCACCTCAAGGAGTACGACAAGTGGGCTGCCGGCTCGCCGATGAGAGCCCGCGACGTCACCGAGGTCGTTGCAGAGGCCATCGAGGAGGGCCACCTTCCGGTCTCGACCGTCCAGCGCGGTCCCATCACCGTGCACGATCCATGTCACCTACGGCACGCTCAGCGGATCACAGAGCAGCCACGGACAATCCTGCGAGCCGCAGGGTATGAACTCATCGATCTCGATGATTCGGCGCTGTGCTGTGGTGCGGCGGGAGCGTGGGGCGCGCTCAACCCAGCTGCTTCCAAGGAGCTCGGTGAGCGCAAAGCGGACCTGATCCGTTCAGCAGGGTCGACCCTGGTGGCATCGGCGAACGTCGGCTGTGAGATGCAGCTTCGATCCCACCTTGACACGTGGTATCAGATCGCGCACCCTGTCGAGGTCTACTGGAGGGCGCTGACCGACGACGGACAGTAGGCTTTACGACTTGGAGGCGGCGGTGCACGAACTCGACACGTCAACGGTCTACGTGAGTCCGATGCGACGCCGCGTACGACTCTTCTGGCGTGTTCTGGGCACCACGTTCGATGTGGGACTCATGGTCGTGGGAACGGCGTTGGTCGCGTTCGCTGCGGTGATCCTCCTCGACGGATTCGATGTGGTGAACCGTGGCCTTACGACCAGCACGGGAGCGATGCTTGGATCGAGCCTCGTGATCGCCGTGTTCGGGGCGTTTGCGATCGGCGTCGCCGTCGAGGGCCCCGTGAAGGAGTTCAGGGAGCTCTCCGCCAACGAGATCGAGCTTGCCGCCGCGAGGGGGCTCGCGTTGATCGTCACCGGCGTCGTCTTGCTGATCATTGGCAGGCTGGCGTTGGGGTATGTGAGCGATCTCCCAGTGGTGTTCGAGCAATCCCTGCAGATCGTCGTCGCGAGCGGAATCTCAGGTTTCACCTGGACGCTGGTGGTCGGCTTGGTTGCGCTGTGGGGCGTCCGGCGGGTGTTTGCAGATCGAGGATGGCTCGACCAGATCGAGCTGCCACTGCTCTATGTGGTGTGGGCCGTCGGTCTGGCCATCGTGTTCGGGATGATCACGAGCTGAGCTTCGTCATTCTCTCAAGCGCACATTCGATCGTCGCCTCGTCCTTGCAGAACGCGAACCGAACAAGTGACGCTCCGTCCTCCCTGTGGTGGTAGAACGCGCTCGGTGGGATCACTGCGACACCGATGTCCGCAACCATGTGGCGGGCAAACGCGACATCGTCGGGGAATCCGAACGGAGTGTGATCTGCCAGCGCGAAGTAGGTTCCTTCGGGTGTGAAGACCTCGAATCCGAGACTTCGTAGCCCATCGGTGAGCAGGTCCCTGCGCCGCCTGTACGCCGCGGTCAACTCGTCATAGAACGGCCGCGACGCCCGGAGTGCTGCTGCTGCTCCGTACTGGATAGGCGTGGCCGTGGCGAACGTGACGAACTGGTGAGCCGCACGGATGCCACGTGTCAGAGCCTCCGGGCCGATTGCCCACCCGACCTTCCATCCTGTCAGCGAGAATGTCTTGCCGAGCGACGACAGCGTCAGCGTCCTCTCCCACATTCCGTCGAGCTGGGCAAGGGAGAGGTGCGATCCGTCGAACACGAGGTCCTCGTACACCTCGTCGGTGATCGCTATCGCATCGTGTTCCTTGCACAGACTCGCAACGAGCTGGAGCTCGTCGCGCGAGAAGACTCGGCCTGTCGGGTTGTGGGGTGTGTTGATGAGGATCGCCCTGGTCCGTGGGGTGAAGGCCGCGCGGAGCATCTCTTCGCCGAGCTCGAAGTGAGGGGGTACGAGTGTGACGAACCTGGGGATCGCCCCCGCGAGGGCGATATCTGCGGGGTACGAGTCGTAGAACGGCTCGATGACCACCACTTCGTCGCCGGGGTCGATCAGGCCGAGAAAGGAGGAGGCAAGTGCCTCGGTACACCCCGAGGTCACGGTGACGTTGCCGTCCGGGTCGACGTCGATGCCTGTGCGTGAGGTGAAGCGTTCCGCTATGGCCCTGCGTAGGCCTGATACTCCCGACAGCGGTGCGTACTGGTTCTTCCCGGACCGAATCGCGTCGATGGCGGCATCTTTGACGAAGTCAGGGCCGTCGAAGTTGGGGAACCCCTGTCCCAGGTTGACCGCGTCGTGTTGGACGGCCAGGTGGCTGATCTCCGTGAAGATCGTTTGGCCAAATGCCTGAAGGCGGCGGGCAGTGTTCATCTGCTCGTTTGTGTGTGATGCACGACCATGGTTTCCTCAGGAGACATGAAAGCACGACCCGACCCTCAGGAGTACTGGAACCAGCGGTACGTGGAGGGATGGTCTCAGGAACCGACAGCGTTCATGCGCTCGATCGCCGATCTCGTGCCTTCCTCCGGGCGGGCGCTCGATGTAGCCGGCGGGAACGGACGCAACGCCCTGTGGATCGCCGCGCGTGGGTTGGATACGACCGTCGTCGACATGTCAGATAGGGCGCTCGGTCTTGCCCAGGCTGCCGCCGACGATCTGGGGGTGCCGCTCACATGTATCCACTCCGATCTGCGATCGGAAGGACTTCCCTCCGGCCAGTGGGATATGATCCTTTGCTCTCACTACCTGCAACGGGATTTGTTCCCCGAGATGGTCGGGTCACTCGTCGTGGGGGGGCTGCTCGCCTGCGCAATCGCGACCGTTCGCAACCTCGAACGCCATCCCCGGCCCCCCAAGGAATTCGTCCTCGACGAAGGTGAGCTGCCGGATCTCGTCGGTGGATTGGCGGTACTCCGGTACGAAGAGGGCTGGTTCGGCGACCATCACGAAGCGCGAATCGTGGCTAGGAAGTCATTGCAGGAGCAATGACTTCCGTGTTTCCTCCCCCAGGGAGCGAAGCGACCGTTGGGGGAGGTGGACTCGGCCGTAGGCCGAGGACGGAGGGGGCCGTCCCCACCAACCCAGCAGCTCGCTAGGCGGGCTGAAGGCCTGCGAAGCGGGCCTTACTCGAACGGATTCCCGAGCCCGTCGGTCAGTTCGGGGTGACGCGCGTAGAACTCCTCGCGGATCTGATCCATCACCACGTTGTCGAGCAGCGTGCCGTTCTTGTAGATGGCGTTGTGCATCCTCGCTGCGATCTTGAAACCGACTTTCTCGGCGAGACCGATCGCTCTCGGGTTTCCGCTGTGGGTCCACAGCTGTACGACCTGGACTCCCAACTCGACGAACAGGAACGTGACCAGCAGTTCGTTGGCCTCTTCCGCGTAGCCCTTTCCCCATGCGTTCTTGGAGAACATGACGCCGATCCCCACGGAGTGGCGGCGTTGCAGGCCGTTGTACCCTATGTAGCCGATGGCGGTCCCGGTCGATCGTTCTTCGACGATGAACCGTCCTTCGAGGGGGTCGTAGTTGAACTCCCGCGTCTCGTACCGCTTCCGAAGCATCGGTACCGTGTAGTCGGGTGGGAGGGTCTTGCTCCAGGCCTGGGTGTCGAGGTCGTTGCGGAGTGCGGCGAGCAGCTCGGCGTCGCCTTCGCGTTCCTCCCGGAGGGTGACGAGGGTTCCTTCAATGGGCATGTGCCGCCTTCCAATCACCACGAAGCATCTCCACGGGGATGGAGTCGGCGAAGCGGCCGTCGTGGATGCTGGCCCTCCGGACCCGTCCGGCGGGCGTGAATCCGAGCGACTCCGAGAGTCGTAGCGCGGGTTCGTTCCAGTCGGCGATCCAGCTGTGGATTGCTGTGGTCGGCAGGTGTGTGAATGCCCAGTCGATCAGCAGATTCGCCGCTTCGGATCCGTATCCGGAGCGCTGGTGGTCGGGCGCGATCACCACATCGACGAAGGGGGTCAGTGTGTCCCAGCCGTAGTCGACGGTCGCGTACCCAACAGGATGCTCATCGACGACGACTGTCAAGTAGAGCGAGTTCTTGGCCTCTTTGGACTTCTCTAGGTGTCGTTCGACATCGGCGGTCGTGAGCGGCCGTTCTTCGTCGTCGTCCAGGTAGCGGCGTCCGCGAAGCTCGGGGTGATTCATGATGCGATGCAGGTCGACAGTGTCGCCTCGTTCGATCGCTCTCAGCAATACGTGTGGACCTTCGAACACGCCAACAGACTACTCAGGGGCCGGCATGTCGGCCCGTGAGGTCTTGGTTCTCGGTTGTCAGAGTTCGGTAGGACACTCGCCCCGAGGTCTCGTAGCAACGCGGCCCGCGCTCCTACCGACAACCGTCGACTGATGACCGACTGCGGCGGGCGTGGCCCGCCTAGATGGCCTTCTCATACACCAGTAGGTCGTGCCGAGAAGCAAAGCCGGCCCTCTTTGCAGCGCGATCGAGCCATTGGGTCTCCGGCAGCATGACGACGATCCGCTCTGCCCCGTCTCCGGAACCCCGGTCGATTGTGGCTCTGAGGAGGCGGTAGGCGTCTTCTTCTGCCGCCATCACCCACGACACCCAGAAGGTCGTGGGGTCATCGTCGTCAGTGTCGCCGATGAGCCAGCCTGCCGGGCAGTACCAGAAGGCCCGCCGTCGGACGGCGTCGAAGAGATCGTCCGGCCGAAACCGCCGCCATGTCCAGCGCTCGGAGATGAGCCCGTGGCTCGCGGCAGCCAATGATTCCGCGGACCATGCGAGGAACGCCGGCCCGACTTCCGTCTCCCTGGCGGGCATGAGCCGTTCTTCAGCGGGGACCCGCTTGCCTCCATTGCCGGCTACGCCCGGTGCGGCGTCGCCGACCGACCGCATCCACATTCGCCACCGGGACACGAGCCGGAACCCTGACTTGGTGACCTGGCCCTGAGCGGCCGTGTTCCAGACCTCGGTGACCAAGCGCATCACCTGGGCGCCGTGTTCGCTCGCCCATCTCTCACCGGCCTCCGTGAGCGCGCTCGAGATGCCGCGTCTTCGGTGGTCGGGATGTACTCGGGCGCCTTGTCCCCAGATCTCCGTGGGGGAGATGAGCGTCCAGCGTGCGATGCCGATGGCCGTATCGTCTTCGTCGGTCGCTACCAGCGTGACTCCGCTCGTGTCCGCTTGCCATTCGTCGAACACGTCAACGACGTAGTCGCCCCAGTCGAATGTCGTGTCGGTGAACGCGGCGATGGCGTCCTTATCGCCAACGCTGGCCGGGCGGATGTTCACGGCCTACATGCGTGCCGGCACCGCGATGCCGAGCAGACCGAGGGTGAGGGTCAACTGATCGAGCGTCGCGGCAACCAGCGTCAGCCAGGATGCCTGGCGATCGGCGTCGGGTTCACTCAAGATGTGGCACTGTTCGTAGAACCGATTGAACCGGGTCGTCAGATCGTAGGCGTACTCTGCGATGTGGTTGGGTGCGCGCAGCTCGGCTGCACGATCCAGAACGTCGGGGAGACGGTTGAGGAACAGCATCAGGTCGCGCTCCGCTTCGATCGACGGAGCCGTGATGGGACCCGGCTCCAGCCCCTGCTCTTCGGCTCTTCTCAGGATCGACCTGATACGGACGGCGCCGTACTGGAGGTATGGGCCGGTCTTGCCTTCGAACGAACTGAACCGGTTGAGATCGAACACGTAGTTGGACGTCCGGTGATTGGAGAGATCGCCGAACTTCAAGGCTGCGATACCGACGGCATGTGCGATGGCGGCGCGCTCCTCAGGCGAATACGCCTCGGCGATCTTGGCTTCGTCGAGCCGCTGCATGGCCGCACCTGTTACCAGGTCGATGACATCCCCCAGCCTGACGATGCCACCTTCCCGGGTCTTGAATGGCTTGCCGTCGGTGCCGTTCATCGTTCCGAAGGAGATGTGCTCGAGGATCACGTCGGACGGCACGATGCCGCTGAGGCGCGCGGCTCTGAACACCTGAGTGAAGTGCAGGGACTGGCGGGCGTCGACCACATACACGATGTCCTGGCGATGCAACTCGTCGACACGCTGCTCCAACGTGGCGAGGTCGGTCGTCGTGTAGAGGAAGGAGCCGTCGCGTTTCGTGAGGAGCAACGGCGGGATGTCCATCGAGTCGTCTTCCTGGGCAACCGGAACGACGAGTGCACCATCGCTCACTTCTGCCTTGCCGGACGCCTTGATACGATCGATGAGCTGCTCGATTCGGTCTTTGACGGTGCTCTCGCCGTACCAGAGATCGAACTCGATGCCGAGTGCATCGAAGTCGGCGCGGTGAGATGTCGTACTGACATCGTGGAAGTGCCTCCAGAGCGCCTGATATCCTGCCCGGCCGTTCTGAAGCTCAGCGGTCGCTTTGCGAGCCCGCTCTGCGATCTCTGGATCCTCGGCCGCCCTCGCGGTGACGTTTGGATACATGTTCTGGAGGTCGTCCAGCGTGACTGGTGACTCCTCCGGATAGGGGCCTTCGAAGGATTCATCGAAGTAGGGCAGGTCGGGATGAAGGCGCTCCGTTTCGATGAGCAGCATGCCCATCTGGGTGCCCCAGTCACCCATGTGGATGTCAGTGATGACGTCGTGGCCGAGGAAGCGGAGGAGCCGTTGAATCGAGTCGCCGATGATGGTCGCTCGAATGTGTCCCACGTGCATGGCTTTGGCGACATTCGGTCCGCCATAGTCGACGAGATACCTGACAGGTCTGGCGACTGGTTCACATCCGCATCGGTCGTCATCGGCGATGCGCTGCGTCATCTCGGCGATGGCGGTGTCGAACAAGGTGAGGTTGATGAATCCCGGGCCGGCAATCGAGACGCCGGAGAACAGCTCGCTGCCCCGCAACGACCTCACCACTGCCTCAGCGATGTCCCGTGGGCTCCCAACCGCCCCGTGGGCTGCGGCGAGCGCACCGTTGCACTGGAACTGGCCGAGGTCGGGCCGCTGTGAAACGACCACCTCGCCGTGAGAATGATCGAGACCGGCGGCGACGAAGGCGTCACCGACGACGGCGGATAGTCGCGTGAGCAGAGACATCCGATTCAGGCTACTCGGGTCGATCCGTCAGTACTTGGCGAGGTCCAAGGCGTGTTCGACGATTCCCTTGGTGTTCGGCATGACCATCGCCTCGAGCTTCGGGTTGTACGGAAACGTCGGGACGTCCGGGGACGCGTACCGGCGTACCGGCGCGTCGAGCGACTCGAACGCCTTGTCTGCGATCTGCGCCGCCAGCTCGGCACCGTAGCCGGCGAACTCATTGTCTTCGTGGACGATGAGGACGCGGGCCGTCTTGACGATCGACGCCTCGATGGTCGGCCAATCGAGCGGCTTGAGTGTTCGAAGATCGATGACCTCCGCGTCGACTCCCTGTTCGAGGAGTATGGCGGCCGCCTCGAGTGAGAAGTGAGCCATCGTGCCGTACGCGATAATCGTCAGGTCCGTTCCCGCCCGTCTGATGGACGCCTTTCCGAGTGGGACGCGATGCTCGCCCTCCGGGAACGGCCCGGTGGCGAGCCGGTACAGCTTCTTCGGCTCGAGGAACATGACCGGGTCGGGATCCTCCACCGCCGACCACAGGAGGCCTTTGACGTCGGAAGGAGTGGACGGAATCACGACCTTCAGGCCGGGGACGTGTGTGTAGAACGCCTCGATCGACTGGGAGTGGTACAGCGCTCCGTGGATACCGCCCCCGTACGGCGCACGGATCACCATCGGGCAGTGCCACGCGCCCTTTGTCCGGTAGTGGATCTTCGAGACTTCGGAGACGATCTGGTCGAAGGCAGGGTGGATGAAGTCCGCGAATTCGATCTCGGCGATAGGCCGCTTGCCCGCCGCAGCCATCCCCACTCCGATACCGATGATCAGGGACTCGGCCAGAGGCGTGTTGAAGCTGCGATTCTCGCCGTACGCGACTTCGAGACCCTGAGTGGCCTTGAACACGCCACCTTTTGGATCGGCGACGTCTTCTCCGAACACGACCGTATCGCCGTGCGCACCCATGACCTCGTGCAGCGTGCGGTTGAGAGCGGTGATGAGGTTGGTCTCTTCGCCGGCGACAGGTGGCTCCGGGCTGGTGGCTGCCGCGCCGGGAATGATCGGGTTCAGGTACACGTGGCTGAAGGGGTCGTCGGGGTCGGGGGCTGCCTCGGCGGTGTCGACTGCGTTCTTCACGATGGCCGCCACTTCGGTTTCGAGCCGTTCGTCGTCCGCATCGCTGAGGAGTCGCTGCTCGATCAGGTAGACGCGGAGCTGGCTCAGCGGATCGCGCCGCCGCCACTTCTCAACCTCTTCCCTGGTCCGGTAGAGGGTGTCGTCATCGTCGGATGTGTGCGCGTAGTACCGGTAGGTCTTCGCCTCGATCAGCGTTGGCCCTTCACCTCTGCGAGCGCGGTCTGCTGCATCCTTGGCAACCTTGTAGACAGCGAGTGGGTCGTTGCCATCGACGACCACTCCGTGCATCCCGTACCCGACGGCCCGAGCGGCGATGTGCCCGCCGACTTCGTCGCGTTCGGGCACCGAGATCGCGTACTGGTTGTTCTCGATGAGCACGATGAGCGGGAGTTGGTGGATGCCGGCGAAGTTCATGGCCTCGTGCCAGTCGCCTTCCGAGGTCGATCCTTCGCCGCCCGACACGAAGACGATGGCGTTGCTGTCGTCCTGCTGGAGCGTTTTCGCGATGCCGACCGCGTGTGGAAACTGGGTCGCGATCGGTGAGGAGTGGGTGAACATCCGGCGTTCTCTGAGCGACCAGTGGGATGGCATCTGCCGGCCATCCGACGAGGGGTCGCCTGCCTTCGCCATGACGCCGAGCAGCACCTGGGTGGGAGTCATGCCCCACGCGAGGACCGTGCCCAGGTCGCGGTAGTACGGCAATGCCCAGTCGATCTCGGGATCGAGTGCCATCACGGGCGGTATCTGTGATCCCTCGTGGCCCGAGGCGGACACTACGAACGCCGCCCTTCCCTGCCTGTTGAGTGCCCAGATGCGTTCGTCGAGCCGGCGGGCGAGCAGAATCCTCCTGTACATGTCCAGGACCTGCTCGTCGCTGAGTCCCAGTCCGTGATGGTTCTCCTGCAGCTGGGCAACGACTTCCACGATGCTCCTTTCAGTCGGTCGGCGCGCAATCGTCAGAAAAAGGTTCGGTCCCGCCTTGGGCGGGACCGGTACGTGCGGGGCAGCTCGCAATGAGGAATAGAGAAAGGATGACTCCTCTCTGGGGGGTGGGTACACCCACTTGCCGCTGCTCCAATCTTGGGGTGAAACCAGTCTAGTGGCAGGCGCAGCGGACGATCTGGTCGAACGTGGACGATATGATGCACGCCATGATTCCAACCTCCGCGTTGCGGGTGTACGTCACGGCTCGGACGCTGCCAAGCCACGTCGTCGCTGAAGAGGCCATCATGGCCCCGCTTCGTGATGGCGTGTATGGCCTGCTTGCGGAGTCTATGGAGGACGACGCGCTGGTCGCCGAGTGGAACGGTGTCCGGTTCGTGTGCCCGAGGTTCCCACGTCTGCGGGTCTTGGAGGGCGTACTGGCGTTTCACTCAGCGTATTCGGAGATCGGTGGCGACCTGATCGTTCCGGAGCGGATCGCTCAGAGGGCCGCCGAGGAACTGGAGAAGCTTCGCCGCTTCCAACCGTCAGCGCGTTCCCATATTCTGACCGCACCGTGGCATGTTCCGGTCAGATGGTTCGTGATCTTCGACGCCTCCGAGCGTGACATCGTCGAGCGAGGCGGTCGAACCTCGATCCGTTATAGAACATCGCTGGTGCAGGCAACCGACCGGGTGGCGTCCGCACTCGACACGCTGCGGGGCGTCGGCATGGACGACATGGTGGTGGAAGAACTGGACGATCTTCGTTCCTGGTTGGAGGATTTTCCGGCGACCGCGATGGTTGAGCTCGACTACGGCGACGTCGCGAATCTCTTCACTGCCGCCGACCTCGTATTCGACGAGACCGCAGCCGATCTCCAAGCCTCGCTCGAGGCACTCGACATGGATGATCTGAAGGCGGCGGGCGAGCACTATGGCCGGGCGGTCAATCGGTGGGCGCCGCTGATGGCGGTGGGCCACTCCAACTGACTTCCAGTTCTTGCGCTCGAACGGCGCACGATCGCTACCCGACTCGGAACGGGTGGAGGGACGGGCGTAGCATTGTGAGATGTCCAAGGTCGACGACCTTCGGTTGGCGTTCCGTTCGTCCGGCGATCCCGAGGCGTTCATCACGGAGCACTCGGGTCTGCCCGGACCCCGTGGCAATCTTGAGCTCGCGGCCGCGGTAGCCGAGGAAGGCGACGAGGCGTTGTTTCAGCGGTTGGTTCGCTGGACGGTCGATCGGGCACCGGTGAACACCCCGGAGGAGTTCTTGATGGTGTGCGGTGTCGTCGGGTTTGGTGCCCTCGTTGCGCAAGGACACCTGGATCTCGTTCCCAGGCTGCGGGCTTTCGCCTCGGATCCCCGCTGGCGTACCCGCGAGGCGGTCGCCATGGGGCTCCAGCGGTGGGGTAAGGCTGACATGGCCGGACTGGTCGCCGAGATGTGGGCATGGGCAAATGGCAACAGACTTGAGCAGCGAGCGGCCGCGGCCGCGCTCTGCGAACCGGTACTTCTGCGTGACGAAGACCACTGTCGAGCGGTGCTCGAGATTCTCGATCACATCACCCGATCGATCACCGGCGCACCCGATCGTCGCGATGACGAGTTCAGGGTGCTACGTCAGGCTCTGGGGTACTGCTGGAGCGTGGCAGCGGCGGCATCGCCGGAAGTGGGGATCCCGGTGCTGGGCACGTGGATGGGCTCAACCGACGCAGACGTGCGCTGGGTGATGCGGGAGAACCTGAAGAAGAAGAGACTGCTCAGGATCGATATCGCCCCGATCGAGGAGTGGATGGCACAGACACGCTGACCCGTCCGGGTGGGCCGGCTACCGACCCCCGAGCCCTCCGATCAGTCTTCGTCTTCGCGGTCGATGAGGCGCTTGGGCACCACTACGAACGCCACGAACATCACTGCAAAAGCTGCGATCGCAACGAATCCCATAGTTCTCCTCCTTCCTGTCGATCAGTTCTCGAAGACATAGCCGGGCTGTGCGAACTCGGACGAGTCGAGGCCCGCAGCCTCGTCGGCGGCCGAGACCCTCAGTCCGATCGACCGCTTGATGAACCAGAACACCGCTGCCGAGGTGATCCCCGTCCACGCGACGACGGTCACGATGGAGACGAGCTGGGCAAGGATCTGTTCGCCGTCTCCCGAGATGAGACCACCAACGCCGCCGTAGGTTCCGTTGGCGAAGATGCCGACGGAGAGCAGGCCCCAGAGGCCGGCTGCCCCATGACAGGCGACTGCCCATACCGGGTCGTCCAGATGGAGCTTGCGTTCGAGTGTCTCCGCAGCCCAGATCACGAGAGCTCCGGCAATGCCTCCGATCACCACGGCCGCCCACGGATCGACGTAGGCGCAAGGGGCAGTGACTGCGACGAGGCCGGCGACGAGTCCGCTGACGGTCACCCCGATGTTGGCTTTTCGATCTCTTGCGAGACTGATGTAGTAGGCGACGAGTGCCCCGGCGATTCCTGCGAGGAACGTGTTGACGGCGATGACCGAGATGCGGAGGTCGGTGGCGGCCAGCGTGCTCCCAGGGTTGAAGCCGAACCACCCGAACATGAGGATCATCCCGCCGATGACCACATACCCCATGTTGTGACCGGGCATCGACCGTGGTCGCCCTTCGTCATCGAACTTGCCCCGCCGTGGTCCGACCATCAGCGCCCCGACGAGGGCTGCCACTCCACCGACCGCGTGCACGACACCGGATCCGGCGAAGTCCTTGGCGCCTGCGCCGAGCGGGAGCGTGGAGAGCCATCCGCCGCCCCACACCCAATGGCCATAAATGGGGTAGATGAGTGCGCTGATCAGGAAGCTGTAGGCCATGTACGCGTCGAGCCGAGTGCGCTCCGCGACGGCACCGGAGACAATCGTCGCGGCGGTCGCCGCGAACACCATCTGGAAGAACCAGAGGGCCATCGTGCCGACGTCGTTCGCCTGTCCCGAGAGGAAGAAGCCCGAGGCTCCGATCAAGGCGTTCCCGTCACCGAGGCCCGAAGCGAGCTCCGACCCGCCGAACATGAGCGCGAAGCCGAACGCCCAGAACGCCAGGCCGCACATGCAGAAGTCCATCAGGTTCTTCATGAACACCGACCCGGCGCTCCTCGATCGGGTCGAGCCGGCCTCCAGAAGCGCGAATCCGGCCTGCATGAAGAACACGAGGAAGGCGGCCACCAGCGTCCAGGCGTAGTTGACGCCGGCGACCGCTGCGATACCGGGGTCCGTGGACACGTCCACGGTGGAGGCCCCAGTCGGGTCGGCCGCCCACGCTGCTCCTGCCGGAAGGAGGCAGATGATGAGCAGCGCGAGGGCCAGCCAGAGTCGCCGCTGTCGTGTCCAGGCTCGTAGAGTCTTCATTCCCATTCCCATGTCCGCTCGTCGGGACATGATCTCGGAGTCCTGTTGCAGGGCCGTTTCTCGTGCGTTACAGGTCGAAGAAGCGCTTGTTACGTGCGTGTGAACGGATGTCGTCAGGTTGTACGCTGAGAGGGATCGTGAGAACGGAGGTGGAGGTGCGGCTTCTGGGCAACATCCTGTGGCTGCTGCTTGGCGGGTTGGAGATGGCCATCGCCTACGCGCTCTTTGGCCTGTTGGCCTTTGTGTTCATCATCACGATTCCGTTCGGGGTGGCCGCCTTTCGTCTTGCCGGCTTCGCCCTATGGCCGTTCGGACAGGTGCTCGTCGAGAAGCCGACCGCGGGGGCCGGTTCGGCTCTCGCCAACATCGTGTGGATGCTCATCGCAGGGATCTGGCTTGCGATCGGCCACCTCATAGCGGCTCTCTTCAACGCGGTCACGATCATTGGCATCCCGTTTGCCGTCGCACACGTGAGACTGGCCGGCGCCGCACTCACCCCGTTCGGTCACGAGGTGGTTCCGATCGGGTACGCATCTGGAAGGCGTGTTGACGTAGGCATCAAGCCACTCGGATAGGAAGCAGGAAGTGACTCCGGATGTCCAGCGCGCCGTCGAGGCGACGGTAGGTGCTCGCATCGTCGAGTGGTCGCCGAGAGAGGGCGGGTTGACCTTTGCCTCGACGGGAGTAGCCACGCTGGAGGACGGGACGACCGTGTTCGTCAAGGCAGGAACCGACGAGAAAACCTCGGACGAGCTGCGCCGCGAGATCGCCTTCCTCGGAGCCGTCGAGGCGTCCTTTCTTCCCAGATGCATTGGAGCCATCGACGATGAGCTGCCGGTCTTGTTGCTCGAAGACCTGACCGAAGGTCACTGGCCGGAACCGTACCCGTCAGACCTGTCTCCGCTCGAGGCGACCCTCCAGGAGCTTCGCGAGATGCCTATACCGGCCGATCTGGATCTTCCCGAGTTCGAAGGTCCATCCGATGACGTGTGTTCGGGTCTCGTTGATCATGCCCGCGAGGCGGCACCGGGACTGGTGTCGTGGCTCGTTCCTCACGCCGACGTCATCATCGAGCTTGCTGAATCACCTTCGGCTGCCGGAGCGCTGGTCCACTCGGATCTCTGGTACCCGAACCTGTGCTTCCTGGAGGATCGAGTCGTGATCGTTGACTGGTCGCAGGTTCGGATCGGTAGCCCTTGGTTCGACGCCTCGACCATCAGTATCGATCTCGTGATCGGAGGCCGACGTCCACTCCCGATGCAGGAAGGAGCGAAGTGGGCGGCGACGCACCTCGTGTGGTCGCTGTGGGCGCTGGCACGTGGGCCGGGTCCAGGAATCTCGGACCCGGATCTGTGGCGTTCCGACAACCTGGAACTCGTGGACGGAACCGCCTGGTGGGTGGCGGACGAGCTGAGGTTGCCAATGCCGCCTGCGCTCAGCGATCGCGAACCCGGGTATCAGTAGACGATCGGTCTTTCTCGTATCGGTGCGAGGCTGGATACGCTTGGCACCATGTTCGACTTTGCCACCGCAGCCGTAGAAGGAGCCCTCGCCGCCGGGGCGACGTACGCAGACGCGCGCGTCGTGATCGGCAAGGAGGAGGCCATCGATGTCCAGAACCAGGCGGTTCAATCGCTCGACCGCGGCGAGAAAGCCGGCGTCGGGGTTCGTGCCCTCATCGGATCGTCCTGGGGGTTCTTCGCGACAGCCGACCTGACCCGACGGGCCGCAGCGGCCGCCGGAGCGCGCGCCGCCGACATCGCCAGGGCAAGCGCCATCGTTCCGGGCGAACCGATGCATCTCGCCGACGTCGAGGTCGTCGTGGACAGCTACGAGACACCGACGATCGAGGATCCCTTCACCGTTCCCCTTTCGGAGAAGGTGGATCTTCTTGTCGGCGTCACACGCACGATGCAGGGGGTCGACGGCATCGCGATCGCGACCGGCAAGCTCACGTTCTACGACACGAACAAGTGGTTCGTGTCGTCGCAGGGTCATCGCATCCACCAGCACATCGTGGAGTCGGGCGGAGGGTTCGATGCCACGGCGATCGGTGAGCGGGAGAGCCAGCGCAGGTCGTATCCCCAGTCGTTCGGCCAGTTCGAGACCGGCGGATACGAGGTGATCCGCAGGTGGGACTTCGCTGCGAACGCCGGACGAATCGCCGAGGAGGCCGCCGCGCTGCTGACCGCCGACGAGATGGAGGAGCGCGAGACGAGCCTCATCCTCGAGGGGTCACAGCTCGCCCTCCAGATCCACGAGTCGGTCGGTCACGCGATCGAACTGGACCGCA
>CAYLHS010000033.1:0-22591 GCA_964383535.1 uncultured Acidimicrobiia bacterium
TCGTCACGCTCGCCACGGCCCTGTCCGTGTCGGCCGTCGCCACGAACATGCGGGTTGGCGCCGGTGGCGCCTACTACATCATCTCCAGGAGTCTTGGCATCGAGGTGGGCGCGGCCATCGGTATTCCCCTCTTTCTGGCCCAAGCGGTATCAGTGACGCTCTACGCGTATGGCCTCGCGGAGAGTCTGAGCTACGTGTGGCCTGCGGTCCCCCAACGGCTCGTTGCCGCCGTGACGGTCCTGGTCGTGGCGCTTCTCGCCGCGAGGGGTGCCGGGCTCGCGTTGCGACTCCAGATCCCGATCATGGTCGCAATCGGACTCTCGCTCGTCGTTCTCGCGCTCGGTGTCGTGCGGAGCAGCCCAGAAGTCGTTCACCTGTCCAGCGCGTTCGACGAACCCTCGGGGTTCTGGGTCGTGTTCGCCGTCTTCTTCCCCGCGGTCACCGGGATCCTTGCCGGGATCAGCCTGTCAGGTGATCTCGAGCGACCCGATAGGTCGATTCCGCGGGGAACCATCGGAGCGGTGCTCGTCGGATTCGTGGTGTACGTAGCGGTGGTGGTTGGTCTGGCCATGTCCGCAGACCCCGCCGAGCTGATCGACAACCACCTGATTTGGTTCACGATTGCCGGGGGAGTCGGGTTTCTGATCTTTCCCGGCTTGTGGGGTGCGATCTTCTCGTCAGCGGTGGGCAGCGTCCTTTCGGCGCCGAGGACGTTGGACGCGATGATCTCCGACCGTGTCCTCCCTCGATGGCTGGGGACACCGATCGGCAAGGTGAAGGGCCCGGGTGTTCCGCTGCTGGTCGCGCTCGCCGTCGCACTCGCGGCCGTGTTGCTGGGCGGTATCGACACGGTGGCACCGGTCCTCACCATGTTCTTTCTCACAACGTACGGGATGGTCAACCTGGTCGCGGGCGTCGAGAACCTCACCGCCGATCCCTCGTACCGTCCGACGATGAACGTCCACTGGGCAATCTCACTCGCGGGAGCGGGTGCGTGCTTCTGGGTGATGTTTCTGATCAACCCTGCCGCGCTGGTGGTCGCCATCGTCATCGAGATCGGCGTGTACCTCGCAATGCGAAGGCGGGCGCTGATCGCGCCGTGGGGAGACCTCCGGCGAGGTGCCATGATGTCACTCGTTCGATCGACGGTCATCCAGCTCAGGCGGCTCCCCAACGATCCGCGGAACTGGCGTCCCAACATCCTGCTGTTCTCGGGTGACGTGAGGAAGCGACCCGATCTCGCCCGGTTCGCAGCATGGCTCGTACAAGACAGGGGAATCCTCACGGTCTGTGAGCTGGGAGTCGGATCGCTGGATACGTACGCCGACACGGCCGGTGAACGACGGGCTCAGCTCGACGAGGATCTCGACGATCTGGGCGTTGTCGCCTTCGCAGAGGTGGACGTCGTCGATGACTTCGTTGAAGGAGCGGTTGCCGTCGCTCAGGCGAACGGCATCGCCGGGATCGAATCCAACACGGTCATGTTCGGTTACAGCGACAAGCTCGACCGCCGCGCCTCGACATTGCGGATCATCGAACGTCTCGCGAGAGTCGGCAAGTCCGCGATCATCTGCCGCCCTGTCGACAGGCGGCGGAGAGCCGCGAGGCGCCGGATCCATGTCTGGTGGGGTGGACTCCAGAACAACGGCGACATGCTCGCTCTCTTCGCCCACCTGATCTCTCTCAATCCTGAGTGGCGCGACGCCATCATCCGCATCATGAGCATCGCTTCGAGCGACATGATGGCCGAACGAAACGCCACGATGCTCGACACGGTCATTCGGGCGGCCCGGATTCCGGCAGAGACCGAGGTGTTCGTCCGCAGAAGCGGCCAGACCGTTCAGGAGCTCATCAGGGAGCGCTCCGAGAACGCCGACGTCGTGCTGATGGGCCTGAGAGCGAGCCAGCAGGGCGAAGAACTCGAGACGGCGCGGCGGCTCGACGAGCTCGTCGAGGGACTGCCGACAGTGATCTTCGTGCGGAGCGCAGGCGAGTTCCGGGGACGTCTCCTCGGGGAGCAGGAGTGAACTCATGACGAACGTGGTGATTCTGGGTGGAGGGTTCGGCGGGGCAGCGGCGGCAGTCGCGCTCCGAGCTGCTCGCAGCCCTCTCTCGGTGGTGCTCATCGACAGGCAGGAGACCGGTCATCTGGCAGGCGACAACCCGTTCATCGTCGTGGGTGCACGGCGACGGCACGAGGTGGCGCGCCATCTCCGGGATCTCGAAGGTGTCGACTTCGTGGAAGGGGAGATCGAACGAATCGCGGCATCCGACCATGTCGTGCACACATCGCAGGGCTCGTTCCCATTCGACTACCTGGTCATTGCGCTCGGCAGCTCCTACGACTGGAATGCAGTTCCCGGAGCGAGGGACGGGTACAGCTTCTACGAACTCGAGCAGGCCGAACGACTCCACGAACGACTCCAGGACTTCAAGGGCGGGACCATCGCGGTGGGCGTCGCCGGCGCTCCGATCAAGTGCCCCCCTGCACCGTTCGAGATGCTGCTCATGATCGACTGGTGGTTACGAGAGCGAGGACTCAGGGACGCTACTGAACTGCACGTCGCAATACCAGGTCCCGCCCCGCTTGCCATCGCCGGGCCTGGACCGAGCGCGATGATGGCTGGTGCACTGGCGAGCCGTGGCATCGTGATCCACGCGGGCGCGGCGGTCACGGCGCTCGACGGTGGTTCGATGGTGCTGGCAGACGGAACCGAGCTCTCCGTCGATGTGCCGATCACCGTGCCGATTCATCGACCCCCACCCGTCGTCGTGGATCTGCTGGATGGCGCCCCATGGATGCGGGTGGACCGCGCCACGCTCGAAACGTCGATCCCCGACGTGTTCGCGGTGGGGGACGTCAACGTCGTTCCGATCGGGCCTGCGGCGCTGCCCAAGGCGGGTGTGTTCGCCGCCGGCGAGGGAAGAACGGCAGGAGGGGTGATCGCTTCCCGGATCGACCAGGTCGAGCCGCCCGGTCCGTACGACGGAGTGGGGCACTGCTTCGTCGCGTTCTCTGGGGGACAGGGGGCCGAGATAGGAGGACGGTTCTTCGCAGACGGAGGACCCGACGTTGCGCTCGCTACTCCCAGCCGTGAGGGCATGGAGGGAAAGGAGCGGTTCGACGAGCGGTGGAAGGCGTTCCGGATCTAGCGGCACAGACCCGACGCGAAGTGGCGCAATCGAAATCACTCGTCTGACTCGAAACACAACGAATCACTGCTGAAGGTTCGAAAGATTGTTGACATCGCTCCCTCGTTCGAATAATCTCGAACACATGCCGCAGCCCGCCAAGATCCGTGATCTGACCGAACCCCGCCAGCCGTTGACGGTCGAGGTCGACACGAGCCCCGTCTACGACATGTTGTTGAGCCTCTGGGTGACGACCTCCGACGAGTCGTTCAGCGACTACGAGCTCGGAGGTTCGTGGTTCCGCGCTCTCGAGGAGCGCATCTCGAGTGAGCTGCGAAGTGAACTCGACGGTGTGTCCGACGCTCGCGGGAACGCGTGGATCGCGATGATCAACCTGCTGCCCAGGATCCCCTCCCACCGCGACGTGGACGGATTCGCCACATGGTTGGAGGAGTCCGACGGGGTGGAGCTGCGCGGGTGCCTCCTCGACCTCAAGTGCCACGATCTCGATGAACGAGTGATGCGAGCTGCCGCAGAAGGGGATCCTGAGGCGACGGAGCAAGTCGTCGACTGTGACGCGCTGGCACCGCAATGGAGCTCAGACCTTCGCAGGCTCATGGCGATTCCGGGCCGGACGCTGGCGGGGCGCGTTGCGTCGACACTTCGCCGCTACCGCGACGACGTGTACGCCGACATCGAGAAGGAACACACGGCTCCGATTGCCAGAGACGCCGAGTCCAAGGGTGCCCTTCTTCCGACCACGTCGGTAGACCGGATGATCGAGATCGCGACCAACGGTGTGGAGCACTCGATTCCCGCCCACGTCGCTCGCCTCGTGCTCGCACCGTCGGTCGTCGTGCGGCCGTGGTCGCTGGTCGTCGGCTATGGCGACACCTACGTGCTGTGCCACCCCGTCGCCGACGAGTTCCTGGATCAGAGCGCGGACGCTCCGCCACAGTTGCTGGTCAAGGCGCATCGCGCGCTCGGCGACGAGCGTCGGCTGAGGATCCTTCACCGGTTGGCATCCGAGAACGTGTCGCTTCAGGATCTCGCGGGGCACTTCGGAGTCGCGAAATCCACCCTTCACCACCACATCGGGATTCTGAGGGCGGCCGGACTGGTGACGGTGACGGTCGACTCGGAATCCGGCCTGGTGTATGGCCTCCGGAGGGCTGCGCTCGAGGAGGCGGCACGCCTCATGGACATCTACTTGGGGACGACATGATCACTCTGCAAGAAGCCTATGCACGAGCAATCGAAACCCAGATCAGACACCGTCTGTCCCTGCGACCGACGGTCGAACAGCTCGCTCGGCCACCGACGCTGCGCGTTCGGATCGGACGCGGTCTGATCGATGCCGGACGGCTGCTCATCGGCGACAACGAACCAGGTCTTCGCGAAGCCGCGTGACCGGCGGGAGCCGGCCGTCCAGTCTTGTCGGAATCCATGTGTAGGGTTCGGGCCATGCGTCGCTCCCTGTTGCTCGCGCTCGTAGTCCTCACCGCCTCATGCGTCCCGATCACCACGGACACCACGGTGTCGACCACGACGGCCACGACGGTGTCGACCACGACGACCGCTCCGACCACCACGACCGCGACAACGACGCCGGAGGACGCTATCCGTGCGCAGGTCGACGATCTGATCGCCGAGACGGAGAAGGTGCGCGAACTGACGTTCTTGAGCACACCGACGGTCACCATCGTGGACACCACGGAGCTGGCCGACCGGGTGCGCGCACTCATCGCCGAAAACGTCGACCCCGACCAGATCGCAAGGGACACCGCCCTCGAGGTGCTGCTCGGACTCGTCCCCGAGGGTACGGACATGCTGGGCTTGTACCAGGATCTCTATGGGGAACAGGTGCTCGGCTTCTACGACGGCGAGACCAAGGAGATGGTCGTGCCTGCGACTGGAGCCGAGCTGAGTGCCGCAGAGAAGGTCACGCTGGTACACGAACTGACGCACGCGCTGACCGACCAGCACTACTCGTTCTCGGATCGGTCCGACGCCCTCGACGAAGAGCAGCACTACGACGCGCTCTCGGCGCTACAGACGATCACCGAAGGAGACGCGACCCTCACGGAGCTTCATTACGTTGCGGGAATGCCGCCGGAGGAGCAGCAGGCGGTGATCACCGAGTCGCTCGGGCAGGACACAGGGGTGTTCGACGCGGCACCGGAGTTCATCCAGCAACTCCTCGTGTTTCCCTACAACGCCGGGTACAGCCTCCTCAATGGTCTCTGGTCGCCGCAGGAGGGCTTCCGGCAGATCGACGAGGCCTACGTCGACCCTCCGACAACCACCGAACAGGTGATGCACCCTGACAAATACGCCGATAGGGAACCGGCCATCGAGGTTCAGCTTCCCGATACGTCGATCGACGGGTATGAGAACGTCGAGGAGTCCACGTGGGGCGAGTTGTTGTTCAACGTCATGTTCACTCAGATCCTCGGCCCGGAGACGGCGGATGTCGCTGCCGGCGGGTGGGGAGGGGACCGCTACCGCCTCATGTGGGACGGCACCAACGTGGTGTTCATGCTGCACTACGTTGGAGATACCGAGCAGGACGCAGAAGAGATGGAGACCGCTCTGGGCGATTTCGTCACCACCGGCATGGGGCTTCGGGCCGACCGGGGCGGGCGCTTCACCGGCGACAGCTACGCGTTCGTGACCAGAGACGGCGCCGATGTGCTGTTCATTGTTGCGAGTGACAGACAGGCAGGCGAAACGGCCCGATCCGCCTTCTCCGACTTCTGATGCCGCTGGTCCTCTGCGGCACTCCGATCGGGAATCTCGAGGATGCTGCTCCACGCCTCGCGGCAACGCTGCGCGAATGCGATCTCGTGTTCGCCGAAGACACACGGCGAACTCGTATCCTGCTCGACCGGCTGGCCGTGGATGTCCCCCTCAAATCGTTCTTCGCGGGAAACGAGCGACAGCGAACCTACGACCTCCGCCGACGGCTCGAGGCCGGCGAAACGGTGGGACTCGTCACCGACGCAGGCATGCCGTCGATTTCGGATCCGGGGCTGCTCGCTGTGACCACGGCCCGGTCCGTGGGAGCATCGATCACGGTGGTGCCGGGGCCGAGCGCGGTGACGGCCGCTCTCGCCGTGTCCGGGTTGCCGTCTGATCGGTTCGCGTTCGAAGGGTTCCTGCCACGCGCCGGCAGCGATCGCCGTGATCGGATCAACGACATCGCATCCGAGACCCGAACGGTTGTGTTCTTCTCGTCACCACGCCGAGTCGGCGGTGATCTACGGGATCTCGTCGAAGCCGCCGGCGACGAACGACAGTTGTGTGTGGCGAGGGAGCTGACGAAGCTCCACGAGGAAATCTGGTGGGGTACCACCGGCGAAGCGGCGGTTCAGTTTGGCGGCGATCAGCGCGGCGAGTTCACCATCGTGCTCGCAGGGCAGCACCCCCGACCACCCGACCTACGCGCCGCGGTGGAAGCAGTACACGCCCTCGTCCAAGAGGGAGAACCGATGTCTTCCGCGGTGCGTATCGTTGCCGAGCGCTCGGGGGTGCCGAGACGAATCCTCTACGAGGCTTCGCTCTAGTGAATCGCCTTGCGGCAGGTGGCGCAGACGCCCTTGCCTTTGAAGGGCGCCACGTCTGTGGTCGAGCCACAGAACGTACACGTCGCTTCCAGCTTGCGAATCATGATCGAGTCACCCTCGACGCCGATGATCAGCTGGTCGCCCTCGTGGATGTTGAACATCCTCCGAGTCTCAGCCGGGATGACCACCCGCCCAAGGTCATCGATCTTGCGAGCAATACCGGTGTCCATACAGCCTCCGTAGATCGGACAGTACCCCACCGGTCCCGGGCGGTGTGAGCCACATCTTACCTGGTTCTCGGTAGGAGTGTCGCCACTTCTCCTACGATCTGTATTCATGACGTGGATCGATCCCCATTGCCATCTCCAGCTCGCAGATGCAGATCCGATGGAGCTGCTCACACGAGCGCCCGCTGTCGACTGGGTCGTCGTGCCTGGGATCGATCTCGAGACGAGCCGGCAGGCACTCGCTCTTGCAGACGGCCGGCGGGTCCTCGCCACCGTCGGTGTGCATCCCCACGAAGCCTCGAAATGGGAGGCGGAGCGTGACGAGATCGTCGACCTCGCTCCACGCGGCGTCGGCATCGGGGAGATCGGGCTGGACTACTACCGGGACCTGTCCCCACGGGAAGTCCAGCGTGCAGCATTCCGCGAACAACTGGAACTCGCCGCGCAGCTCGATCTGCCAGCGGTGGTCCACTGCCGGGACGCCTTTGCAGATGTGTTCGAACTCGTCGAAGCCACCGGCATCGCCGATCGCGTCGTTCTCCACTGCTGGACGGGCGGCCCGAGATGGACCAAGCGGTTCTTGGATCTCGGGGTGATGTTCTCGTTCGCCGGTCCGGTTGCTTTCGAAACCGGTGACACGGTGAGACGCGGCGCCGAATTGGTGCCACCGGAGCGAGCAACCGTCGAAACCGACACGCCGTACCTCTCACCTCCGCCGTTCCGGAATGAACCGAACGAACCGGCGCGTGTCGCACTCGTCGGGGCTGCGCTTGCCGGTGTCTGGGGCATGTCACCGGACGATGTCGCTCGCACCACGTCGGCCGCCGCGACCCGCATCTACCGGCCATGAGACAGGGACCTGCATCGATCAACCAGCTCCTGCGAGATCATGGTGTCGCGCCTCGAAAACGACTCGGTCAGCACTTTCTCGCCGACCCGAACATCATCGCCAAGGTGGTGGCGACGGCGCAGGTCGGTCCAGGAGACAACGTGCTCGAGGTCGGAGCGGGGACCGGCTCGCTCACGGTGGCGCTGGCGGACACCGGAGCCCACGTCGTCTCCTACGAAGTCGACTCAGGGCTTCGTTCGATTCTTCACCATGTCGTCGGGAACCGGCCCAACGTCGAACTGCGATTCGAAGACGCGGTCGGCGCCCTGCCGTCGGCCCTCGGCTCTGGGCGATGGAAGATGGTCGCCAACCTGCCGTACAACATCGGGACGCGGCTGCTCCTCACCCTCCTGCGGGATCCCAGGCATGTGCAAGAGTTCACGGTGATGGTGCAGCAGGAGGTCGCCGACAGACTCATCGCCGGCCAGGGATCGCGCTCGTACGGGCTGCCGTCGGTCGTGGTCGGCCTCACGGCGGACGCTCGTCGCGCATTCACCGTGCCACCGCAGGTCTTCGTCCCCGCTCCTCGCGTCTCATCGGCTGTTGTGGTCGCTCATCGGCGGCGCTCGCACGAGCACCTCGACGACATCCTCGAGCTCGCTGCGCGTGCGTTTGGGCATCGGCGGAAGATGCTGCGCTCCAGCATCGACCCGGCCGTCCTGCTGCGAGCCGGCATCGATCCGCACGCCCGCCCCGAGGATCTGTCGCCGCAGCAGTTCGTCGACATCTGGGAGGCGTCGCATGGCTGAGCGGGCACTCGCCCCGGCGAAGCTCAATCTGGACCTTCACGTCCTCGGCGTGGAACGTGGCGGGTACCATCGACTCCGATCGCTCGCGCAGGCGATCGACTACTACGACACGCTGCGCGCCGAGCCGTCGGACGACGACCATCTCGAGGTCGACGGGGAACCGATCCCGGGCGAGAACCTCGTCTGGGGAGCCGTCGAATCGCTTCGGGGGCGTTCCGGTGACAGGACCCCGCTTCACCTCGACCTGGAGAAGCGCATTCCGGTAGCGGCCGGGCTCGGCGGCGGCAGTGCCGACGCCGCAGCCGCGTTGATGCTGGTGGGTGGCATCCTCGGAGTGAGCGACATCGCAGACCTCGCGCCCCCGTTGGGGGCCGACGTACCGTTCTTTCTCCATGGAGGGCTTGCGATGATGGAGGGGACGGGCGTGCGATTGACGCGGCTCCCACTCACGGTCGACTACGCAGTCGGGGTGGCGACTCCGACGTTCCGCCTCGCCACGCGGGATGTCTTCAGGGCGTGGGATCGTCTCGGCGATGCCAAGGTCCGTCCAGTCGGCGCCAATGCCGTGCCTCCGTCGCTGAGGGAGTACGCGCCGCTGGTCAACAACCTCGAACCGGCAGCTCGGCTCGTTGCACCAGATCTCGGTGATTGGATCTCGAGTCTGGAGAACCTGTGGGACAGGCCGGTCCTGCTGACGGGAAGTGGTCCGACGTTGTTCGCGTTCTTCGTCGACCTCGACGAGGCACGCTCCGCAGTCGCATCCGCGCCGGGAAGAGCAGCCTTTGCAGCGCTTCCCGTTCCGGGCGGAGTTCGCGTGGAACCACAGTTGTAGACTCGACGCCGCCCGCGACCTCTCTGTGGGGGGTGGTGTAATGGCAGCACTACGGGTTTTGGTCCCGTCAGTAGGGGTTCGAGTCCCTTCCCCCCAGCGACCAAGGAGGGCCGAATGGCCGTGAGAGCAGTGATACTCGCCGCGGGGGCAGGTACCCGCATGAAGTCCGATCTCCCGAAGGTGCTGCACACCGTCGCCGGTCGACCGATGATCTCATGGGTGCTGAAGGCGGTGCGAGCGATGGAACCCGACCAGATCGTGGTCGTCGTCGGTGCCAACGGGGACCAGGTGCGGCCGTTCCTCGGTGACGACACCGATGTGGTGGTGCAGGAGCAGCAGCTTGGCACAGGGCATGCGACGGGGCTCGCGCTCGGTGCGATACCGTCGGACGGAGGAGACGCCATCCTCGTCGCGCCGGGTGACGTGCCACTGCTCGTTCCGTCCACTCTGAAGGAGCTGATCGGCCTGCACCGGCGCACCGGGTCGGCCGTGTCGGTGTTGACCGCCGAGGTCGACGACCCGGCCGGGTACGGACGGATCCAGCGAGACGGGTGGGACCGCGTCGTGGGGATCGTCGAGCACGTGGACGCCAGCGCATCGCAGCGTCAGATCCGGGAAATCAACGGAGGCGTGTACGTGTTCGATTCGGGGCTGCTCGCGGAAGCCCTTCCGAAGGTCGAGCCCAACAACGTCCAAGGTGAGTACTACCTCACCGACGTGATCGAGATCCTTGGCGCCGAAGGGCATCCATTGCACGCCTTGAAGACCGCTCCCTCCGAGACTGCCGGGGTCAACAGCCTCGCGCAACTCGCTCGGGTCGGGGCGCTCATGCGCACCCGCCTCAACGAAGCGCTGATGGCCACCGGCGTGTCGATGCAGGACCCCGGCCGGGTCTATCTCGATGCTGATGTTCGTATCGAGCCCGGTGCGATGCTTCTCCCGGACGTGTATCTCCGCGGCGGCACGAGTGTGGCGGCCGGCGCGACGGTGGGCCCTGACGTGACGGCGGAAGACTCGGTGATTGGACCCGGTGCGCACGTGTGGTATTCGGTGCTGCGTGGGGCCGAGGTTGGAGAAGGCGTCGAAGTCGGCCCCTACGCGTCCTTGCGTCCCGGAACGGTACTGCGCAAAGGGAGCAAAGTCGGTACGTTTGTCGAGACCAAGAAGTCGACGGTCGGGGAAGGCGCCAAGGTCCCGCATCTCAGCTACATCGGTGACGCGCAGGTGGGACGGGACGCCAACATCGGTGCCGGAACGATCACCTGCAACTACGACGGCATCGCGAAGCATGAGACGATCATCGGCGATAGGGCCTTCATCGGCTCGGACACCATGCTCGTCGCTCCTGTCACGATCGGTGATGACGCCGTCACCGGAGCGGGTTCGACGATCACGAAGGACGTCCAACCGGGTGCGCTCGCGTTGGAGCGTTCGGTACAGAAGGAGATCCCCGACTACGCTGCCAGGCGGCGGAGGAGAGAGTCCTAGATGGAGATTCCGGGGCGCAAGCGCATGATGCTCTTCTCGGGGAGCGCCAACCCCGAGTTCGCTGACGAGATCGCCGATCTCATGAACACCAAACAGGGTGGGTTGGAGCGGTCGATCTTCGCCAGCGGAGAGATTTACGTACGACCGACGGAGAGCGTGCGGGGAGCGGATTGCTTCGTCATCCAGAGCCACTCCCGACCTCCCAACTTTCACATCATGGAGCAACTTCTGATCATCGATGCGCTTCGTCGAGCATCGGCGAAGCGCATCACCGCCGTGATGCCGTTCTTCGGATACTCCCGCCAGGACAAGAAGGGACTCCCCAGAGAAGCCATCTCGGCGCGACTGATGATCGACATGTACGAGGCCGCGGGCGCAGATCGACTCGTGTCGATCGATCTCCATAGTGGCCAGATCCAAGGCTTCACCGCGAAGCCGTTCGATCACCTGACCGCACTGCCGATCTTCGTCGACTATCTGGAAAAGACCCTTGACGGCCCGACGACGATCGTCTCCCCCGATGCCGGCGGTGTGAAGCGTGCCGAGCGGTACGCGAGACACCTCAATGCATATGTGGGGTTCGTTCACAAGCGACGTGAAGCGAGCAAGCGCAACGTTTCGCAGGCGCTGGCGATGATCGGAAAAGTACGGGGCCGCCACACGATCATCGTGGACGACATCGTGGACACCGCCGGAACGGCGACGAGCGCCGCGAAACTCCTCCTTGAACAGGGGGCACTGTCGGTGCGTCTCGTCGCCACCCACGGTGTGCTTTCCCCACCCGCTGTCCAGCGTCTCGAGGAGTCCGGCATCCAAGAGGTCGTGATCGCCAACACCTTGCCGGTTCCCGAAGCAGTGAACGGTTTCCGGAAGCTCAAAGTCCTCTCCGTCGCGCCGCTGTTCGCACAGGCACTCAAAGCCATCTTCTCCGACGAGAGCGTCTCGGAGATATTCCTGGGCGAGAATCTGTAGGGCTCGCGTCGTAAGCCGGTCTTCGGCCGTTTGCCTGGCGGACATGAGATTCAAACGTGTCGTTGATGACTGATCACTGATGACTGACGACCCACGACCGCGTAGCCTGACCCCATGGACACGACGATTCTTCACCTCACTACCGCACGGGGCGTGTACGACCTGACTGCCCAGGCCGAGGCGTTCGTTGCCGGCCGTGGAGACGGCCTGTTGTCGGCCTTCGCCGAACACGCGACCGCCGGGCTGGCACTCATGGAGACCGGCGCGGGGAGCGATTTCGATCTCATGGACGTGGTCGATACGGTCCTTCCGAGGGACGATCGACGCTGGCGACACCGGCATGGCAGCCCTGGGCATGGAGCCGATCACGTACTCCCGGCTCTCATCGCCCCCAGCATCACCATCCCTGTCGTTGCCGGTCGGATGGCACTCGGCACCTGGCAATCCCTCGTCTTGGTCGATCCGAATGCGGACAATGCGAAACGGCGGGTCAGGTTGTCCTGGATTCGCGCGTAGGCCGGGCTTCGTACGGTCCTGTATCCCCGTCGCGTTCGGCCGCGGTGGTCCCCGCCGGTGGTTGGGAGGCGGAGGCACGCGGCCGCCGGTCGTGAGCCTCCGGCCCTTCAGGGAAGCTCGATCACTTCACCGGGGTAGATCAGGTCTGGATTGCCCGAACGGAGATGCCGGCTGTTCGTCGCGACCAGTCGCGCCCAGTACCGGGCGATCAGTCTGGGTGTGGGGTCCGCTTCGATCGATCGAACGCGGCGCTCGGCAATCCTCCACAGATTGTCGCCCGGTTCGACCACTACGGAAGTCTCCGATCGAACGGACGCCGAGTTCGCTGCAACGGGACGCTCACTGCTCGCCGTACGCACGAACGCGCCGGGAGGGATCGCCACTCCCGAGGAATCGATCTGGGCGATCACAGCGAACGCCGGGGTCGGGGCAGCTGCAACCCCTGTCACGATCGCGGCTGCGACAGCCCGATGCACCAATGCGCGCGCCAGCCGGTTCGTGAATCTCGGACGGCTGGACGAGAGAATCGCGATCGTCGAGTAGGTCGTCCACGCCATCCACACGATCGCCACGACGCGCAGGATCGCCATCATCCGATCGATGGGGTTGATCGGGTCGAGGAGCGCTCCGGCGCGCCACAGCGCCATGAGCGAGAGGACTTCGACAGCGACGAGGAGGAGAGCCTTCACCATACGTCGAACGTACCTTCCGGGTGTCGTGTCGTCAAGCGTTGACCACTCTCGACAAGTGTAAACATACGTTGTAGGTTTGGTCCGAGTGAAAGGGGGCCCAATGGCCGTGTATGGGGGCGATCTTGCCCAGCTCGACGATCTTGCGGCAAGGTTTCGGCAGGAAGGGGCCGAAATCGAGGCGCTCGAAGCCCGCATCGGAGCCGCGCTTCAATCGACGGCGTGGACCGGCCCTGCCGCGGACCGATTCCGACAGGCGTGGTCGGGCGATTTCGTCCCGGCCCTCCACCGGCTCAGGGAAGCCATGGCGGAGAACGCTTCCGCCGTCAGTCGCCGCCGGCAGGCAATCGAGTCCGCGACGGCGTGACACTGCACCAGGGACTTGCGGTGCGTCTGTCGGCGCTCGAGGGTGCGATGGTGCGTGTTGCAGGCATGGCTGAGGGGTCATGGTCCGGGCCCGCCGCCGAGCGTTTCCATCAGGAAGTTGCCCGGCAGCGGCGTCTGATCCAGCGGGTGAGGAACGAGCTACTCGAGGCGCCGTGAACCTGCGAGTCGTGTGGGAGGGGGACGTCGTGGTCATCGATGCTCCGCCGGGAGCAACGGTCGGCTCCCTCCGACCTCTGCTCGCTCACCACCCCGACGAGATCTGGGTGGGAGACCGACGCTTCACCGACCACGAGCCGATCGGACACATCCCCAACGGGTCGACGCTTCGCGCTTCGAGAGGAGAAGCCCAATCGATTCCGCTGGTCGAGGGCGGACGTGCGGTGTTCCACCGACCACCACGCATCGTTCCGATGGATGTGCCACCACCCGTGCCACCTCCTGAACTTCCACCCATGCCGGAGAGACGGGTCGCGTTCCGTTGGGCGGCCGCCTTCGTCCCGCTCGTGGCCGGCCTCGGGCTTGCCGTGGTCTTCGGACCCACGATGGCGGCGTTCTCGCTTCTCGGCGTGCTCATGGCCGTAGGAAGCTGGCTGGAGGAACGTCGTGCGCTGGCCCGTGAACGCAGAGCGGCACGCGATGCCATACGCAGAGCGACCGTTCACCACGCGCGGGCCAAGGTGGCACGGCACAAGCGGCTCGAAGCGGCGATGGAGTCTCGTGTGCCGGGTCCGGGCCGCGTCTCGGCGATGGCGACGTCGACGGCCCGTGAACTGTGGCAACGCCGGCCATCCCATCCCGACTTCGGGATGGTCTCGGTGGGACGCTCGAACGAAGGGCTGCCCGTCGACATCACGCTTGCGCCGCGGACGACCGTCGGGATCGCCGGGCCCGCCGCTGTCGGATTGGCTCGCTGGGTCCTGGTGCAGGCCGTCGTCCACCACGGGCCGGCAGATGTCGCCGTGTCCGGCCCGTCGAGCCCCGAGTGGGCCTGGCTCGGGTGGCTGCCGCACTGGGCGTCGGGAGCCGAGTTGGAGGTGGCCGTCGGCGAGCTCGAGGGAGAACGACGGTGCGGCATCGTGGTGGCCGATGATTCCGACGGTCTGCCCGGCGCGTGTGACCTCGTCATCGAAACCGACGCCGATGGAGTCGTGAGAGTGGTGCGTTCGTCGGACGGCGCCACTCGATCCGGGCACGTGATCACGATCCTGGAGGAAGATGCAGTCGGGACTGCCAGGGCGCTCGCGTGCGTGCGCGACCCCGAAGCTTCTGCCGGCGACGACCCCGTGTCGCTCGATGAGCTGCTCGAAACACCCTCGGCGGCTTCGATCGGTGAGGCGTGGGGACATCACGACACGGGACTCGTCGCGCGCGTCGGGTCCGCGATCGACGGCCCCCTGGAGTTGGACCTCGTCGGCCACGGTCCACACGCCCTGCTTGCGGGCACCACCGGGTCCGGCAAGAGCGAGTTCCTGAGGAGCCTGGTGATCGCGCTGGCCGTCCGATACCCACCGAACCATGTGGCGTTCGTTCTGGTCGACTTCAAGGGCGGTGCCACGTTCGATCCATGCCGACGCCTGCCTCATGTTGCCGGTTCGATGACCGACTTGGACCTCTCGGACGCCGAGAGAGCCCTGGAAGCGCTGCGCGCCGAGGTTCGCTCGAGGGAACGACGCCTGCGAGATTCGGGTGTGGCCGCTCTGGAGCCTGGGGAGTTGGGTGTGCCCCGCCTGCTCGTCGTGGTCGACGAGTTTGGTGCACTCGCCGACCAGGCGCCGGAGACGCTCGCCGGACTCATGGATCTCGCTCGCCGGGGGAGGAGCCTCGGCATCCACCTGCTCCTGGCGACACAGCGACCTGCCGGCGTCGTCAGCGACCGGATCCGAGCCAACACGTCGATCAGGATCGCCCTGCGTGTGCACACCGGTGCCGATTCCCACGACGTCATCGGAAGTGACGATGCTGCACGCATCGATCGCCACAGACCGGGAAGCGGTTTCGTTCTGCTCGGACCGGGCGAGCTCCTCGCATTCTCCACGGGATTCGTGTCGGGGACCTCCGGGGAGGTCCGCGTGGTCGCCGGTGGGGTCCCATCGGGTGGCGGTGACCGGTCTTCGGATCTCGATCGTCTCGTCGATGCCGTCTGTGAGGCCGCCGAGGGCAACGGCTACCCGTCGGCCGACCCGATCTGGACCGACCGGCTCCCGGCGTCGATCCGATCGAGTGATCTCCAATCAGAGGACGGGATACCGATAGGTCTCGTCGACGATCCCCGTCGCCGTCGACTCCTCGTGTGGAAAGGCGAGAACATCCTGGTCGTGGACCCCGGCGGCAACGATGCGTCTCGGACCCTTGCGGGAGTCGCGGCAGCCGCCTGCTCGCGTGGGGTACATGTCCATATCGCAGGGGCTGGACAGAATTCACCGCTGTGGAGGCTGATCTCCGTGGCCGGCAACGTCGTCGGGGTCGGCGAGGTGGAACGCACGCACCGACTCGTCCGCTACCTCGGCGACGAGATCGATCGCCGCCGCACCGCCCTCGTCTCCGACCCGCCGATCCTGCTCGCCGTGGAGAACCTCGATGTAGGGGAGTGGCTGGAGCGAATCGTCGAGAAGGGACCATCGGTAGGAGTGGGAGTGATCGCCTCGATTCGGCACGCAGGGGCCGTTGGCGGCGCCGTTCTCGCCGGGTTCTCGGAGCGGCTCGCCTTCAGGCTCCTGGATCCCTACGAGTACCTGGCGCTGGGTATCGGCTCGATCCCCGACCTGTCACGAGGAACTGCATTCTCGATGGCCCATCAGCGGGTTGTGAGAGTCGTCGAACCGGAGTACGACCTCGCTGCGCCAGCGAAACGTCCGCCCCAGATCGGAGCCCTCCCCTCCGAGGTACCCATGTCGGCGATCCGAGGGATGGCTCGAGACGACGACGGCACTCTGTTCGTCCCGATGGGTCTCGGCGGGGCATCGACGATCGGCCCGGTCGGATTCCATGTAGATCCGGGTCGTCACATCGTCATCACGGGTCCTCCCGGCTCGGGCAAGTCGACCGCGCTGCGAGCGTTCGCACAGTCGATCTCGGAAGTGGCCCCCGCCGGGCACGCCGACGAGCCGAGGGTGAGGCTCATCGACGATGCCCACACCCTCGACGATGCGCCGGTCGGCGTCGATTCCGACCTGCATCTCGTGATCGCCGTGCGCGTCGGCGAACTACCCCATGGGCACTGGGTGAGACGATTGGCGTCCGATGCCGCCGGATTGGCGCTATGGCCAGACCATCGGGACGAGGAGTTCTGGCGTACGAGGCTACGAGCGGACAGGACGCCCGGCAGAGGCGTTCTGGTGCAGCGAGGCGAGGTGATCCCGATCCAGGTTGCGTCCAGTACGATGCAGGCGAAAAGCAAGGAGGACCAATGCGAGTTCGGATAGGAGTCGCCGACACCTCACGTGAGGTCGAGCTCGACGTCGATGACACCGAGGCGTTCATCGCGATGGTCGAGGAGGCGCACGCTCGAGGAGATGCGTTCATCTGGGTGGACGCGCTGGACGGCAAGCGAGTAGGGATCCCGCTGTCCAGACTCGGGTTCATCGAAGTCGAACCCGCCCACAGGGTCGACGTCGGGTTCAGGAGTTGAAAAGGCCGGCCAATCGGCCGGCCTTTCCACGAGTCAGTTCGGGCCTAGCTGGCCCGCCGCCTTCGTTCCGCAAGCCAACGCTTGCGAAGACGACGACGCTCGTCCTCTGCGTAGCCGCCCCAGACGCCCGACTCCTGATTGGAGCGGAGCGCGTACTGGAGGCAGTCTTCCTTGACCGAGCACTGCGCGCAGATGGCCTTGGCGTCGGCGATCGACTGCAGTGCAGATCCTGTTGAACCAACCGGGAAGAACAGGGTGGGCTCAGAGTCCCGGCAGGCGGCGAGCTGACGCCAATCGGTGGTTACGGTGAGCAAAACACGATCTCCTTGGAGAAGGATTGTGATGTAATTCACAAGAACCCTACCCATGGTCAAAACCTACAGCAAGGGATAATGGGATGGATTTATCTGGCATTATTGTGGGTGCGCATCGAGGGATGCGACTCGAATATCCGGACAACACGATTGCAGGAATGATCGCCGCGACCGAGGTTGCCGACCTTGTCGAGACGGACCTGCGGCGGACCGCCGACGGAGTCGCCGTGCTCTCACACGACCCCGAGATCGGGGGGCACGTCGTGATCGAGACGGACTGGGCGACTCTGGCCGGGATTGATCTCGGTGACGGTCACAGGCCGGCCCGGTTCGACGAACTGCTGAGGGCGGTAGGAGCGTTCCCGATCGACATCGAGATCAAGAACGACCCTGACGAACCGGACTTCGACCCCGAGTTCTCGTTCGCCATCGAGGTGACGTCACTGGCACGTCCCCAGGATGTCGTCACGTCCTTCCACTGGGCGACGATGGACGCGGTCAAGCGGGCACATCCGTCGATTCGAACAGGCCTGCTCGTCGAGCCAGACAGATCGCTGGACGAGGTGGCGCAGCGAGCGGTGGATGGCGGTCATTCGATCGTTGCCCCTCACTGGTGGCTGCTCGGGGATGACCCACAGGTTCCGGTTGGCCGGCTCGAGAAGCGGGGGCTCCAAGTTGTCACCTGGACCGTCGACGATGAGGATCGCGCCACGCTGCTCGCAGCGGCAGGAGTGTCGGCGATCATCACCGACGACCCCCGCAGGATCATCGAAGCACTGAGGAGGACCGAGTGACCATCAAGTCAGAGCTGGCCGACGAACTGAGAGATGCCATGCTCAGCCGCGACGCGCTCCGGCGCGACGTGATCCGGCAAGTCGAAACCGAGGTGACACGAAAGGTGACGGAACCCGGATTCGAGGGTGATGCCGACGACGAGCTGTACCGGGCCGTCATCGGCTCGTACGTCAAGAAGATGTCCAAGGCCCGAGACGAGTATGCGGAGCTGGGCGAACGTGGCGAGGCGATGGCGGCGAAGCTCGACTTCGAGGTTCGATACCTCTCCCGCTGGCTCCCCTCGACCCTCTCCGAGGACGACACGAGAGCGCTCGTGCAATCGACGATCGCCGAGATCGGCGAGGTCACATCTCCGGGGATGGTGATCGGCCGGCTGATGAAGGCGCATGGAAACCAGCTCGACGGGTCGATGGTCAACAGGATCGTGAGGGAAGAGCTGGGGTGAAGCGCTACGCCCCGATGCTGGCCACCCTGACACGGCGTCCGTTCACCGACCGAGGTTGGATGTTCGAGCCCAAATGGGATGGCATTCGGCTGCTGGTCGAATCGGACGGACGTGACATGACCCTCCGAACGCGATCGGGCAGAACGATCGACCACGCGGCATTTGTCGAAGCACCCGCAGGCCACCCAGTCGTGCTCGACGGTGAACTGGTCGCCTTCGACGAGCAGGGTGTTCCGAGATTCGGACTCCTCCAACGTGGCGTCGGGTCGATCGCCTACATGGTGTTCGACATCCTCTATGACGGGATCGAAGTGATCGACGAACCGCTGGAACACCGGCTGGACCGGCTGGCCCGACTCACCCTCCCCCCTCCGTTCGTCCGATCTGAGGCAATCCCGACCGAAGGTGAGGCGCTGTTCTCGGCTGCCGCCTCGAATGGGCTCGAAGGCATCGTCGCCAAGCGGCTCGGCTCCAGATATCGGCCAGGTGTTCGTTCGCCCGACTGGCTGAAGGTGGCGATCAAACGCACGGTGCGGGCCATCGTTGGCGGGTTCACGAGAGGAGAGGGGTCGCGATCGTCGACGTTCGGTGCGTTGCTCGTTGGTGTTCCCTCGGAAGCCGGTCTTCGATGGGCTGGTGCCGTCGGAACCGGGTTCGACGAACCGAGCCTCATTGCGATCCGCGACGCGCTGGATCAGATGCAATCCGAGCAATGTCCCTTCGAGAACGACACCGGACTGCCACAGGACGCGACCTGGGTGGTGCCCTCGCTCGTTGCGGCCGTCGAGTACAAGGAGTGGACCACGGCGGGGCGGCTTCGAGCCCCGTCGTTCAAAGGGTTCACAGATGAACCTGCCGACACGTGGGAGAACGAGGGTCCTACGACGCCCTTTTCGTAGCTTCCACGCTCGCCTTGAGTGCCTCGAGCAGGTCGAGCACCTTGGTCGGTTCGGGCATCGTCGGTGAGACGACCTCTTCACCTTCGAGCTTCGCTCGGGCCGCCGCCTCGATCGCTTCCCTCGTCTGATCGTGGAACGCGTCCGGGTCGAAATCCGAGGTGAGGTTGTCGATGATCATCTCTGCCATCTGGACCTCCTCGGGGCGGATCTCCACAGGCGCATGCTCGAACTCGGGCACCCGGATCTCATCCGGCCAGAACATCGTCTCGAGGACCAGGACGTCTTCGTCGGCCCTGAGTGTGGCCAGGTGCTCCTTCGCCCGGAGCGAGAATCGCGCGATGCCGACACGGTTCTTGCGTGAGAGCGCCTCCAGGAGGATCGTGTACGCCTTCTCACCGGACGACTCGGGAGCGAGGTAGTAGGACGTGCGGTAGAACAGGGGGTCGATCTCGGCCGAGTCGACGAACTGGACGACGTCGATCAGACGCGACCCGCCACCGACCCTGAGCTCGTCCAGTTCCTCGTCGGTGAAGACCGCGTAGCGGTCCTTGTCCACCTCGAAGCCTCGGACGATCTCGTCCCAGGTGACCTCTTTTCCGTCGGCCTCCGCCACCCGTTTGTACTTGATCGGAGATCCGTCTTCGCCCCGCAGCATCTTGAACTTCGGCTTCTTGTCCTCGGTCGCGGAGAACAACGCCACCGGGATGGTGACCAGGCCGAAGCTGATCGCGCCCTTCCAAATCGATCGCATGGCAACAAGGTATCAGGAACCAGCTCCCAAGTGAGCCTGGGATCGAGCCGGGTGCAACAATGAGGGTGTGAACAAGGGAACCGACGGATTCGACGAGAAACATCGTGAAGGGACTCGGAGATCGACCCTCCCGAAGATCGATCCCGTGATCATCATCTTGGCGCTCGCCGGCCTGTTCGATGGCCTCGCAGGGAATCCCGTGCACGCGATCCTGCTGATCGCGGTCGCACTCCTTCTCGCGTCCAACGTGGACCTGCCCGTTCTCGTGGAGGAGCGGACCGAGGCGGTGGCCGGGCCCGACGACGGTCATCCCTTCGTCGCGGTGATGATCGCTGTCGTCTACGCGGTGGCCGTTGGAGCGTTCGAGCGCTATTCGTGGCCGGCGACCGTTGCCGTGATAGCCCCCGGCGTCGTGGGTCTGTTGATGGCGTTTCGTGCCACCCATAGCCCCGGGCCGGAACCACGTCCGATCGGGCGCCACGGGGCAATCGCATGGGCGTCGCTGTTCGTCGCCCTCGGCATCTTCGAGCTGGTGAATCTCCTGTTGCAGCCCGACCTGGCGACCGGCTCGTACGCGCACCCCACACTCAGCACGCTGCTCGATCCCGTTCTGGCGTTGCACACGGGCCGCTCCGTGCTGCTCTTCGTCTGGCTCACACTCGGCTGGTATCTGGTGAAGCGATGAGCAGCCACGACGCCACCGTCGCCGTCTACGCCCTGATTGCGCTCGTCGGGCTTGTCCTGGAGGTGATGAGCCGCACCGGTCGCACGGAGATCCCGCCGCTGGGGACGGTCCTGACACGGATCATGCACACGCGGTCCGGTCGTATCGGGGTGATGGCCGGCTGGATGTGGCTGGGGCTGCACTACTTCGCCAAGTGAGGCGCCCCCGGCAGGATTCGAACCTGCGCACCCGGCTCCGGAGGCCGGCGCTCTATCCCCTGAGCTACGAGGGCGGACACGTCATGATACCGCCGGCCGTATCGGGTCCGACATCCGTTCGCAGCAGATCGTCGTCGGTCTCGCGGCGCACGACGAGCCTCGCGCTGCCGTCGCGACAGAACACGACTGCCGGTCTTGGAACCTTGTTGTAGTTCGATCCCATCGAGTGGCCGTACGCCCCGGTGACCGGTGTCGCCAGAACGTCCCCGACGCAGAGGTCGTCGGGCACCCATCCTTGTGCCACGAGCATGTCTCCCGATTCGCAGTGTTTGCCCACCACACGCACGGGTCTCGGTCTGGGTGCATCGACCGACCTTGGCAGGAACGTCTCGTAGCCGCTGCCATACAACACAGGGCGAGGGTTGTCGCTCATTCCTCCGTCGACAGCGACGTAGGTGCGCACACCCGGGATGTCCTTGATGGTGCCCACCGAGTAGAGCGTGATCGCCGAGGCAGCCACGATCGATCGTCCCGGTTCGACGGACAGCCGAACGTTGACTCCCCGCAGCGCCTTCCTGAGGGTGGACGCCCATTCGGTGATCGACGGGGCGGTCTCTCCCTCCACATACGCCACACCGAGACCGCCTCCGAGTGACAGCTCGGGGAGACCGAACGGTTCGGCGAGCAGCGCGACGACCCCGGAGGCCTCTGTGAACGCTTCGAGGGAGAACACCTGGCTTCCGATGTGGACGTGGAGCCCGACGAGGCGCATCGCGTCGGAGGATCGTGCTCGTTCCACCGCCCTGGCCGCGTCGCCCGTCGAAGCCGTGAAGCCGAATTTCGTGTCGTCGCCGCCGGTCCTGACGAACTCGTGCGTGTGGGCCTCGACTCCCGGCGTGACCCGGACGAGCACGTCGGGTGCGGGCAGGCCGTCGCCATGAAGCTCCTCGATCCTGTTCATCTCGTCGAAGCTGTCGACGACGATCCGTCCGACGCCGATCCGCATGGCGGTTTCGAGTTCGACCGTCGACTTGTTGTTGCCGTGGACGACGAGCCGGTCGGCAGGAACGCCGGCGGCGCGTGCGACGGCCAGCTCACCGCCGGTGGCTACATCCAGCATCAGTCCTTCCTCGTGGGCGAGGCGGGCCATTGCCGTGCACAGGAACGCTTTCGTCGCGTACGCCGCTCCGTCGCCAAAGGCCGCCACGGTTTCGCGGCAGCGGGCACGGATGTGGTCTTCGTCGTAGACGAACAGTGGGGTGCCGAACTGGGCGGCGAGATCGACGGTATCGCATCCAGCGATGTGCAGCCGACCATCCACGATCGTGGAGTTGTCGGGGAGCAGTGCGCGAGGGATTGGTCCGGCCATGGTGGCGCGAGGGTATCGCGACGATTCCACCGCCGCACTCGCGTCGCTAACCTCCGCCGAC
>CAYLHS010000034.1:0-10114 GCA_964383535.1 uncultured Acidimicrobiia bacterium
GCGATCCTGCCTGCCTACGATCCTCTCTACGACAGCCCGATCCGCCACATCCTCGCTCGTCACGAGCAGGGCGCCGGCCACATGGCGGAGGGGTACGCCTGGGCGACCGGCAGGGTGGGGGTCTGCATCGTCACATCCGGTCCCGGAGCGACGAACCTCGTCACTCCACTTACGAACGCCCTCATCGACTCGGTTCCGCTTGTCGCAATCAGCGGCCAGGTCTCCACCCGGTCGGTAGGCAACGACGCCTTCCAGGAGGCGTACACCGTCGGTGTCACGATGTCAGCAACCAAACACAACTACTTCGTCACCGACCCTGACGACATAGCCGACGTGGTCCACGAAGCATTCCATATCGCGGCCACCGGGCGACCAGGCCCTGTGTTGATCGATCTACCCAAGGATATCCTTGCCGCCTCGGCCACCACCCACGCTCCTCGAGAGATCGACCTTCCGGGCTACAGGCCCGCGACAGAAGGACATCACATCAAGGTGAACGATGCGATCGCGCTGATCGACTCGGCAACCCGTCCAGTGCTGTACATCGGCGGTGGGATCATCAAGGCGAACGCCCACCGAGAGGTGCGCCGCTTGGCGGAGGCGGCCAACCTGCCGGTGGTGACCACCCTGATGGGCCGCGGCGCGTTCCCTGACAATCATCCTCTCGCCCTGGGCATGCCGGGCATGCACGGCAACTACACAGCCATCACGGCAATGCAGCAGGCGGATCTACTGGTCGCCATCGGCGCCAGATTCGACGATCGCGTGACGGGTGATCCGGCTTCCTTTGCACCCTACGCGAAGGTCATTCACGCCGATATCGACCCTGCCGAGATCGGCAAGATCCGCGCCGCTGACGTACCGATCGTCGGTGATGCTCGCAGGGTGATCGAGCGGCTGCTCGAATCGTGGGGCGACCGGCAGGTTCCTGACCGGACGGCCTGGCTGGGCCGTCTGCACGATTGGCAGCAGGAATATCCCCTCACGTACGACCAGCAACCGGACGGTCCCATCAAGCCCCAGTACGTCATCGAAGAGCTCTATCGGTTGACCGGAGGTGACGCCACCATCGTTGCCGGAGTCGGACAGCACCAGATGTGGGCGTCCCAGTTCTGGAAGTTCGATGAGCCGCGACGGTGGATCAACTCCGGAGGACTCGGCACGATGGGATTTGCGATACCGGCAGCCGTAGGTGCGAAAGCAGGAAGGCCCGACGAGCTCGTCTACGCGATCGATGGCGACGGCTGTTTTCAGATGACAATGCAGGAGCTGATCACCGCCTCAACTGAGAAGATCCCTGTCAAGGTGGCCGTCCTCAACAACGGCTCCCTCGGCCTGGTGAAACAGTGGCAAGAGATGTTCTACGAAGGGCGACTGTCTGCGACGATGCTCGGTGACCACCCCGACTACGTCATGGTGGCGGAGGGAATGGGCTGTGCCGGGTTGCGCGCCCAGACACCCGACGAGGTCGCGCCAGTCATCGAGAAGTCGCTGTCGATCGATGACCGGCCCGTCGTGGTCGAGTTCGTCGTCGATCCGGATGAGATGGTGTTCCCGATGGTGCCCGCCGGCGGAACGAACGACGAGGTGGTCGTTGGGCCGGGGACGGTTGTCAAACGAAACGACGCCTTCAGACTGGATACCCCGGCATGAGCAACCCTCCACAAACACAGCACACCCTTTCGGTTCTGGTCGAGGACAGACCGGGAGTGCTGGCGAGAGTGTCGTTGCTCCTCGCCCGAAGAGGGTTCAATATCCACTCTCTTGCCGTGGGCCCTGCAAGAGACGAAGGCACGGCTCTGATGACGATCGTGGTCGAAGCTCCCGAGCTCGAGCAGGTCAAGAAGCAGCTGCACAAACTGATCAACGTCGTCAAGATCATCGAACTCGATCCGGATCAGTCGTTCGAGCGGGAGATCATGATCGTGCGTGTGAGCGCACCATCGAGTCGACGGAGTGAGGTGCTCGAGGTGGCGTCGCTCTTCAAGGCAGTGCCCGTGGACGCGGCTCCGACGACGATCGCGTTTCTCGTAACTGGCGATCCGCTGAAGCTCAGGAACTTCCTGAACCTCGTCCGGCCCTTCGGAATCACCGACCTCGTGAAGTCGGGGCGGATCGCAATGGCCCGAGATGTGAAGACCAAGAGCGAGAGCTTGCGCGCGATCGGATGAGAGGAACCATGGCCACCATCTTCTACGACAGCGACAGTGACCCGTCGATCATCAAAGACCGGAAGGTGGCGGTGATCGGCTACGGGAGCCAAGGGCATGCACACGCCCTCAATCTCAAGGACGCGGGCGCAGACGTCATTGTCGGTCTCCGCCCCGATTCGACCAGCCGCCGGCACGCGGAAGAGGCCGGACTGGTCGTCAAGGACGTAGAGGACGCCGTCTCCTGGGCCGATGTCGTCATGCTGCTCGTGCCGGATCAGACGATGGCCGACCTCTATGCATCGGAGGTGGCGTCACACCTCCAGAAGGGTGACGCGCTGCTGTTCGCCCATGGATTCAACATCCACTTCGGTTTCATCGAACCTCCGGAGGGAGTGGATGTCGCGATGGTGGCGCCAAAAGGCCCTGGACATCTGGTCCGTCGCACTTACACGGAAGGCTCCGGCGTTCCGTGCCTTCTGGCCGTCCAACAAGACGCGACCGGACACGCCCACGATCTGGGGCTCTCGTATGCCTGGGGAATCGGCGGGACGCGGGCAGGGGTGCTCGAGACGACCTTCAAAGAGGAGACCGAGACCGACCTCTTCGGGGAACAGACGATCCTGTGTGGAGGCGTCTCATCCTTGATCAAAGCGTCGTTCGAGACCCTCGTCGAAGCCGGGTACCAGCCCGAATCGGCGTACTTCGAGACCCTTCACGAACTCAAACTGATCGTGGATCTCCTCTTCGAGGGCGGCCTTTCGTGGATGCGGTACAGCGTTTCTGACACCGCGGAGTACGGGGACTACACACGCGGTCCGCGCATCGTCACCGATGACACCAAGAAGGCGATGAGGGACGTGCTCGACGAGATTCAATCGGGCCAATTCGCCCAAGAGTGGATGTCTCAGGCCCGTGCCGGAGCGCCGTTCCTCCTCGAACGCCGTGCTCAGGATCGCGATCACCTCGTCGAACAGGTGGGACGCAGCCTTCGACAGATGATGCCGTTCCTCGAACCGAAACAGCCCCCGCAGTGAGCATGCGGCGCGACCACGTGGTTCTCGTCGGCCTCGGTCTTGCGGGGCCGGGCGGCCTCATCGGCTGACCCGGCGCCTCGAGACACCGCAGTACGCCACACCCACAAGGAGCCCGCAATGTCCGATCGATTGATCATATTCGACACCACCCTGCGCGACGGGGAACAAGCCCCCGGCATCGCCCTCACGCCTGATGAGAAGGTCGCCATCGCCCAGCAGCTCGCCAAACTCCGGGTCGACGTGATCGAGGCAGGCTTCGCCGCTTCGTCACCAGGAGACTTCGAAGCAGTATCCCGGATCGCCCAGAAGGTGAAGGGGCCGGTCATCGCCAGCCTTGCTCGCGCCCACCCCGACGATATCGATCGGGCGTGGGATGCGATCCGAAGCGCAGAGCACGCCCGCATCCACGTCTTCATGTCTACGTCGCCGGTACACATGGAGAAGATGCTGCGTATGACGCCGGCCGAGGTGCTCAAGGCGTCGGTCGAAGGTGTGAGGAGGGCGAGAGGTTACTGCGACGATGTCGAGTTCAGTCCGCAGGACGCGACCAGATCCGACCCGGAGTTCCTGATGGCAGTGTGCAAGGCCGCGGTTGAGGCGGGCGCGACGACGATCAACATCCCCGATACCGTCGGCTACGCGACCCCCGCCGACTTCGTCGAGCTGCTAGGCCGGGTGTACGAGGAGGTACGTGGGGGTCGGGAGGATGTGATCATCTCGACCCACTGCCACAACGATCTTGGGTTGGCCGTGGCGAACTCATTGTCAGCGATCTTCGCCGGAGCCCGTCAGATCGAGGGTGCCATCAACGGAATCGGTGAGCGTGCCGGGAACACCTCAATCGAAGAGGTGATCATGGCGGTGCAGACCCGCGCGGACCGATTCGGCGTAGAGGTGGGGGCAGACACCACCCAGATCTTCGAGACGTCCCGGCTCGTGTCGAGACTCACCGGCTATCCGGTCCAGTACAACAAGGCAGTCGTGGGACGCAACGCTTTCGCTCACGAAGCGGGCATTCACCAACACGGCGTCCTGCGTGACCGTCTCACGTACGAAATCATGGACGCGGCCTCTGTCGGCCAGGAAGGCGGTCAGATCGTGCTCGGGAAGCATTCAGGGCGCGCAGGGTTCGCCGACACGTTGACCAAGATGGGGATCGCCCTCGAGGCCGAGGCGTTCGACGACGCGTTCGAACGGGTGAAGGAACTCGCGGATCGCAAGGTTCAGATCAACGAAGAGGAGATCCGCGCGATCGTTGAGGATGAGACCAGCCGTCCAAAGCGAACCACCGAGCTGGTCGGGCTCCATGTCGCCGGCGGCAACGAGGCCACACCCCGGGCCGTGGTCCGGTTGAAGATGAACGGCGTCGAGCGCGAATACGCCGGAGAGGGAGACGGCATGGTGCACGCTGCCTTCGCAGCGATCCGGCAGGCGTTCGACGTCGACGCCACCCTCGTCGATTATCGGGTCGTCCCGGTGACCCCAGGGGCCGACGCCATGGCCGAGGTGAACGTCGTGGTTAGAGTCGGTGACGGCGCCTACTCAGGGCGAAGCGTCTCTACCGATGTGGTTGAAGGCTCAGCGGAGGCGTTCGTCTCGGCGCTCGACAAGGCGGCCTGGAAGGGGTAGACGTCGACAACTCGAAAGGCACGGCATGGCTGAGTATCGGATCGCGGTCATCGGTGGGGATGGGATAGGACCTGAGGTCACCTCCGAGGCGTTGAAAGCGGTGTCGGCGGCGGCGGAGCGATTCTCGTTCACCTTCGACATCACCGAGTACGACCTCGGAAGCTCCCGCTACCTCGCTACGGGTGAAGTACTTCCCGATTCGATCGAAGCCGAACTCGACAACCACGATGCCATCCTGCTCGGTGCCGTGGGCAGCCCAGCCGTCGCCCCCGGGATTCTCGAGCGAGGTCTGCTGCTGCGGCTTCGTTTCGACTTCGACCTCTACGTCAATCTCCGCCCCGTCAAGCTGTATCCGGGAGTTCCCTCCCCGATTGGGGGGATGACCCCGGATCGTCTCGACCTGATCGTGGTCAGGGAGAACACCGAGGGTCCGTACGCGGGAGCAGGAGGGACGCTGCGACGGGGAACCCCACACGAAGTGGCGACCCAGGAATCGATCAACACTCGCCGAGGGGTGGAACGAGTGGCTCGGTATGCCTTCTCACTTGCCGAGCAACGGGACAAGAAACTGACGCTGTGCCACAAGACCAACGTCCTCATCCATGCCGGCGGGCTGTGGAGTAGGACCTTCGAGGAGATCTCGGTCGAGTATCCGGACGTCGCTCTCGACTACGCACACGTCGATGCCATGTGCCTGTACCTCGTGACGGAGCCGGAACGGTTCGATGTGATTGCCACCGACAACCTGTTCGGCGACATCATCACCGACCTCGGAGCCGCCATCCAGGGCGGCATGGGCCTGGCAGCCAGTGGCAACCTCAACCCTTCCGGCGACCACCCCTCCATGTTCGAGCCTGTTCACGGCTCGGCGCCGGACATCGTCGGCAAGGGGTGGGCGAACCCGGTGGCGGCGGTCCTATCTGCCGGCCTATGCCTCGCCGCGCTGGGAGAGGCCGAGGCCGCACGAGCTGTCGAGGCTGCGGCGAGCTCGTTGCTGGTCGAGCTCGGAGCGATGAGCGGGCCGGGAATGGGTGCAACCACGGCGCAGATCGGCGACCGTATCGCTGCCCGGGTTCGAGGCGGCTGACCGGTCGGCTGATCGGTGATGGAGAAGCAGCGGCCAGGGCCGAGCGACCCTGACTCGCGTGCCCGGTGGGGGTCCGATCTGGGGTCAGCCACGATGTCCGCCGAAGCGGTCAGCCTGGCAGCACCGTGATGGTCATCACGCAGTGATTCTTGCCCTTTGGTCGGTCGAACGTGAACCCAGCCTGTTCGAACAGGCTGCGGGTGCCGTTGTAGAGGAAGGAGGCCGAGATCTTCTCGCCTTGCGTGTCCTGTGGATACCCCTCGACGACGCCGCCTCCTGCTTCCGCGATCAAGTCGAGCGCCCCCCGTAGTGCGACTGCCGACACCCCTTTGCGTCGATACTGCTTGTCAACGAAGAAGCAGGTCAGTCGGTAGTCGGGAGGCTCGACGAGACCTGACTCGTATTCCTTGCGGTGGTAGATACGCGGAAGCTCCTCCGGGGCGCCGTACTGACACCACCCCACGGCACGGACACCATCGAAGACCAGCGCAGCATGCGTCTTGCCCGTGTCGACCAGTCGTTGCTTGATCGCACGATTGCCCTCCGCGCTCTGACCCCACTCGGGGTCTCTCTCGTGGAACCACAGGCACCAGCATCCGCCCCATACGCCGTTGTGCCGCTCGGCCAGCTCGGCGAACGCGTCCCATGTGTCGGGCCCAAGAGGTCTGACCGTGTACTCGTCCATGTCAGCAGCTTACGTCCTGTGACTCGTCGCACGCCGGACGGTTCTCACGGGTCCGAGTTGGCGAAAGGGAGTCCTTCTCGTTCCGGTGTTTGGCCGGTCGAGCGTACGATGGGTTGGGTGACAGCGAAGATCATGAAGGGTTCACGCGGTACCGAGGTTGGCCCGGGCTACTGCCGGTTGAAGTGGACGCGCGATGGCGACCATCTCGTCGCAGGGTCGTATCGGATTCATCTGGCGATGCCAGGCCTGTGGGAAACGACGTATCGAGGTCGGACGTTGCGGGTCGACGCGCGCCGCTCGCAGGCGCTGGTCGGGGCGGAGCACCACCACCGCGAGGTGCAGCGCATCTCTCAGATCTTCCGGTGGGCCCTGGTCGCAGTCGTGGCCTTTCTGGTTGCGGCCGCGGCGACCCGGCAGCTCACCACTGTGGCGGGATTCGTCGTCTTCGCGACTGGAGTATGGGTGTTCCTTGCGGCCGGAGTGAGATGTTTCGCCGCCGTCAACCGGAGCCTCCTCGACCCCTATCGAACCCGAGAGTCGTGGGAGTCTCCCGACTGGTGGAACCGCAACGCTTGATCGGTCGCGGCAGGCAAACGCCGCTACCGTGAACGTCCTATGGCCGTATCCCGCAAAATCGCGTTCATCGGGTCGCACTCGGTGCGCAAGACGAACGCCGTGCACTCGTTTGCCGGGGCGGTGGGACGCAGTGGGCGAAGCGTGGAGGTCGGTCGGGAGGTCGTTCGCTACAGCCCGCTCGGGCTCAACGAGGGAGCTACCCCGGAAGCGCAGCTATGGGTACTGATGGCCCAGATTCAACAGGAGTTGGAGCTACGGAACCGGGCAGAGGTGCTGGTCACCGACCGGGCAGTGATCGACAACTTCGCCTACTTCTTGCGGACCACCAAGGGCGAGGATCCATTCGATGTGAAGCCACTGGTGCGGCGATGGTCGGGTACCTATGACCTCTACGTTCGGTTACGGCCGGACATACCCCTTCGAACCGACGGGGTCCGCAGCACGAATGCTCGTTTTCGGCAGGAGATCGAAACGATTCTCGACATGATCATTCCCCAATACGTCGACCAGGAATGGCTGGTCGAGCTGGGTGCGTCCGAGATCAACGAGGCGTTCGATTGGGGAGCACTGATCGAGCGGCTGTTCGGACCACCGGCCGACACACCAGCCCAGCCGGTGACCTACGCGCCGACATTGTGGGATTGATGCGGCCCGTTTGTCTCGCCGGCGAACGGAGTGAGCGTTGGGGAAGATCGCACAAGCAATGAAGGGGGCGGTGTCGAACCTACGTTGGTGGAAACCACCCCTCCGGGCCTGCGCCCGGCCCCCCCTCCAACGCTCAGCCTCGGGCTTCGCCGGGGGGAGAACCACTCGGCCCTGACGGGCCTCGCGAGGGGAGGAAACAGCTCGCCTCAACGCACGATCGGAGCGACTGTTTCTCCCAGCAGGGCAACTCGCCCTGGGATGTGGCCATTGGCCGGCATGTTGATGGTGAACCCGTCCACGCCGAGCGCTTTCTGCTCGGCTAGTTTCTCGCCGATCGTGTCGGGGTCGCCGTAGAGGACACGGCTCCTGATGTGGTCGAGCGTGTCCTGATCGAGTGCCGACACGTCGACACCGTGCCGTCCGAGATGGGCATCGAGTTCTGATTCGGCCTCCTCCATGGTGGGTGCGATGCACGCGGATCGGAGCCAGGACACGGTGATCTCCGAGCGGTCCCGGCCGAGCCTCTCACAGTGGCCGTCGAGGGCCTCGAGCTTGCGGGGCACGTCTTCCGGGGCGCAGATGAGGTTCGACTCGTCGGCGTATTGGGCGACCATCCGCAGTGTCTTCTTCTCTCCAGATCCACCGATCATCACGGGGATGTGGCGAACCGGCGGCGGCTGGTTGATGGCCTCCTTGACCTGGTAGTGATCGCCGTCGAGGCTCGGCCGTTCATCTCGGAGCATTGGCAAGATGATCTGCAACGCCTCTTCCAGCTTCTCAAAGCGGTCGGTGAACGTGCCGAAGGGGATACCGAATGAGTTGTGCTCGAGTTCGTACCATCCGGCGCCGATTCCGAGCAAGGCGCGTCCTTCGGAGACGATGTCGAGCGCAGTGATCGTCTTGGCGAGGACCGCCGGGTGGCGGTAGGTGTTGCCTGTGACGAGGGCGCCGAGCCGAACCTTCGACGTTTCCCGCGCCAGGCCGGCGAGCAGCGTGTAGGCCTCGATCATGTACTGGTCGGGATCACCGAGTCCGGGTAGCTGATAGAAGTGATCCATCACGAGCACGGTGTCGAATCCTGCCGACTCGGCTTCCTTTGCCTGACCCGCGATGGTGTCGAACAGCGTGTCGGGTCCGACTCCGGGATACGTGAAGTTGGGAATCTGATATCCGAGCTTGGTCATGAATACGCCCCTTTCTGGGCCCGACCCTGCCCGTCCGGAAGCGTAGCAACGGTTCGACGCCGCCCGAGCCCGACTCGTCCAGACTCCGCAACGTCACCGGCGGCGACACGTGTAGTGGGCGAAGATCCCCGAGTCCGAGTAGCAGCGATCGCTGATGTCGAAACCGGCCCGGTCGAGCATCTCCTCGAGAAGCCAGGTGTAGGTGCTGAACTCGGATCGGACGTGGTTGATCAGGCGCTCTCTGGGCAATCGCCCTTCGGCAGCTGTGCTGTCGATCCATGCATCGATTCGTTCGTCGGCCTCCTCTGGCTGAAAGGAGAACACCAGGTCTCTGAGACGAAGAACCCCTGCGGGTTCCAGAAGTCCACGGATCCGAACGAGCGCCTCGGCTTTCCAGAAGTCTGGAAGGTGGTGCAGGGCGTTCTTGGAGAACACGAACCGCGCCGGCGGTCGCTGGTGCTGATATGTGAGGAACCCGGCATTGATCACTTCGATATTGTCGATACCGGCCTCAGTCGCCCTTCGGGACAAGTACGTGCACATGGCCGGGGACGGATCAACCGCGATCAACTCGCGTGCAATGCCGGCAGCTGCGATCGCGAAACCGCCCGGCCCGGACCCGAACTCGACCACAAGGTCGTGCTGCGACAGACCGAGTGCCTGTAGGCGCGCGACCTCGCGTGACGGATCGAATTCGTGGCTCCTCTCGAAGGCTGCGACGTCGTCGTCCGAGAGACCGGAGACGCCGCTCCACACTCGTTCGTCAGGAAGCCACTCCACCAGCAGATGATGTCCGGAAGTGGACAGGATGGCAAGCATCGGAGCGGTGTCGAGTGTGGCGATTTCGCTGACGGAGCACGCCGGCAAGCGTCCGGGACGCACGCGCTACTGTCTGAAACCGTGAGGCCCATGTTCAGCCAGATCGTTGCGCTGTTGAAGGATGCGGCAGCCGGCTTCAAGGAGGACGGTGCGGGGCGTCTGGGTGCTGCGCTCAGCTACTACACGATCTTCTCGCTGATTCCACTGATGTTCTTGGTACTCGCGATTGCGGGATTCGTGTTCCAGAACCCGGACGTGGTGCAACGGCTGGTCAAGCAGGTGGCAGACATCGCGGGGTCCGA
>CAYLHS010000034.1:10214-22206 GCA_964383535.1 uncultured Acidimicrobiia bacterium
ACCCGGACGTGGTGCAACGGCTGGTCAAGCAGGTGGCAGACATCGCGGGGTCCGAAGTGGGCAAGAGCTTCGAGAGCATACTCACACTTGCCCGGGACCAGCGAGGGGGCACTCTGTCGATTGGCCTGGTGCTGGCTGCGTACTCGGCGTCGGGAATCTTCCAACAGGTGCAGAGCGTGCTTGGAGTGGTGTTCGATATCGCGCCGGAACGCCAGCGGAAGGGTGCGATGGGATGGTTGGTGCGACGGGGTGTGGCGCTGGTGTCGGCCGTGGGGTTTGCGGCACTGGCCTTCACGCCCATCCTGGCCGTTTCCGCTGTCGGCCGGCTGGCGAGCTTGCTCCCTGAAGGACTCGCCTGGCTTGCTCCGATCCTGCGCCTCGGGGTGCCGGTCGTGTCCCTCCTGGTGCTGATGGGGGTGGTTGGTCTGAGCCTTCAGGTGTTGACCTCCGCACGGATTCCGTGGACGGCTGCCTGGCGTGGAGGCGCTGCTACGGCGATCGTCGGCGTGGTCGCCGCGTTTGTTGTCGGTACCTACCTGACTCGTTTCGGGGCGAGTGGGACGCTGGGTGCCCTGGGCGGCCTGGCCATCCTGTTGTTCTTCTTCGGGCTGATGTGGACCGTCTACCTGTTCGGAGCAGAAGTCACCGACGTGTATGCCAAGTCCCTGTCTGGGAAGTCCCCGGCACAGCCGATCGGAGCTGATGCCCAGGCAGCGGCAGCAACCCAGACGAAAGCGAAACCGGTGGCTTCGGGGCTCTTCGCGTTTCTGGTCGGACTTGTAATCGGTCTGTCCGGCCGTCGCCGATGAGCAGGTGCGCTACGCCTCACCATCGCGCCGGCGTGCGAGGGCGTCGAGGATGAGATCGAGACCGAACCGGAACTCCTCGGCCTGGTCGTATCCCTCGGCCATCGCGTTGGCGGTGACCCGAGTGAGGTGAGGGTACGACTCGGCCATCTGTCGCAACAGGTCTGCACCGACCTCCTGAAGGCTGGCGTCATCATCGAAGGAGAGGCTCAGTTCTTGGAGGATGAACCCGAAGATGTAGGCGTCGAGGATCGAGAAGGCTCGCATGGCGAGGCGGTCGTCGAAGCCCGCGTCGCGAAGGACGCCGAGGATCGCGTCGTGGTAGCCGAGCCGCTGGGGACTCGTGGTGTGTGAGTGCCTCTCAACGAGACCCATTGCCCACGGGTGTCGACGGAAGACCTCTCTGGCCGAGGTGGCTCGGCGACGCATGCCATCTTTCCAATCGTCCCCAAGAGAGGGGGTGTCGATCTCACCGAGCACGAACTCGGCGAGACCGTCGAGGATGTCGTCCTTGTTGGCGACGTGGTTGTACAACGACATCGCCTCGACGCCCAGCTGATGGCCAAGCCTGCGCATGCTGATCGCGTCCACGCCACCTTCGTCGGCGAGGTCGAGTGCTGCAGTGAGGATGCGGCTGCGACTGAGTGGTTCTCGTGAGTCGGTCATGGGTTCTCCCAAGCAGTTTACACCGTAAGTGCGGCCGTTGCGACGTGAACATACACTGTAAGTCCTATGGGGATCATTCCAGCGACCGCATTCACCAGCCCCCAGGGTCTCGCACGCAGCATCGGTATCCTGCGCTACTGGTGTCGCTCACCTAGTGGACGAGCGTCGCAGCCCAAGCCCTGACCGCATCCCAGTCGCGAAGGTCTCGATGGCCTCGCTTCTTCGGTGGATCGACTCCTCCGAACACCGTGACGGCTACCGGGTGGAGCCAGGGCCGCTTGGCGAGCGCTTTCTGCAGCTGTGCTTTCGAGGTTTCCCAGGACTCCCGTTCGTCGTTGCGCGGGCCCATGCCGAAGACGGCAACCGCAGGAGTGTTCAGCTCGCGCCGATGGCGCCGGAGGAACCGTTGAGCGCCGTGGTGCCACCTTCCTGAGTAAATCGCGCCGCCCAGCACGATCAAGTCATAGTCCTTCACTCGCTCGCGCACGTGGGCGGCCTCGGCGACCGTGACCGACAAGCCACGACTCCGCAGAGTCTGGGCGATCGCCATGGCGACCTCTCGTGTTGAACCACCCTTCGTGGCATAGGCGACGAGTGCTGCTTCCATCAAATCCTCCCTTCGAGGGTAGCGGGGCGGCACGACCAGACGGTGTGGCAATAGGCGAATGGTTCACATCCACGGTGATTTGTCCATCGCTGCACCGATCGAACGGGTCTTCGACACCCTTGCTCACTCACGAAACGAGCCGCTGTTCAATCCGTCGATGACATTGGTGGAGCTCTTCGTGCTGGAGCCCGTTGGCCTGGGTATCCGGTTTCGGGCGAGGATGGGTCCCCAGGAGAGCCGGTACAACTCCTGTCAAGGGGCGGTCACGGGAGCCGGCCGGCGGGCGAGCCTAGGCGGGTCGGAACGCCACCATGGGGAGTGATGCGAGCAGGTCGACAGGGTCGGTGAACTCGCCCTTCTCGGCCCCGCCCATCGCGACGAACATGGGGATCGCTGCACGCGCTTCTACGCGGTGCTTCCGACAGAACTCCTTGGCGACACTCCGCGCCTCCTCGGGTTCCAGGAGTCGCTGCTCGGGGATGAACTCTCGGCGCCCCACCTGAACCTTGTGAGCCGGCTTCGCCTTGATATTCAGATACCAGTCCGCCTTCGGTCCGAACGCGGAAGCGACGACCATCTCCCGAGTGTCCTTGTGGTACACGGCCACCTCGAGGACGGTCGTACGCTCGAGACCTGACCTGCGGCCGGTGTGCGAGAGCGCCATGAATCGCTTCCCGAGCATCCAGCCAAGTCCATGGCCGTAGAACCACTTCGGCGCGTCGAAGAACGCCTTGAATCTCGGGGAGGGCCGCAGCCGGGCGGAGGTGTCGGCCGGTCGTGCTTCGAGGAGAGACCCGGTGTCGGCCAGTCTTCTCAGCCGTCGCCATCCCGAGTCCCAGATTGCCTGGAATGGCGCCTCGAGGAGTCTTCGTTCGATGATCGGCCCGAGACCCAGCAGGCACGGAATCGTGATCGCCTCAAACCCCGTAACGAGGGTACCGGTCTCGCCCGGCTCGAAGTTGACCTCGCCCTGACCCTTCCACGTTCCACGGAATACCCACGCGACGCGTTGTCCAGGTACGTCCTCGGTGATTCGGGCGACCAACGGGATGGGCGAACGCTTGAGGGGTACCGCATACCAGCCGTTGCCGCGGTTCTCGACGTCGCCGAATGATCCGTAGAGGCGCGTCCAATCTCGTGGGGTGCGGAAGTAGGCGTAGACCTCGGCCGGTGGGAGGGGGATATCCTCCCGAAACTCATGGTGCATGCTGTTCCCCATTCTGGTCGATAGGCCCGAGTGCCGAGATCAGAGTGTCGACAAACGGCACCTGTCCGTTGTGCAGCTTGCTTCGAGCCGTGGCGGCATCGAACCAGGCCGCCCTGTCCACCTCGGGATACTCGTGAGTCCTGCCGGAACCCCTTGGCCACTCCAGCGAGAATGTGTTGCTCACCAGGCTGGTCGGATCGAAGTTGCCTTCTACCGCCCACGCCTGGACGAGCTTGCCGCTTGGTTGTCGAACCTCGCCGAGATCGATCCAAGGGCCCTCGGGGACGGGTGATCCAAGCTCCTCGGCGAACTCACGCCGCGCCGCGGTCTCGGGATCCTCGTCTGCTCCGTACTCGCCCTTGGGGATCGACCAGGCGTGGGTATCCCTCCTCGCCCAGAACGGTCCCCCGGGGTGCACGAGGAGCACCTCGATGGGTCCGCGACACCTGAAGAGCATCAGGCCCGCACTGCGCTTCATGGTGCTCATCTTCGCAGCTGCCGGCCTCGAGGGTGGAGGTCCAGTCGCTCATCCAACAGAACTCAGAGGCATCCCGGCTCCACCTGATCGTCGATCAGTGCTGCGGGGTAACGAGCCCTGTCGTAGCGCTCGGCGTCGGTGCCAGACAGCGCCGCGCGGCGGTGTTCGATTTCTCGTCCCTGGCCATTCAGTCGTGTCGCGGCACTCGGTATGAGGCGGTGTTGCTCGGTACAGATGCCGAAGGCCTGTCGGCTGACGCGCGCGAGGGCCACCCTGGGTGTCGGCGTGGCCTCAGCTCGTTCCCACGGGGCAGAACGCGCTCGTGGCGGCGGTCGCCGCTGTCGTCCACATCTGTCGAAGGCTGGCTTGAGAGCCCACCTTCTGATCGATGTAGTCGGAGAGTTCCTGGGCGCTCCCGATACCGGCGGCGCAGATGGTTCGGGCGAACTCCAGCCATTGCTCACCGGTAGCGTCGTACCCGGCGAGCGTCGCGGCTTGCTGCGTGACCGTCAGGTACGTGTTCCTGAGTAGCTGTGGAGCACCGTCAACTCCGAGGGTCGTTGGGGGCGTCGATGTCGCACTGCACGCGCCGACCACCAGAGCCAGCACCAAGACGATGAGTCTGCGTTTCACCTCTCGACCATCGGCAGATTCCCGGCGGCCGTTGAGGGAAGTCGCGGGTTCACGCCCCGGGGAGGCAAGATGTTCGCTCCATCGTCAGGCGGGTGTCCCGTCATCGTGCCTGGGTGCTACGCACGCAACGTGCGTAGTTGAACACGCGAATGACGTCTCCCTGCGGCCCATGACCGTGCGGGTAGTCGGCCGGGTCACCGATCTTCGGGTCACTTCGCTGGGAGCCCGCACCGTGAACGTCGAGGAGGACGTAGTCCCCGGACGGCCCCTGCATCCAGCCGAGTGCCTCCCCGAACGCAACGTAGACGGCGTTCGCGCCGTTGACGAGGTTGGCATGGGTCGTCGACGACCAGTAGGAGGGATAGTCCTGCTCACCACCTTCATCTAGGATCGTCGATGTCTCGAAGACCGGGTCGATCGCTGCCGAGCCGGTGGTGGAGGCGGAGCGGGTGTAGTCAACGATGCTCTGCAGTTCCTTCGCGTTGGGTAGGCGCCAATCGTCGTGGCCCGCGAGGTCGAGGTTCTCGCAGTACCCGAGCGCGTCCTCCCAGTCGAGACCCTCGCCGCTGTCTGTCTGCATCCACGTGAGACCAGTCGCAAGGTCGGTGACCGTCCCATCGCCATTGTCGACGAGGCTGTTGGCTCCATAGTCGGTGTTCCCGCGCACATGCAGCACGAAGAAGGTCTTCCCCCCACCTTGCGGGTTCGAGATCGGGTAGCCCTTGATCCGTCCGTCTGCGAAATTGACGCCAAAGACCGTCGGATTGCCGCCCATGGTGGTCGACACGTACCTCGTGCTGGACATGTACTGGGCGTCGATCATCCGCTCACCGGCGGACGTGTCGCCGTACGAGAAGACGAAGAACCCTGTGTCGATGAACGGTGTGGCATCGCACGTGCCCAAGTTCTCGCATCCGCTCGGGTCGGTGCCCGTGAACTCGATGAGGGAGTACAGCTCCTTGATGGTTGGGAGTCGCCAATCGTCGTAGCCGGCGAGGTCGTAGCTCTCGACGTCGGCCATCGCCCCTCCGTACGTCATCTTCTCGCCGGGATCCCGTTGCCACATGAGTCGGGTGACGAGATCGGTGACCGTCCCGTCGCCATTGTCGACGTAGGAAGGTTGCGTCCCTTGGTAGGCAGCGTCCTGACCGTAGAAGGCGTCACCCTGTTGGGGGGCAGAGATCACGTTCTGGTTGTCGTAGAAGAGAACCTGTCCGGTATCCACTACCGGGTAGGTGGGATCGAGCCGGGCTTCCGAACCGTCCGGGCCGTCCGTGCCGACCGGTGAGGTTGTCTCAGTCGACGAGGTGGCTGAGGTTCCGCCGTTCCCCGTCGTGCACGCTGCCGAGAGGATGGTCACGAGCAGCAGCGCAACCATGCGGCCGTTGGTCGTGAAGGTGGTCAACGACATCCTTGGTTCCTCCTCGATCGGTAGACGAGAAGCTACCCGCAGAGCCCTGTGGACACATGAGAGATTGCTGAGCATCTCCTGAGTATCTGAGCTGCGTGACGAGCCGGGGGCCGTTGGATCGGGTGGTTCTCTGTCTATGCTCGGTGTCGATTGCTCCTAGGGATCCGCCCGACATCGGGGTCTGAACCGAGCGGAGCCGCCTGCAGATTCAGCGGGTACACCTGACGGGATAGAAACCTCGAGGGGACGAGTTCCGCGCGTCCCGGATGAGAGGAGAAGCTCGTGGCGGCAGTGCCCTTGCTGTTGGTCTTGGGTTCGGCGTTGCTGCACGCCTCCTGGAATCTGGTGGTGAAGAGTGCCAACGACCGGTTGCTCGCCGCGTGGGCACAGGCAGTATTCGGTGGGTTGGTGTTCGTGCCGGTGCTCGTGTCCATTGGCTTGCCATCGAGCGTGCTGCCGGCGGTGCTCGTGTCGAGCTTCGTGCATCTTCTCTACGGCCTTGGGCTAGTCGCCGCCTATGACCGCGGAGAGCTCTCGCTCGTGTACCCGGTGGCGCGAGGGATCGCTCCGGTCCTCGTGACCGCCTCGGCGGCCCTTCTGCTCAATGACATCCCTTCGACAGGTGGGCTCGTCGCGATCGGATTCGTCGCCGCGGGCGTTCTCTGGGTGGCGAAGGGGAACGACCGGAGGGGCCTCGGATGGGCGCTCGCAACCGGCGCAGCGATCGCCGCCTATACGACGATCGATGGTGCGTCCGTCCGGACGCTCGACACCGCACTTGCCTACACGGGCGCCGTGTTCGTCGCCAACGCGATCTGGTACGTACCTGTGGTTGCGGTCCGCCGCTCGCGTCAGGAGGTCGTGACCGCGATTCGTGCCGAGTGGTGGCGCCAGCTCTTCGCTGGCATGGCCTCCATTGGCGCTTACGCGCTGGTACTCACAGCCGCACGTCTCGCGCCGCTGGGCTTGGTTGCGGCGTTTCGGGAGACCTCCGTCCTGTTCGGTGCAGCAGGTGGCTGGCTGATTCTCAGAGAACAGGAGGCGAAGCGACGGTTGCGTGGGGCCGCACTCATCACGATCGGCCTGGCTGTATTGGTGCTGTTCGGATAGGAGTCCGACCGGGTGCAAGTGGACCACTAGCCTGGCCAGATGGCTGACACACACCGGCCGCTCCTCGTCGCCGAGGGCCTCGGCCGCGACTTCGGTGACGTGACCGCGTTGGAGTCACTGGACGTCGAGACAGATGGCGGCGAAGCGATCGCGCTCATCGGCCACAACGGGTCGGGCAAGACGACTGCCTTGTCCATGCTTGCCGGGCGACTCGAACCGACCAGAGGCACCGTCCACGTCGCCGGGGTCGACGTCCATCGTCGTGGCGGGTCTGACACGGTGCGGTCGCTCGTCTCGTTCATCCCCGACTCGCCTGCTCTGTATCCGGACCTCACGGTCGCCGACCACTTGGACCTCGTCGGAATGGCACACGGCGTCGACCACATCGACGATCGAACAGACATGCTGCTCGAGCTACTCGGTCTCGATGAGCGTCAGCACCAGCTGCCTCGCGAGCTGTCACGCGGCCTCCGACAGAAGACCCAGCTCGCCTGCGGCCTCCTGCGCCCCTACGAGGTGTTGATACTCGACGAGCCCGTGTCCGGTCTCGATCCCCCATCGAGACACGCCCTCCATTCGCTGCTCGGGCGGGTCAAGAGTGAAGGAGCACTCGTCATGTTCAGCACCCACGATCTCGGCTTCACCGAGGACCTCGCCGATCGCATCGTCGTCATCAGCGACGGTCGCGTCGCTATCGCAGGCACACGGGACGAGGTGGTGGCAAGCGGCTACGCGCGGGAGCTGGGCCTCCAGTGACGACGGAACGCGAGGTCCGGACCTTTGTGCGACGTAGCCGCAGGGCGCACGACCCACGGAGACTCTCGGACCGGCTGATCAACATCTACACGTGGTTCCTGGCCACCGTGATCGCAGGTATCGTCGTCTCCCCGATGATCCAGGGCGATCTCGTACCACACCCAGGCGCGTTCCTCGACACGCTCAATTGGCTTCCGGTGCTGCTCCTCGGAGCAACGTGGGCGGTGCTTCGCTACGGCACCTGGCAGGGCCCCGTGCTGTTCACCACGCCCGAACTCCAGTGGGAGCTGGCGTCGCCGCTCGATCGACGGCGGCTTGCGCTCATGAAGCTGCGCAGGGCCTCGATCATGGCCATCGGAGTTGGCGTTGTGGTCGGCGGTCTCGTCGGTATCGGTGCGGCGGCCATGCTTCGTCACGATGCGCTCGCGATGACCATCGCATCCATTTCCAGCCTCACCGCTTTGGCGCTCCTGGCCGTAGCGCTGTCTTGGCATGTCGAACGGTCGCCTGCCGTGGGAAGGGTTGTCGGTGTGGCCACGCCGGTGGTGCTCGTGCTCGTGGCGTTGTTGGCCGTTGTGGTGGCCCGTGGACAGACCATAGTGGCCATGTGGTCGGGTCCGTGGGGTTGGGCGGGGGCTCCGGTGCTCGCCGCCGGAGGCCGATCGGTGCCAGGATGGGTGGTATTGACGGCGCTCCTTGGCGTCGCAGCCCTCGTCGCGGTGATCTCGGCTGTCGTCACCGTGGACCGAATCTCCTACGAGGAGCTGTGGCAACGGTCGGAGGCTCGTTCCTCGGCGTCGGCAGCGCTGTTCTTCGGAGATGTCCGGGCAGCCAAGGGTATTGCCCGAAGGGGGAGAGCCAGGGGTCGTTTCAGGGGGCGCGAGCTTCGCATGAGCCGTGTTGCGACCCCAGGGCTGGCGATCGTTACCCGCGACGCGCTGACCCTGCGGCGAAACGTCGGACTCGTCGTGATCGCCGCGAGCTTCATCGCTGCCGCTGTCGTTGCGGGTGCTGCCGCACCAGGGCGGCCCATCCTCATAGCCGGAATGTTCGCCGGCCTGTACGCGGCCGCATCGCGACTTCTAGAGACGATCCGGCTGGAGAACGATCAGCCCGACGCCCATCGGATGCTGCCGTGGCCGTGGGGAACGATCCTGGTCCTGCACTGTGTCGTCCCGACAGTCACGCTCACGGTCCTCGTGTGGATCGGCCTTGGTGTCCTTGGGATCGGGGGGTTCGTTGCACAGACTGCCACGTGGTCGCTGTTCCTCATGGCGCCATTCATCGCCGGGACCGTCGTGCTTGCCGCCGCCATCTCGGCCTCGCGACGATCGTTCCCGGTGGAGACGCTCATCAGCGGTGCGGAACTCGGCGCACTATCGCTCGTTACATGGCTGTTGACAGGGCCGATGCTGGCCCTGATCGCGCTAGGTGTTGCATCAGGGTGGATTCGGCAGAGTCTCGATCAGGGCATCACGATGGCGACATTCACGGCAATCGCGTTCCTCGCCACCGTTGCGTTCGCCTTCGGCGCGTGGCTGAAGTCGCGCCGGCCCAAGGGACAGTAATCTCTCGCCGAGGATGTGATGGCCCGACCGTGTGGGGGGCCGGTTCTCGAGGTCGGAAGTGGTGGTACTCTCGGGTGTCGGCGCCGACCTCCTGAACCGAGAAACCGGGAGAACACGGATGACAACGCCAGACGTTTCCGAACCAATCGACAATCTCCTCGCTCGTCTCGAGACCACCCGCGAGGGCCTGACCGAGAAAGAGGCGTCCACACGTCTCGCCACGTTCGGTCCCAACGCAATCGCAGAGCACCGAACGAGCCCTCTCCTTCAGTTCCTCGGGTACCTCTGGGGTCCCATACCGTGGATGATCGAGGTCGCGGCCGTGCTGTCTGCCGTCGTTCGCCACTGGCCCGACCTCGTGATCATCCTCATCCTCCTCGTCTTCAACGCCGTGGTCGGCTTCTGGCAGGAACATCAAGCCGCCAACGCCGTGGATGCTCTGAAGGAGCAGCTCGCCCTCGAGTCGCACGTTCGAAGAGACGGCTCGTGGAAGACCATCGATGCGACACGTCTCGTTCCCGGCGACGTCATCCGGATCCGGCTCGGTGACATCATCCCGGCCGACGTACGTCTGATCGACGGCGACTATCTGAGCGTCGACCAGTCGGCGCTGACGGGAGAGTCACTGCCGGTTTCCAAGGCTGCAGGCGACAGCGCCTACTCCGGTTCGATCGCTCGAGAAGGCGAGATGGTCGCGGTTGTGACGGAGACCGGCGCGGAGACGTTCTTCGGAAAGACCGCGGCACTCGTCGAAACTGCAGCTCCGGCCTCACACTTCCAGGCGGCAGTCCTGCGAATCGGCGACTACCTCATCTACATCAGCATCGGTCTGGCCATCGTGCTGCTCATCGTTCAGATATTCCGTGCGGCATCGATTCTGTCGCTCGTTCAGTTCACGCTCATCCTCGTCGTCGCCGCCATCCCGGTCGCCATGCCGGCTGTGCTGTCGGTGACGATGGCCGTCGGTGCACGCGCGCTCGCCAAGATGAAAGCGATCGTCTCCAGACTGGAGTCGATCGAAGAGATGGCTGGCATGGACATCTTGTGCTCCGACAAGACCGGCACTCTCACACAGAACAGGCTCACCGTCGGTGAGCCTGTGCCATTGGGTGACGTGTCAGCCGACGAGCTGAAAGTCGCTGCGGCGCTCGCCTCCAACCCGGACAACTCCGACGACGCCATCGACCAGGCGGTCCTTGGCAGCGTCGCCGATCCGGCCGTCCTCAACACCTACCGTCGGGCGCGTTTCGTTCCCTTCGATCCCGTCGGCAAACGAACCGAGGCAACGATCGAGCAAACGAACGGGCCGGCCTTCAAGGTCACGAAGGGTGCACCACAGGTCATCCAGCGACTCTGCGGGCTGACCGGTTCCGCGGCTGAATCGGTGACGCACAGCGTCGACGACTTCGCAGAGAGGGGGTACCGCACGCTGGGGGTGGCCCGATCCAACGATGGCGACGCGTGGCAGTTCCTCGGACTGCTGTCCCTCTACGATCCACCCCGCGAAGACTCTGCCGACACGATTGCCAGAGCGATCGATCACGGCATCGACGTCAAGATGGTCACCGGTGACAACACGGCGATTGCCATTCAGATCTCGCAAACCCTTGGACTCGGCACCGGCATCGAATCGGCGAGCGACGTCTTCTCCGACGACAGCTCCTCAGAGGAGGACGAAGAGGCAATCGAGAAGGCGGACGGTTTCGCCGAGGTCTTCCCGCAGCACAAGTTCGGGATCGTCAAGGCTCTCCAATCGCGCCGGCACATCGTCGGCATGACGGGTGACGGGGTGAACGACGCCCCCGCGTTGAAACAGGCCGACACGGGCATCGCGGTGAGCGGCGCCACCGACGCTGCACGCGCAGCGGCCGATCTGGTCCTCACCGCGCCGGGCTTGTCGGTCATTGTGAGTGCGGTGGAAGAGGCTCGACGGATCTTCGAGCGGATGAACAGCTACGCCATCTACCGGATCAGCGAAACGATCCGAATCATGGTGTTCGTCGTGCTGGCGATGATCGCGTTCAACTTCTATCCGATTACCGCCATCATGATCATCCTGCTCGCGTTCTTGAACGACGTGCCGATCATGGCGATCGCCTACGACCGTACCTGGCTCGATCCGACCCCGGTGCGGTGGGACATGCGAAGAGTCCTCACCGTGTCGACGGTGCTCGGCTTGTTCGGGGTCATCCAGACGTTCGGCATCCTCATCGCAGCGAGACTGTGGCTGAAGCTCGACGACGCACAGATCCAGACCCTCATCTTCCTGAAACTCGCCGTTGCGGGCCACCTCACCCTCTTCGTCACACGGACGCGCGGATCCGCGCTGTCCCGTCCTCACCCCGCCCCGATCATGGTGTGGTCGGCGATCGCCACCAAGATCCTCGCAACGATCGTCGTGGCAGTCGGGTTCCTCGTCACCCCGATCTCGTGGGGGGCCATAGGGATCATCTGGGCGTACTGCCTGGCGTGGGCATTCGTTGCCGACCGGGTCAAGCTGGCCACCTACCGTCACCTCGACCTGACCGGATCACACCATCGGCGTTTCGTCGACAGGGTCACGCAAGCGATCCACCCTGCCGGGCGTCTCTACGGGGGGCGGTCCAGTGGATCGGAACGGCCCGAGACGGGCTAGGGGGTAAGGACGCCGTTCGGAATGAGGGGAAGCGGCCGCAAACGCCGGCCGAGGGGAGATCAGGACGATCGATCAGCCTCATGATAGGAAGGGACACCACCGAGGGTCCGGACTC
>CAYLHS010000035.1:0-22113 GCA_964383535.1 uncultured Acidimicrobiia bacterium
CCACTCGATCCTTGAACGCCTGCGTCGTTTCGTGTCCCTTGCCGAGGATCATGACTGTGTCGCCCGCTTCGGCCCGGCGGACGGCTTCGAAGATCGCCTCCCGCCTGTCGATCTCGATCACGACGTCGGATGAGGTGACTCCGGACCTCACCGACGTTGCGATCGACAACGGATCCTCGGACCTCGGGTTGTCGCTCGTGACGATCACGACATCGGCTGCCGAGGCGGCGGCTCCCATCGCCGCCCTTTTCGAATGGTCGCGATCCCCTCCCGCCCCAACGACGACGATCACTCGGCCCTGTACTGCCGAGCGTGCTGCTTCGATCACCGCCCGGATACCGTCGGGAGTGTGCGCGTAGTCGACAATCACGGAGATGGGGTTCCCTGCGCTCACGACCTCGAATCTTCCAAGAACGGGCTCGATCGCTTCGAGCCCCTCGACGATGTGCTCGATCGCGATGCCGACACCGAGCGCGCAGCCGGTTGCGACGAGCGCATTGGCGACATTGAAGCTCCCTCCTAGGCCGAGCCGCACCGGATACGACCCTCGCTCAGTGACGATGGCGAAATCGCTATGCGACGTGGATGTCGCAACCGACTCCGCGCGTATGTCGGCTGCCGCGTCGAATCCCACCCTCGTCACCGGAAGATCAATCGTCGAGGCGAGGCGCGCGCCGTAGGGGTCGTCGGTGAAGATGACCGCTTTGTCGGCCCTCGAAGCAGAGAACAACTGCGCTTTGGCGGCGAAGTAGGTGTCCATGTCTTTGTGGAAATCGAGGTGATCCTGCGACAGGTTCGTGAATGCGACCACCCGGAAATGTGTCCCGTCGACGCGATGGAGCGCCAACGAATGCGAGGACACCTCCATGGCGACCATGTCGATCGATCGCTGTCGCATCTCGGCGAAGAGCGCTTGAAGCTCGGAGGCCTCCGGGGTGGTTCGTTCCAGCGGAATGCGCTCTCCCGCGACCCGGGCACCGATTGTCCCGATGACGGCAGTGTTCCTTCCGGCGGCAGTTCCGATTGCCTCGAGGAGATGCGTGACGGTGGTCTTGCCGTTGGTTCCCGTGACCCCTATCACCGGCACGTGCTCAGTCGGCCGTCCGTAGAGCACGGACGATATCGGGCCGAGCGCGAGCCTGGTGTCTTCCACGACGATCTGTGGAACGTCCACATCGGTGAGATGGTCGACACAGACCGCCGCGGCACCGTTGGCGATCGCACCGTCGATGTAGCTGTGTCCGTCCGCTTCGAACCCGCGAACTGCAACGAACAGTGTTCCGATTCGACACCCCCTGCTGTCATGCTCCACATTCAGGATGGGTGTTGCGCCGTCTCCGACGACCTCGCCACCGACGAGTTCGGCGATCTCGGCGAGGGTGGTATCACGGGGCATCGGGCGGCACTCCGAGATGATGCAGCGTGTCCTCGGCGATGGCCGAGAAGGCCGGAGCTGCGACCCTCCCGCCGCTTTCTCCGATCTTCGGGGAGTCGACGACCACACCGACGACGATCCGCGGATTGGTTGCGGGCGCCATTCCCATGAAGCTCACCACGTAGTCGTCCGAGTACTTGCCTTCCTCGGGAACGAACTTGCGAGCCGTGCCGGTCTTGCCGGCGGCGGTGTACCCGTTCACTTGGGCGCCATTGCCCGTTCCTTCGCCGCTCTCGATGACGTTCCTCAGGAGCGCCCGCATCGTCGCGGCAGTGCTCTGGGAGATGACGCGTCGGGTCTCAGGAGTGACCGGCCGATGAATGCCGGAACCGTCCACGAGCTCATCGACGAGATGCGGCTGCATCCAGATGCCATCGTTTGCGACGGCGCCATAGGCCGCGACCATCTGGAGCGGTGTCACCGCGACCGCATAGCCGATCGAGGCGGAGGAGAGGCACGTAGGGCAGGTCGGGTCGAGATTCAGATTTCCCGCTGACTCCCCCGGAACGTCCGCGCCGGTCTTCTCCCCCAGGCCGAAGGCGTGGATGTACTGCGAGAGGAGATCGATGCCCAGCTCCTCACCCACCTTGATCGTTCCGACATTCGAAGACCTCGTCACGATGTCCCTGACCGTGAGCGACTCGGTTGGATGCGACTCGGCGTCGTGGTAGCAACCGTTGATCTCCGTCCCTGTCGAGCTCTTCTCACAGGCGCCCTTCACGACCTCGATGGTGTCCGGAACGGAGAACGTCGTTCCCGCAGTGACGATGTTCTCTTCCAGTGCAGCGGCGATCGTGATCAACTTCTCGGTGCTACCCGGTTCGTAGGCTCCGAGCACCGCCCAGTTCGTCCAGTCATCCTCCGTGGATGCGCTCCGGTTGTTGGGATCGAACCCCGGAACCGAAGCCATCGCGAGGATCTCCCCGGTGGTCGGATCGAGAACGACCGCGGTGCAACGTTTGGCGTCGCTGCGTTGGAGCGTCGCCTGACATTCCTGCTCTGCGATGTATTGGATGTCCCGGTCGATCGTAGTGACCAGGTCGCTGCCCGGAGTTGCGGGTGTGAGGTCGTAGAGCCCCTGAGGAATGATGTTGCCTTCGCGATCTGTCTCAAACCTCACTTCACCCGGCGTTCCTGTCAGCTGTGTGTTGTAGCGAAACTCGAGACCCTCGAGTCCATTCCCGTCGGGATCGACGAACCCGAGGACCTGTGCGGCAAGCGTGCCTTCCGGATACGCGCGCATCGCCTCAGGGTACGAGTAGATGCCGGGTATCGCGAGCTCTTCGGCAAGCGCCGCCGTGTCGACATCGAGCTGGCGAGCGATGGTCACCCACCGACGATCGGATTGGAGCGTCGCAAGAACCTCGTTCTCATCCAGGCCGAGCGTGATCGAGAGCAGATGGGCCGTCGATACCGGGTCCTCGATGTGGGTGGTGTCGGCACCGATCGTCTTGCCCTGTACGGTGATCGCCAGTTCGCGCCCATCTCGGTCGTAGATGGTGCCGCGCTCGGCAGCAAGCGTCTCGACCTTCATCCGCTGGTCCATTCCGAGTTGCTTGAGATCCGCGGCCTGCACGATTTGGAGCTGAAAGAGCCTGAACCCGACCCCCATCCATGAGAGAAGGACGATCGAGACGATGACGATCAGACGTGCGCGTCCCGGATGGCGGCGGCCCTTCCCCCGCCCCGCCACGGCCTACCCCCGTGGCCGAGCGACCACGGAACGACCCGCGAGACGTCGGCTCCCCGTCATGGCGCCGCCGTGAGGATCGATTTCACGTCGGCGAAACGGTCGCCTTCGGCGGGAGTCCCGTCTCCTACACCGTCTGCGATGAGGATTTGGAGACTGTCCGGGTACACCAAGCCCAGCTCATCCGCCCTCGACATGATCCGATCAGGCGACTGCAGTTCGGCGACCTCGAGGCGTAGCTGCTGGTAGCGCGCCTGCTCTGCTTCGATCTGCGTTCGAAGGTCACTCAACTCCAGCGCCGGTTTGTCCAGCGCAACTCTCGAGAGGATCAATGCGAAGAAGAGAAGAATCGCGACGGCCGTGAAGATCAGCCAGGTTCCGAGCGTCGGACGCAGGCGCTGGTTCCCGCGAATGACCCTGAGCCGGCGGTTGCCCTGAACCGGCACCGGTCGCGCAGTCATGCCGCCACCTTCTCGGCTGCCCGCAGCTTGGCGCTCCGTGCCCTCGGGTTGCGAGACACCTCGTCCTCGGAAGGCGTCATCGGCCTCCTGGTGAGAATTCGGAGTTCGGCCGCTCTGCCGCAGCCGCATACCGGCAGATCCGGTGGACATACGCATCCTGCCGCACCCGTTGCGAATCGCTGCTTGACGATGCGGTCTTCGAGCGAGTGGTAGGAGATCACCACGCAGCGACCTCCGGGAAGGAGGGCGTCGATTGCTGCGTCGAGTCCGGTCTCCAACGCCGCGAGTTCCTCGTTGACGGCGATGCGGAGCGCCTGGAACGCTCTCCTCGCCGGGTGGCCGCCCGTCCGGCGAGTCGCGGCAGGCACCGCCTCCTTCACCACGTTCGCCAGATGGATGGTGTCTCGGATCGGCCTGGCGCCCACGATGGCCTTCGCGATTCGCGCGGCGAAGCGTTCTTCTCCGTACTCGCGCAGCACACGAGCAAGAGTGTCTTCGTCCCACTCGTTGACGATGGTGCCGGCCGCTACCGCGGCGTCCGGTCCCATGCGCATGTCGAGAGGACCCATCGAGCGGTAGGAGAAACCTCGCTCCGCTTGGTCCAACTGATGTGAGGAGACACCGAGGTCGAACAGCACTCCGGCCACGTCGGGCGTGTCCACCTCTTCCAAGATGGCACCCAAGTCACGGAAGTTCCGCCGATGAACGGCGCCTTCGAACACGTCGGCATCACGATCCAGTGCGATGAGGTTTCGCCCCAGCTCGCTGGAGAGCGCCCGGCTGTGACCGCCGCCGCCGTACGTGGCGTCAACGATCACTCCTTCGGGAACCGGGCGAAACAGATCAACCACCTCGTCCACCATCACCGGGTTGTGGTATGTATTCGGTGTCTGATCCATTGCCAGCCCCCCGGGCGCTGGCACCAATGGGAAGCGGGCGGAGTAAGGGGCTTTCCTCATGGTTCCGGGGGGCTGGCAATACACCAGACGTGTCTACGCTCGCTCTTCCGTGAATCCCTCCTTGATCGACGCGTAGTACTCGTCGGCGCTCTTGGAGAAGTCGTCCCACGACTCCTGATCCCAGATTTCGATCATGTCCGCAACGCCGATCACCACCACATCCTTCTCGAGACCGGCATACGCCCTGAGCTGCTCCGGCACCGTCACACGGCCCTGAGCATCGAGCGCCTGCTGCCTCGCCCCCGAGTAGACCGATCGTCGGTAGAAGCGGACGTTCATATCCTTGCGGGACAGGAGATTCATTTCCTCTACCTCCTGCGCCCATCGGGCGAGGGGGTAGACGTAGAGGCATCGCTCCTGCCCCTTGGTGATGACACAACCCTCGGCGAGCTGGGGCCGGAAATCCGAGGGCAGCACGACTCGCCCTTTCGGGTCGAGCGTGTGCCGGTATTCACCGAGAAACACGGCCCTGTCTCCGACAATTGCATCTACGGTCCTCCACTGCGCGCCACTATGACCCATTCCGCGCCACATGTCAACTCATTCGGCCCACTTTCTTCTCCGACGCCACCACAATGTGACGGGAGGCCCACCAACTCGACCGCACGGACCGTGTCCGGTTGGCGGCACGACACTCTTCTCCGCGACTCGGCCGAAGACCGCGACTGCACGACCACCCACGGTGCTCTAGGCTCTCAACCAGCCCATCGCCTGGAGCAAGCATGCACATCATGGTCACGACCGACGGCAGCCTCGACCCCACCTCGACGTCGGAGACCGTAGGGCACATCGCCCAGCCCGGAGATCGAATCACGGTCCTCACCGTCGTTGAGGTCCCCCGAACACTCCTCTCGGACCTCCGTGCTTTCTATGAGCGCCGCCACATCATCCAAGGCACCGACACCGACGACGAGTACGTCTCGTCGGCCCAGATGACGACGATCTCTCCCAACTGGCCGGGTGACGACGCCCTGCTCGATGCCTTCATCCAGGAACAGAAGGAGGACCGCACCCGTTTGCTGGTGGAAGCACTGGCTGCCAAAGGGCTCACGGTCGAGGTCGTCGCGCTGGAAGGTCCGGATCCGACCCGGCCCATCCTGGGGGCAGTCGAAGAATCGGCCGTCGACCTCTTGTGCGTCGGATCCCGAGGACGCGGCATGTTTGAGGGGCTGTTGGGATCGACCAGCACGCGCCTCGCGCGCCGAGCGCCGTGCCCCGTTCTCCTGCTGCGGACCTGAGCCAGCCTGTTGGTGCGACCCTCGGCTGATCCTTGACACCTGTTTCGGCCGCAACGAGACTCGTCCCATGAGGGTTGCCGGCTATGCCCGTGAGCTGCCGGCCGGGGGCGAGTCTCTGTACGCGCAATCTGAACGCGTGCGGCGGTGGACTTCCGAGCACGGCTACCAGTTGATTTCCATGTGCCAGGATGTCCGCGGGCCCAATGGCGAGCCGCGCGGAGACGGGTTCCGCGCTTTGATGGAGGTCGTGAGCACCCGGCATGCCGATGCCGTGGTGGTCGCTTCCCTCGATATCCTCTCCCCCGACCTGCTCATGCAGGAGGTCATCCTGCATGATCTTCGAGGTCGTGACGTCAGCGTCATCAGCACCAGGGAGGAGGACGCCCAGGTCCTCTCGGATCCTCGTTTGGATCCTGCGAGATTGCTGGTCCGGGACATCCTCGACCGTCGAGCACAGTACGAGGACGAGCGACTCGCCCCACCCCAGCCCGAGCGTCTTCCCGGCAGCGACGACGACGTCGTGATCGAACTGGTCACGGTCGACGAGCACGCCTCGTGATCAGCGGCTGAGAGCGCCCCAGACGGCCGCAGCGAACGCGAAGTCGAACCCCGAACGCACAACCGCTGCGCCCGCCCGTATGGCTCCCGTGCGATCCTCCAGGACGACGAGTACCACTCCCCCGGTTCGCTCCACGACTTCAACGACGCGAGGCGGGGGGTCTCCATGGCCGAGCAGATCGGCAACGGCGGCTGCAACGGCGCTCTGGAGTCCCGCCCGAGTCATCCCACCCTGCTTCGTGACGGCCGCTCCACCGGAGTCCGTGACGGTCACCGACACTCCGGTGATGTCCTCATCCACCGCGACCGAACGCAACGTCTGGCTCCATGGGGTGAGCGATGGCGTCCCTCTTGGGGTCTCCTCAGCGGTGTGAGCGTCCGACCTCCCCGCAGAGGTAGGCGGCATCGGGGGGGCCACGGGCTCGACACGTACTCTCTCGGGAGCCACTCGCGACCGGTACCCATGCTCCTCGAGCATGCCGCTCACCATTTCCCCGACAGCCTGTTCGTCTGCGCCCTCCTCCATCTCGACCCGCACACCCACGACGGCCGATCCATTCCACTCGACGTTGGCGAACACGACACCCGGGATCTCCTCGATCGCACGTTCGAGACTCATGACATCACCGCTCGCCGCCATTCGAGAAACGCCACCACGTCGGACGGGTCGAGTGGATGGTCGGTCGATCCGTACGCCGTGAACCGTCGAAATGCCATGTAGTCGCGATCTGGAACAGGCAAGAAGGGAACGCGACGCCACCATCCCGGGCGTGCGAACGCGAACAGGGCGCCAAGGGCGTGCGCCCACAAGTCAGGTCTTCGGGCAACGGCCCACGTCACCCTGCCCACATGCCTCCTCAGTTCCCCAGAGTCGCAACAGATCATACCCCCTCATCCGCCAGGCATCCAGGTGTTCCGGGAGGGGCCCGGCACGGATCTCCTCACCGCTGATAACCTCCCCGAGGAGGAGGTGCACTTGACAGCAACGATTCCGGTCCGCATTGACCGCTTCGCCGACCTTTTCGAAGCCATCGTTACGAACGTCGAGAAGGTCGTCCAGGGAAAGCGAGAGGTCATCGAGCTGGTGGTCATGTCATTGATGGCCGAAGGTCACGTGCTCATCGAGGACGTACCCGGCGTTGGCAAGACCCTGCTGGCCAAGTCACTTGCCCGTTCACTGGACTGCCGCTTCAACCGTGTGCAGTTCACCCCGGATCTCCTGCCCTCCGACATCACAGGGGTCTCGATCTGGGATCGTGCCTCGTCGGAGTTCGAGTTCAAGCCGGGAGCGATCTTCGCCAACATCATCCTGGGCGATGAGATCAACAGGGCCGGACCAAAGACGCAAGCCGCGCTGCTCGAGGCAATGGAGGAGCTCCAGGTGACCGTCGACGGTGTGACTCGCGCGCTCCCGCCTCCCTTCATAGTGATCGCGACCCAGAACCCTCTCGAGCACGAAGGTACCTACCCGCTTCCCGAATCCCAGCTCGACCGATTCATGATGCGCCTTGTGGTCGGCTACCCCGTGCACGCCAAAGAGATGGAGATGCTCGAAACGCACGGGAGACACTCCAGTTTCGGCGACCTTGGCGCTGTTGCAACGTCCGCCGACGTCCTCGAACTGGCCGACATCGCCCGCAACATCCACGTGGCGACCTCGTTGCAGGCCTACATCGTCGATGTCGTCGAGGCAACGAGGCGGCACAGCGAGTTGTTGCTGGGAGCGTCGCCCCGAGCAGCGCTCCATTTGCAGCGGGTGGCGAGGGTCAGGGCGGCGATACACCGCCGCGACTTCGCGACACCCGACGACATCAAGGCCATCGCGAGGCCCGTGCTCGAGCACAGAATGATGCTTCGTCCCGAGGCACTGATGAGGGGTACGACCGTCGGAGAAGTCATCGACAGCGTGCTCCAGCACGTCCGGATACCTGGAGGTAGAACCGGGTGAAGATCACCGAGTGGGGGTGGGCAGCACTTGGGGCGGCATTGGCGCTCCTGGTGTTGTGGGCAATTCTGGGTGACGTCGAACTCGTTGCTCTCGCCCTCCTCCTCGTCGCCGCCGTGGTGGTCGGGTGGTTGACGGTCCGGGGAAGCCTCTCGGGTGTTACCGTCGCCCGCCGTCTTCATCCCGCGCTGGTGAGTGAGGGAGACTCGGTCACCGTCGAGTTGTTGGCGACAACCGAATCGAAGGCCGTCAGATACGCCGTCATCGAGGACGAGATCAAGCAACTGGGGAGCGCACGGTTCCGCGTCCCCTCTCTGACCCCTGGGATCGCCTACTCCGGTGTGTACGACGTGAGCTGCCATACGAGAGGCATTCACGAAGTCGGCCCAACGTTGGTGTCGAAGACCGATCCCTTCGGGTTCGTCAGGGTCGGCGAACCCATCGGCGCAGTCGACCGGCTCGTCGTGTACCCGCGGGTGGAGCGGCTCACGGGCCTGCCGACTCTGCGAGGCGCGGATCCGTCGCTCCAGGCGACACGAGCCGAGTCCGTTCGGCGGGGAGGCGAGGACTTCTTCAGCCTGCGCGAGTATCAGACGGGCGACGATCTGCGGCGAGTGCACTGGCCCACGACCGCCCGTAGGGATGAGCTGATGATCCGCCAGTTCGAGGCTCCGTGGGAACCCCGTGCGCTCGTCGTGGTCGATCCCAGAGCCTCCTCGTACGCCAATCCCGAAGCCTTCGAGACGGCGGTACGTGGAGCGGCCTCGGCGGTTCACCACTTCTTCAGAGCAGGATTCGGCGCGAACCTATGGGCAGGCGGTGAGCTGACGGGACTCGAGGAGAATCCTTACCAGGCGGCGATGCACGCGCTTGCAGTGCTCCAACCCCTCAGAAGTCTCGACTTCGGAACCGCGGCGGGTCGCCTTCGGGTGAAAGGCCTCGGGGGAACGCTCGTCATCGTGACGGGAGCTCCAGATGCGCAGGTCGGGTCGGTGATACGGCACCTGACCCACCATGCCGGCGCTGTCGTGCTGCTCACCGTCAGCCAGAGGCCGGTACCCGGAGGTTTCGGTCAGGGCGGAGCCACCATCGTGTCCGTCCACCCGGGAGAGGAATGGGCACAAGCGTGGATGAGAGGTATGCAGTGGGCAACCGCTGGAGTTGGCTAGCCGGCGGCGCCGGAGTGGCGCTCGCCCTGCTGCGGCTCGGTCGACTCCTCAGACCCACCGTCGAGGGCGCACCCTGGCAGGTGGCAGTCGTCGCCGGCGCGATCATGGGGACGACCATCACGTGGGCCATGCGGAGCCGCTGGTCGATGCTGCTCGCCAATCTGGCGGCGCTGTTTGTCGTCACGCTCAGGATCGTGATCCCGAGCACACTGGTCGCCGGCATCCTTCCGACCGCCCAATCACTCCACGCGTTCCGATCCGAGCTCGACCTCGGTATCTTGATCATCCGCTCAGGAGTTGCGCCTGTCACTCCCGTTGCTGGTCTCGTCATCATCTTGACAGCCGTCTTCTGGGTGCTCGCCGCGCTCATCGCGTGGGGTATCCGAACACACCATCCGGTCGTCGCGCTCCTCCCACCGCTCCTCTTCTATCTCCAGCTCGCGGTCATCGATCAAGACGGCGGAGAGACACCATGGACGGTTGCCTTCCTGATCGTCATGGCGCTGGTGCTGTGGGCGATCGCTCACGACAGCCAGCTCGACTCGACGCTCCACATGCGATCGTCGCACACGATTCGTTCACCCTTCGTCTACCCCGCGCTGTTCGTGATCTCATCGGTCGCGCTCGCGTTCGGTGGCGTGCATGTGGTCGAGAACGCGATTCCTGCAAGTGGCCTCGTCGACTGGCGAAGCCACACCGGTCTGGGAGGCGGCGTGCTCGTCGGCGTCTCATACAACCTGTTCACCAGCATCCACCAGGACCTCCTGTCCCCCACCGACACCCCCGTGTTCACGGCTCGGGTCGAAGGCGATGTCGATCCGTCCACCCTGTATTGGGAACTCATCACACTGGAGGAGTTCGACGGTCGAAACTGGATACCAAGAGAGAGGGACGTCAAGAGCCCCGGCGCCGACACGTGGGAAGACCCTGAGATGGCGTTCTTCGGACCGACCACTCCGGTGTCCGCGTCTGTGCGGATTGCCAGCCTCACCCAGAACTTCCTCCCCGTGCTCTACTCCCCCACCTGGCTGGGATCGGATCTGGCGATCTTCAACGACAGCTACGGCGTGCGGACCGACGGCGCCGTCCAGTTCAACCTCTTCTCGTTCGAGAACCTCACCTACCAAGAAGCGGCACTCGTCCCGACTCCTGACATCGACGTACTGGCGAGTACGGGCGGAACGCTCACTCCCATCTTCCAGGAGGCAGCGGACAAGGGCGTGTTTGACGGCCACGCGGTACCCACCCCTGCCGTCAACCATCCCGCGTCGCTCTCGGCGGACCTCGAACTCCCCAGACTGGATCCGATCATCCAGACGAAAGCTCGGGAACTGACGGCAGACGGCACGAGCACGTTCGAGAAGGCACTCCTTCTCGAGGCCTGGTTTCGCGACCCGAACAACTTCACGTACTCGACGGACATCGATCCCGGCCATAGCGCGACGAACCTCGCCGACTGGCTCTTCACCACCGACAGTCCTTCATACCGAACCGGCTACTGCGAGCAGTTCGCCACCGCGATGGCGGTGATGGCCAGAACCATCAACATCCCGTCGCGTGTCGTGACCGGCTTCGGACCCGGCCAGGTGCAACCCGACGGTACGATCGTCGTGCGAGACCGCAACGCGCACGCATGGGTGGAGTTGTGGATGAACAACCAGGGGTGGGTCAGGTTCGATCCGACACCGGGCGGAGGTGGAACCGGAGGCTCCACCGTTGGTCTCGTGGGATTCGATGCCCGTCAGTACATACCACCGCCACCCGAGGAGACCGACACCACCTCGCCCTCCGACAGCGCGTCGAGTGGCCGGGAATTCACCCCCGATTTCGGTGAACGCCCCGACGTGCCACTCGGGTCCGGTGGTGATGTGCCGACCGCCGATGGTCCCTTCCTCACACCGACCCGCATCGTTCTTCTTGCGCTGCTCCTGATCGTGTCCTCGCCGCTGCTGATCAAGACCGCGAGACGGCGACGACGCCTGGCACGCCTCAAGCGCGGTGAGGTCTCGGCGGCCTGGGAAGAGCTGGTCGACCACCTCGATGATCTCAAGAGGGAGCCATCACCGGCGGCAACACCTCTCGAGGTCGCCGAGTCCGTTCACAGATCGATGGTCCCTTTGGCCGTAGGTGTGACGCAGGAACGGTTTGGCCGATCCGATCACCTCGACGGCACGGTCGTCGCCGCCGCGACCCGGTCGTTCATCGAAACAGAGTCCTACCTGAAGACGATTCATCCAATCGGAAACAGGCTCAGGGCACGCATGAGGCTCCGATCACTGATCCGAAGATAGCCCGCCAATCAGGATCCGGTGGCTTCCTCCTCCACGCCTTCCTCGCTGCGGCGGATCATCTCGAGGAATCGCTCGCGGTCCAACTCGAACTTCGTGACGTCGTCTTCGACTTCCCTGGTGATCGAGTCGATCGCGACGAAGAAGGCAAGCTGCCCCCCTCGAAGCGCATCGAGGAGCTGGCCCTCGTCCTCCGCGATGGAGAAGATGCTCTGGCCGTCGGTGATCAGCTTCACCTCGGCCAGGTGGCGTTCCATTGCTCCATTCCGACGCAGGTAGTCCCACGCCCGTCGAACACGCTGCACCGACATGCCGTTGTCGAGGAGGCTTCGAATGACTCGCAGCGCGACGAGATCTCTGAACGAGTAGAGGCGCCGGACACCCGGGCGGCCCCCCGTTGTCTGGATGGATGGCTGGAGGAGAGAGACACGATCCCAGTACCGCAACTGGTGTGGCGTGCAACCAGTCAGATTGCAAGCTTGTTGGGCCGTGAATCCTTCCACGAAGCTGCTCCCGATGTAATGGCGGCCATCGCGGCCGCCGCCTCAACCACTCCGGCCCGCTCGCCGGGGGCCTCACTCTAGCGTGCCGAACAGGTCACTGCCGATTCGAACCGCCATCGCGAAAACGGCCCATCCAACCAGTGTTTTTGGAGGTTCCAGCGGCTCGTCGAGCCTGGACGAATGCACTTCCTGCGAGCACCATCAGGACGAATCCACCCAGCGCGAGCCACGGGTTGAACGCGAAGGTCGCGAGCGTGACCGCCAGACCGACACCGAACGTCACTGCGGCGATGATGCTGCGGCGCGAGGCAACCTTGTTGAGGCGCCCGACCTTGCGCGCGAGCGACGGATCCTGCGCGTACAGGCCCTTCTCGATCTCCTGGAGGATTCGCTGTTCCCGTTCGTCGAGTGGCATGGTCTCGATGTCATGATACCTGTCTCGGCACATTGGTTCAGACGGTCGGTGGAGGGAACGACTCCGACCTCAACGACGGAGTCCATCGTTCTCGCTCGTGCCACACCGTCTCGCGGGCAAGCGAGACGATCTCTGCGTGCGAGGGACGGTCGACGAGAAACCTCTCTGGAGGCAGATCGAGGAGCGCGAGGCGGCCCGCCTGAATCGGATCCATGTGCGAGACGACGACGATGTCGCCCTCGGCCCGCTCGGAGACAGCTTCAATGCCACGCTTCATTCTGTCCCCCATCTCGGTGACCGACTCCGGTGCGAACGGAAGGTCCCACGGTGTCGAGAGATAGGCCTCGCGCTCTTCGAGCGGAAGGTCCACCCACCGAATCCCGGCCCAGCGATCGGAGAGCATCCACTCCGCGAAAGCATGGTCGGTGAGGACGTCGAGGCGGTGGCACGCGGCGATCTCGGCCGCCGTCTGCACCGTCCGCTCGAGCGGCGAGGACCAGACAGCGACGACTGGTCGGGACGCAAGGCGTCTCGCTGCCTCGCGGGCCTGAGCGACGCCTCTGTCGGTGAGAGGAAACCCCGGTAGGGCGGCGTAGACCACACCATCAGGGTTGCGGACTTCGCCATGTCTCACCAGATGGACGATCACGATGGAAACCGTCCCCGTCAGCGGTGTGTTCCGAAGATGAGCACTGCGTTGTGCCCACCAAACCCGAACGAGTTGCTCATCGCCACGTGGATGTCGCGTTCCCTCGGCTCGTTCGGCACGTAGTCGAGGTCGCATTCAGGATCTGGATGGACGTAGTTGATCGTTGGCGGTATGACACCGTGCCGCATCGCCAGAATCGAGGCGATCGACTCGACGGCCCCGGCGCCACCGAGCAGGTGTCCGGTCATGGACTTCGTCGACGAGATCTCGACGGTGCGTGCGTGGTCACCGAAAACCATCTTGATGGCCGCGGTCTCGGTGACGTCATTCGCCGGCGTCGACGTCCCGTGCGCGTTGATGTAGTGAACTTGTGAGGAGTCCAGCCCCGCATCGTCGAGCGCTGCCTGCATTGCTCGCGCTGCACCGCTACCACCAGGGCGAGGGAGGGTGATGTGGTACGCGTCCGAGGACATGCCGTACCCGAGTATCTCCGCATAGATGTCGGCTCCCCTCGACTTGGCATGCTCGAGCTCTTCGAGCACCAGCGATCCTCCCCCCTCGGCCATGACGAAGCCGTCTCTCGTGGCATCGAAGGGACGACACGCACCCTGTGGGTCGTCGTTGCGGGTACTCACCGCTCGGGCCTGGGCGAACGAGGCGACGCCGAACTCGCAGATCGGGGCCTCCGAACCACCCGCGACCATCACATCCGCCGCACCACGTCTGATGATCTCTGCGGCATCGCCGATGGCGTTGGCCGACGCGGCACATGCGGTCACCGTGCACGTAACCGGTCCGAGGAGCCCGAACCCTATCGAGACGTCGCCCGCCGCCATGTTCGCGATGAGCCGGGTCACCTGGTATGGAGACACTCGGTCCGCCCCACGGGTGCGCAGGGTATCCATGCCCTCCTCCATCGAGGAGAGACCACCGATGCCGGAGCCGACGACGGCGCCCGCGCGGGCCCCTCGCTCCGGATCGTCCACGTAGTCGATGCCGGCGTCGCGCATCGCTTGGACGGTCGCCGCGTAGAAGAACTGGTCGAAACGGTCCATGCGGCGAGCCGTCCTTCGATCCATGAAGTCCTCGGGATCGAAGTCCTTCACCTCGCCGGCGAACTGCACCGGCAACCCGGACGCGTCGAACTGCGTGATGGGAGCGACACCCGAGCGACCTGCCAAGAGCGCAGCCCAGTACTCGTCGACAGTGCTCCCTACAGGGCTGAGCACTCCAAGTCCTGTGACGACGACCCGACGGCGACCCATCGGGTTCAGGCTCCGAGCTTTGCGGCCACCACATCGACGGCCTGGCCGACCGTGCCGATGCCTTCTGCTTCCTCGTCCGGGATCGTCACACTGAATTCATCCTCGATCGCCATGAGGAGTTCGACAACTCCCAGCGAGTCGACCTCCAGATCCGTCTCGAACTTCGCGTCCGGCTTGATCTTCGCCTCGTCGAGGCCCAGTTCAGACACCAGAAGGGTTGTGAGCCTGCTCTCGATTTCTGCTCGATCCATAGTTCCTCCCTAGAGAGCCAATCCTCCGTCCACCACGAGCACATGTCCCGAGATGTACGAAGCTTCGTCCGATGCAAGATAGCCGACCGCGCTGGCGATCTCGGTCGGCGTCCCGAACCTCCTCAGGCCAATCGAGGCCGTAGCAGCAGCCTTCACATCGTCGGAGAGATCATCCGTCATGTCGGTCTCCACGAATCCCGGAGCGACGACATTCACCGTGATACCACGCGAACCGACTTCCTTCGCGACGGATTTCGAGAATCCTATCGCGGCGGCTTTGGCAGCCGCGTAGTTCGATTGCCCGGCATTCCCGGAGATACCGGCCACCGACCCGATCGTCACGATCCTGCCCCATTTCGCGCGCAGCATGGAGCGGAGGGCCGCCTTCGTGCACAAGTAGACCGAGGTCAGATTGGTCGTCACGACGTCATCCCACGCGTCCACCCCCATCCTCGGCAGCAGGGTATCTCGACGAATCCCGGCGTTGTTCACCAGGATCTCGATCGGCCCGAGCCCTTCTGACACGGTCTTGAACATCGTGGCAACGTCGACGGAGTCGCCAACGTCCGCCCGAACCGCAATCCCGATTCCACCCGCCGACTTCAACTCGTCGACGACCTCGAAGGCCGCCACCTCATTGCTGTGGTAGTTGACGGCGACGGCGTTCCCCCTTCGAGCGAGCTCGAGCGCGATCGCGCGCCCGATGCCTCGCGATCCCCCGGTTACCAACGCAACTCGGCCCACAGTCAGACGCCCTTCCCGAAGAACTGAACGTTGGGATCCAACAGATCGAAGACGTCTCCGGCGTACGGTGGGAGTTCGGCGTTCGAGGTTGCGATCGGAGTCACCCGATTCCCCCACCGCACGACGGCTGCCGCCCAGGTGAGGCCCGCGCCGAACGCGGCGAACACGATGTTGTCTCCCGGATGGACCTGCCCTTCCTCGAGTGCCTCGGTGAGCGCCATCGGGATCGTCGCCGCCGATGTGTTGCCGTATCGGGCGATGTTGATGAAGACCTGGCCCTCGGCGAGTTTGAGTCGCCGGGCCGTCGCGTCGATGATCCTGATGTTCGCCTGATGCGGAATGAGGAGATCTACGTCTTTGAGCTTGAGTCCTGCAGCCTCAACCACCTCGGTTGCCGCGGCACCCATGGCCTTGACGGCCCTCTTGAAGACCCCGGGACCGTCCATTATGACTCCGTACTTCGAACGATCTTCGCTCTGATATCTGTCACCTGACGTGCCGACACCGGGGACCCACAGGAGCGAAGCGGCGTCGCCATCCGTGCCAATGGCTGCCGATAGAAGGCCCTCGTCGGAGTCGGCAGGCTCCAGCACAACAGCCCCTGCCCCGTCGCCGAACAGCACGGCGGTGTTCCGGTTGGTGAAGTCGATGTAGTGGGAGAGTCTCTCGGACGCCACCAGCAGGACTCTCCGGTGAACACCCGACTTGATCATCTGCCCAGCGACGTGGAGCCCGTAGATCCACCCAGAGCACGCCGCGTTCATGTCGAAGGCGGCGGCGTGGGTAGCACCCAGCTTCGCCTGGAGGAGGGTGGCCGGGCTGGGAATGACCGTATCGCCCGTACACGTCGTCAGGATGATGAGGTCGATGTCGGAGGGCTCGAGCCCGGCGGCGGCAATCGCCCTCAGCGAGGCCACCTCCGCCATCTCAGAGGTCGAAACGTGCGAGATCCGCCGCTCCTTGATTCCCGTGCGTGTCGTGATCCACTCGTCGGATGTATCGGTCAGCTTCTCAAGGTCTTCGTTGGTCAGGATCGTCGGAGGCGTACACCTTCCCCATCCTGTGATCGTCGCGTTCGCCATCATCCCTCGTTCAGTCGTTGTGCAGCGTCCTCCCACGAGTCCGGATCCGACGCAACCAGCACGGAGGCGTCGGGCACCGTTCGTCTCGCCATTCCTGCGGTCACGTCGCCGGGTCCGACATGCACGAAAGCGTCGACGTTCATGGCAGCGATCGATTCGGCGAATTTCACCGGTTCGACGACCTGGCGGCCGAGGAGGTCCGCAGCCTGATTCTCAGAGTAGGGGCGCGCCGTCACATTTGCGTATACCGGAAAGGAAAAGGACCCGATCGCCACTTCTCGTACCGCCGCCTCGACGGTTGCCGCGGCCCCAGCCATGAACGGTGAGTGAAACGCGCCGGCCACGTTGAGCGGGATCACGCGACGGACACCCAGAGATCTCCCCTGCTCGACGACCCACTCGATGTCGTCCCTACCTCCCGCGACGACGATCTGCCCGGGTGCGTTGATGTTCGCAACCCAGAGTCGTCCCCCGTCCGAGCGTCGTCGCTCGCACACGACTTCGGCCCCGGCTTGATCGACACCGATCAGTGCCGCCATCCCCGAGGACTCCCCGGCCGCCGCTCGCGCCATCGCCTCTCCCCGAAGCGCCACGAGCCGCAACGCCGTCTGGTAGTCGAACGCACCCGCCGCCGCGAGGGCGGTGTACTCACCGAGTGAATGACCTGCCGACGCCGATGGCACCCGGTCGAGAAGACGTGAGAATTCGGCCCAGGTCGCGTAGGCGAGGGCGAACAGAGCCACTTGTGCCTTGTCCGTGCTCGTCAGCTCCTCATCAGGACCGTTCAGGCAGACGTCGCGCAGTGACCAGCCGAGGATGTCGTCCGCGACATCCCCAAGGAGATCGGATCGCATATCAAAGAGTTCGGCACCCATCCCGACGAACTGGCTGCCTTGTCCCGGGAACAGAATGGAAAAACGCACGGCGGGTATGACCCTACGATGCCTCTCCCCGTTACGTGAGCCTATCGACGACTTGGAGCACCTTCTCCACGTCGCCGGCGTCCACATCTTGGTGCAACGCGAAGCGGAGAATTCCGGGTGACAGGTCCCCGACCAGCACATGCACGTCGGCGAGCGACTTCACCAACCGCTCGACTGTGAAGGGGAACACTCGCCCATCAACGATCACCATGTTGGTCTGCACGTGCGCAAGGTCGACCGATGTGGGGAACCTCGACGAGAACTCCTCCGCGAGGCTTCGCGCCAGCACGTGATCGTCGCGCAGATGGTCCCGATCGTGCAACGCAACCCTTGCAGCGGCCGCGAGCACACCGACCTGACGCATGCCGCCACCCAGCCGCTTTCTCCGGTATCGGGCTTCCTCGATGACATCCGACGTCCCGCAGAGCACGGATCCGACTGGCGCGCCCAGACCTTTCGAGAAGCAGAACATCACGGTGTCGGCCTGATCGGCGATACGTTCGGCAGAGACTCCGAGTGCGAATGCAGCATTGAAGATGCGCGCACCGTCGAGGTGTATGGGGACGGAGTGTCGTCGAGCGACCCCCGATGTCGCTTCCATGGTCTTGATGGGAACGACGGTGCCGCCGGATGCGGTCAGCGGGTTCTCCCAGACGAGGAGTCCGACACGTGGCAGATGATACCCGGCACCCATCACGGCGGTCTCCACGTCTTCCGGTCGAATCGATCCGTCGCTCGAGTCGATGGTACGGAACTGGACCCCCGAGATCGCGGCGGCGGCACCAACCTCATACTGCCGGACGTGCGCGTTCGCGACACACAACGCCTCGTCTCCCGGTCTCACGAGCGTGTTCAGTGCCACTTGGTTGGCCATACTGCCCGTCGGCGTGAACACGGCCGCTTCCTTGCCCACGGCCTCCGCGGCTTCCCGCTCGAGCACATTGACAGTCGGATCCTCCCCATACACATCGTCGCCCACTTCGGCCTCCGCCATCGCCCTGCGCATCGCCTGGGTGGGCCGAGTCACGGTGTCGGAGCGAAAGTCCGCAACTCCGTTTGAAAATGCCATGCTGGACCTCCGCAGCCACAGTACCCGGTGCGCAGCGGGTCCGCGACGACGACTAACCTGCCCGGGCTGTGAAGAACGTACCTGTACCCGTCCTCGCTACCGCGGAACTCCCCATCCCGCCTGCGTTCCCCCGCCTGTACGATCTGGCCTACAACCTCTGGTGGACCTGGGCCGGTGGCAGCCACCTGTGGCGAATGATCGACGCCGATACGTGGGCTCGCTACCACAACCCGATCGAACTGCTCTTGGCGGTCGATCGAACGACGTGGCGCAACCTCGAGAACAGCGGTGACTTCCAGGACACGTATGGAGAGACGATCACCCGGTTCGACGACTACATGAAAGGGAACGACACCTGGTGGGCATCGAACGCCGGTGACGAAGTCGGCCCGATTGCCTATCTGTGTGCAGAGTACGGAGTCGAGAACCTCCTCCCGACGTACTCGGGGGGGCTCGGTGTGCTCGCAGGTGACCACGCCAAGTCGGCCTCTGATCTCGGCGTCCCATTCGTCGCGACCGGTTTGCTGTACCGCCGTGGCTACTTCCGGCAGGAGGTCGATGCGGTAGGCGACCAGCAGCACACCTACCCCGTCGTCGATCCTGTCCGCCTCCCGATCCAACAGGTCGCCGGCCCGACGGGAGGACAGCTCAAGATCGACATCGAGATGCCCGGCAGATCCGTGAGAGTCGGTGTATGGAAGGTTCAGGTCGGTCGTGTGCCGATTCTGCTCATGGACACAGATCTCCCGGAGAACGACGACGCCGATCGTCCCATCACGCACACCCTGTACGTTCGCGGCCGTGAGATGCGGTTCGTGCAGGAGTATGTGCTAGGAGTCGGTTCTGTACGGGTGCTCAACGCCCTCTCGATCGAACCGACGGCGTGGCACGTCAACGAAGGGCACGCCGCCTTGAGCCTCCTCGAACGAACCTCCCGGCTCGTTGCCGGAGGATCGACGCCTGATCGGGCCATGCAGCAGATCAAGTCGACCACGTCGTTCACATTGCACACGCCGGTCCCTGCCGGCAACGAAGTGTTCGACTTTCCGCTCGTCGAGAAGTACCTGAGCACGATGCCCTCCCGCATGTCCATCGATATGAGCCGCCTCGCCTCACTCGGGGCCGCACACGAGGGTGATGAGTACCACTTCAACCTCTCCGCCCTCGCCATCCGGCTGTCCGGGTATGTCAACGGGGTGAGCTCCCGCCACGGTGAGATCGTCGGACGCGACTGGGCCCATCTCCTCTCAGGCCAGGCCGCGTCGATCACCAATGGCGTACATCCACCGACCTGGCTCAGTCGGGCACATCAGAGGGCGCTCTCCGAGGTCTACGGACGCAAGTGGCGCGATGTCCTCATCGATGACCCGACGCAGGCGACGCGACTCGACGAGCTGACAGATGCGCGCCTGTGGCAAAGCCACACACGAGAGAAGGAGTTCTTGTCTCGTTTCGCGCGGGGTCGCATTCTCCGCCAGCGCGCCCGTCACGGAGCCTCCCCCGACGAGCTGAGAGCGGTCGCGAGCATCCTGTCGCCCAACTGGCTCACGATCGGCTTCGCTCGCAGGTTCGCCACCTACAAGAGGGCGCTCCTGCTGTTCCACAACCTTCCGTGGCTCCAGGCGATCCTCACCAACCCCGACAGGCCGGTTCAGATACTCATCGCCGGCAAAGCCCATCCGGCCGATCAGAATGGCCAGGGTCTCATTCGGAGGATCGTCGAGCTGTCGAGAACTCCGGAGCTCAACGGCCATGTGCACTTCCTGGAGAATTACGACATGCGGATCGCCCGGTATCTCGTCCAGGGCGTTGACGTGTGGCTGAACAACCCACGGCCACCACTCGAGGCGTCGGGCACTTCCGGCATGAAGGCGGCGATGAACGGGGGCCTCAATCTCTCCATTCTGGATGGGTGGTGGCTCGAAGGTCACAATGGTCGCAACGGGTGGGCGTTCGGTCTCGAGTGGGGCAACGGCGACCACGATGCCCAGGACAATGAAGACGCCATCGCGCTCTACCGGACTCTCCAGGACCAAGTCGTTCCCACCTACTACGACAGGGACGAGGACGGCATCCCCCGCGGCTGGGTAGCGATGATGCGCGAAGCGATACGGTCGACGATCACGGACTTCTCGTCTGACAGGATGGTGAAGGAGTACGCGCAGCACGCGTACATCCCACTGAGTTCTTCACTGGACTAGTCCGGAAAAGAACTCGTACCTCGTATCCCGTATGTCGTACCGCATGACAGACGAATCGGTAGAGCGTACTGCTCGCCCCGCGGCGGTCGGCGCGACCGATCCGAGGTGCGAGGCACGGCCGGCGAGGCCGGCACGATCGCCTCAGGCTTCTTCGAGGAACTTCCGAATGCCGCGCACGGCTTGACGGATCCTGTGCTCGTTCTCGACGAGCGCGAACCGGACGAAACCTTCGCCGTGTGGGCCGAATCCGATGCCGGGACTGACCGCCACCTTCGCGTCCTCGAGGAGCTGGAAGGCAAACTCGAGGGAGCCCACCTCTTCGAATCCTGCCGGGAGGGGCGCCCACGCGAACATGGTCCCCTTTGGCCGAGGGATATCCCAGCCCGCTCGTGCGAGACCCTCGACGAGGGTGTCGCGGCGCGCCTTGTAGATGTCTCTGACCTCGTTGACATACTCGTCACCTTCGTTCAACGCGACGATCGATGCGATCTGGATCGGCTGGAACGTGCCGTAGTCGAGGTAGGACTTGAGTTTCGCAAGCGCCGCGATCATCTCGCTGTTGCCGACTGCAAAACCCACTCTCCATCCCGCCATCGAGTGTCCTTTGGTCATCGTGTAGAGCTCGACTCCTACGTCCTTGCCGCCGGGAACCTCGAGAAGGCTCGGCGGAACGTATCCGTCGAAGGAGATGTCGGCGTACGCGAAGTCGTGGACGAGCATCACCTCGTTCTCCAGTGCAAATGCGACGAGGCGCTCGAAGAAGTCCACATCGACACACGAGGTCGTCGGATTGTGCGGGAAGGACGTGAGAATCACCCTGGGACGGGGCCACGTGTCGGAGAAGACCGCGCGGAGCCGATCGAAGAAATCCTCCCCGAGGCCGAGCGGCACTCGACGCACTTCCGCACCCGCGAGCACGGCGGCGTAGATGTGGATCGGATAGCTCGGCTCCGGGACGAGCGCGACGTCGCCCGGTCGAACGAGCGCCCACATCAGGTGCGCAAGACCCTCTTTGGCGCCGATCGTCGTGATGACCTCCGTCTCGGGATCCACATCGACGCCGAAACGCCGGCGGTATCGGCCGGCGACCGCCTTGCGGAGATTGGGTATTCCCTTGGATGCCGAGTAGCGGTGGTTCCTCGGGTTCCTGGCCGCCTCGACCAGTTTCTCGACGGCAATCGGCGGGGACGGGATGTCGGGATTCCCGAATCCGAGATCGATCACGTCCTCGCCCGCACGCCGGGCTTCGCGTTTGGCCGCGTCGACTT